>DAICZP010000089.1 GCA_027311065.1 Thiomonas sp. | reverse complement strand
CCCCCCCCCCCGACGGTGACATCACCCTGCCGCAGGCGCAGGCGCAGCGCATGGCGCTGCTGGATGCCCAGCTCGCCCAGCAATCGAATGCCGAGCAAATCGCTGAACAGGCGGTTGCGCTGCAGCTCCTGACGGGGCGTGGCGTGTTCGCCTCCACCCCCTGAACCACGCAACGACCCCAAGAGATGACGGATCGCACCCCTCGCACACGCTGGCTCTCCCAGGGGCGCGCGCGCCGCGCCGCTGCCATTGCACTCGCTTTCACTGTGTTCAACCCCGCCTCGGCGGCCGACGTTGGGCCGACGGCGCAGGTGCGTATCGCGCCGCTGCAGCGCGCGACACTGCATGAAACCGCCCGCGCTTGGGGCAGCATCCGTGCCGGCACCGGCCAGAGCCTGATGATCAATTTCGCACAAAGTGTCGACGTCGATCGGATTTTTGTGCGCGCCGGCGAACATGTGCGGCGCGGCGCTCCGCTCATGGCCGTGCGCGCCGCTCCCGCTACCGCGCTGGCGCTTGCGCAGGCACGCACCGCCGTGCGCTTCGCCGCGGCCGACCTGGCCCGGATACGCCAACTTCAGGCGCGCCAGCTCGCGACCCGCTCCCAGGTCGACGCTGCAGCCAGGGCACTCGCCGACGCAAAGGCGCAACTGACGGCCGCCGGCATCCAGGGACTCGGCCCCGGCACCACGACGCGCGCGGCCCCGTTCGATGGCGTGGTCACCACGCTGAATACCCGCACAGGCGCGCGTCTGGCGGCAGGCGCTGCGGCGATGGTCGTGGCCCCGACAGCGCGTACCGAAGCGGTCGTCGGCGTCCCGCCCGAACTGGCGCAGGCATTGCATGCCGGGCAGACCGCCATGCTGCGCCAGGTGTTCGGTGCCGGCGCACGCGCCCACGCCACCGTGCGCGCAGTCGCCGGGTTGATCGATCCGCAAAGCCATCTGGTCGACGTGGTACTGGGGCTCGACGCCCAGGCCGCGACATGGCTGCAAGGCACACCGGTTGAGGCCAGTTTCGCACTCGCGCCCTGGTCAGGCTGGGTCGTTCCGCGGCAAGCCGTGTTGCTTGATGAAAGCGGACAGGCCTATGTGTTCCAGGACGACCACGGCAAAGCCAGGCGCGTGCATGTGACGCTCGCCATCGATACCGCAAGACGCAGCGGTATTTCGGGTCCGCTCGCCCCCACGCTCCCCCTGGTCGTGCTGGGTAATGCCGAACTCGATGACGGCATGACCCTGGAGGCCGGACGATGAGCCACAGCATCGCGGCAAAGGCACGACCATGACCGTATCCAACTGGCTGCAGCAGCACCGACGCTCGGTCTTGCTGTTGCTCACCCTGCTTTCGGCGGGCGGTATTCTTGCCGCGTTCAAACTTCCGGTGGGCCTGTTCCCGAACGTGGACTTTCCCCGCGTCATGGTCAGTGCCGATGCTGGCGACCGTCCCGCCGGCCAGATGATGCTGCAGGTCACGCAACCGCTCGAGGAGGCGGTGCGGCGCGTGCCGGGGGTGGTGGACGTCCGCTCCACCACCAGCCGCGGCAGCGCCGATATTTCGGTGAATTTTCACTGGGGTACCGACATGCAGCTTGCTGCCGTCGAGGTCAATGAGGCCGTCAACCAGGAAATTCCCCGACTGCCGGCGGGCACCGTGGTGTCGAGCAAGCGCATGGATCCCACGGTCGATCCCATCATCGCGTACAGCCTGACCTCCGACACCGTGAGCCCGACCTCGCTGTACGACCTGGCGCAGTTTCAACTGCGTCCGCTGCTATCCGCCATCGACGGCGTCGGACGCGTCCAGGTGCAGGGTGGTGCCCAGGATGAATTCCACGTCGTGGCCGATCCTGCGCGCCTGCAAGCCGACGGCCTGAGCATGCAGGATCTGCGCAACGTGCTGGCGGCAAACAACGGCGTGCGCGCATTGGGACGCCTCGAAGACCGTTATCAGCTTCTGCTTGCTTTGGCCGACGCGCGTTTGCACGATACGCGCCAGATCGGCGATCTCGTCCTGCGCGCGTCACCCTTCGGCATCATTCGCGTGCGCGACGTCGCCACCGTGACCCGCAGCGTCGTACCACAATGGATCAGCGTCACCGCGGACGGCCATGACGCCGTGCTGCTGAGCATTTACCAACAGCCCGGCGGCAACAGCGTGCAGATCGCGGCAGCCGTTCGCCAATCGCTTGCGAGCTACAAGCTGCCTGCCGGCGTCCATCTTGCGAAATGGTATGACCAGAGCGAGCTGGTGGTGAGCTCGGCGTCCAGCGTCCGCGACGCCATTCTCATCGGGGTCGTGCTCGCCGGCCTGGTGCTGTGGATATTCCTGCGAAGCATCAAGATCACACTGATCGCGATGATCACCGTGCCAGCGGTGCTGGCAGCGGCGGTCGTGCTGCTTTGGGCACTGGGCATGAGCTTCAACATCATGACCCTTGGCGGCATGGCGGCAGCCGTGGGGCTGGTGATCGACGATGCCATCGTCATGAGTGAGCACATTGTGCGCCGCATGGGCGAGCGCTTCGGTACCGCGTCGGATGCCGGCGCAGCCACCGATGCGACCCGCCACGCCGGCGTGCTGCATGCCGCGATGGAATTCTTTCGTCCCCTGGCGGGTTCGAGCGCGTCGACGGTGATCATTTTCATCCCACTGGCCTTCCTCAGCGGCGTCACGGGAGCGTTTTTCAAAGCCCTGGCGCTCACCATGGGTGCGGCGCTGGTCATTTCCTTCTTTGTCGCGTGGCTGGCCGTACCCTTGCTCGCCGACAAATTCGTGACCGCCGCCGACGCCCGACGCGAACATGCACGCGAGCATGGTCCGTGGCTGGGCGCCGTGCATGGCGCTTACGCCCAAGTACTGCGGCGGCTGTTGCGCCAGCCTCTGCTCGCGCTGGTGGCGCTGGCGCTGCTGCTCGGCGCAGGATGGATTGCCCATGCGCGCGTCGGCAGCGGGTTCATGCCCCACATGGACGAGGGCGGCTTCGTGCTGGACTACCGTACTCCTCCAGGAACCTCGCTGACCGAGACCAATCGGCTGCTGATGCAAATCGGCGCCATCCTGCGGAAGACACCGGAGGTCAGCAACTGGTCGCGCCGCACCGGTGCGCAACTCGGCGGTGGCATCACCGAAGCCAACGAAGGAGATTTTTTCGTGCGCCTCAAGCCGATGCCAAGACGCTCGATCGACACCGTCATGGAAGACGTGCGCCGGCGCATCGAGACGCAGGTCCCGGGGATCGATATTGAAATGGCGCAGCTGATGGAAGACCTCATCGGCGATCTCACCGCGGTTCCGCAACCCGTGGAGATCAAGATCTATGACGACGACCCCGCTCGTCTCGCGAACCTGGCGGCGAAAACGGCGCATGCCATCGCGGCGATTCCAGGCATCGTCGACGTCAACAATGGCATCGTGCTGGCGGGCGACGCGCTCGACATCCGGCTCGATCCCATTCGCATGGCGCTGCAAGGGGTCGATGCAACGCTGGTGCAGCGCCAGCTCGCCACGCTGATCGGCGGCAGCGTGGCGACCGAAATCGAACAGGGCCCGAAAATGATCGGCGTTCGCGTCTGGGATGCCCCTGCCATGCGGACGACGCCCCAGGACGTCGCTGCGCTACCGCTGCGAGCTCCCGACGGCCACATCTTCGCGCTCAAGGATATCGCCCATGTCGACGTACTGACGGGACAAGCGCAGATCAAACGAGACAATCTCAAGCGCATGGTCGCCGTCACGGCACGCATCAGCGGTCGGGACCTCGGCTCGACCATCGCTGCGGTGAAGCATGCGATCGGCGCCCCCGGTTTCTTCCCGATCGGGGTGCACGTCGCGCTCGGAGGCCTTTACAGGCAGCAGCAGATCGCGTTCCGCGGCCTCGCCCAGGTTCTGGTGGCCGCCGTGCTGCTGGTGTTCCTGCTTCTGGTCTTCCTCTACGAGCGCTTCAAGGTGGCCGCGGTCATTCTGCTCATGCCCTTGTGCGCCATGCCAGCCGTTTACATCGGGTTGTGGGCCTCGGGCATCGAGTTGAATATTTCAGCGATGATGGGCATGACGATGATCGTGGGTATCGTGACCGAGGTGGCGATCTTCTACTTCAGCGAACTGCAGGATCTGGCGCGCCAAAATCCGCGGGCACCGCTGTCGGACCTGCTGGTCCAAGCCGGAATCAACCGCATGCGGCCCATCGCGATGACGACCATTGCCGCCATTCTCACGCTCGCCCCGCTGGCGCTGAACCTCGGTCAGGGCGCGGCGATGCAGCAGCCGCTGGCCGTGGCCATCATCGCCGGGCTGGCCGTGCAGTTGCCACTGGTGCTGCTGCTGATGCCGGTCCTGTTCCAGCTCTTCAACGGCAGTCTGGTGGATGCCGCCCCCGCTGAAGAGCCCATGCGCAGCTAGACCATGCGCATCCTCCTCGTCGAAGACGACCCCATGCTTGGCGCAGCCACGCAGCAGCGCCTGCGCGACGAGGCGCACGCGGTGGACTGGGTGCTCGACGCGGCCGCCGCCCGTCTCGCCTTGCGCGGCCAGGCTTACGAGGCGCTGCTACTCGACCTCGGGCTTCCAGGCGAGGACGGATTCGCGGTACTGGAGCAGTTGCGCCAAAGTGGCCACACCCTGCCTGTCCTCATCCTCACCGCACGTGATGGCATCGAGGAGAGAATCCGTGGGCTCGATCTCGGTGCTGACGACTACCTCGTGAAGCCGTTCGATTCCGGTGAGTTGCTGGCCCGCTTGCGCGCGGTGACCCGCCGCATGGGTGGGCAGGCCGGCGCAGTGCTTGCCTGCGGCGCGCTGCGTCTGGATCCGCGCAGCCGCGAGGCCAGCTTCGGGGAGGCGCGGGCGCGTCTGACCGGCCGTGAGTTCGCGCTGCTGCACGCCATGCTGCTGCGCCCCGGAGCCATCTTGTCGCGCACCGAACTGGAAGACCGGATTTATGGCTGGAACGAGGAAGTGGAGAGCAACGCCGTGGAGTTTCTGATTCACGGCGTACGCAAGAAGCTCGGCGGCGGCTGCATCCGCAACGTCAGGGGCGTGGGCTGGATGGTCGCGCGCGACGCGATTGACCCCGGATGAACGCATTGCGGCGAATGCGTCGCTGGCTGCAACGCTCGTTGCTGCGCCGACTGTGGGTCTGGACCGCCGTGCTCGTGGTCGGTTTCGGCGCGGCGACGGCGGCAATGTCGTTTCTCGTCGGCTACGGTGAGGCCAACGACTACCAGGACGTGGAACTGCAGCAGATTGCCGCGCTGGCGCACCGCTGGGGATCGCTGCCACCGACGATGCTCGCGCCGCGGGGCACGCAAGCCAATGGCGCCGGCGCGGCCAGCGTGGTCGGCGAGCCGCGGGGGCGCGCGCGCGCGCCCGGGATCGCGCAGTTTCCGGCCGACCTCCCCGATGGGCTCCAGACCGTACGCATCGGCGCCACGGCGTGGCGCGTGCTGGTGACGCGGCGCGCCACCGGCCGCATCGCCGTGGCGCAGCGCGCCGATGTGCGGACCGAGGCCGCGGTGGACAGCGCGCAACGTACGCTCTACCCGCTGCTGGGTCTGATCCCGGTGCTGGCGCTGCTGCTGGGCTCGGTGGTGCGCCGCGCGCTGCGTCCGGTTCGGCGCCTCGCCGAGGACGTCGACGCGCGCGGCGAGCATCGGCTCGACGCTTTACCGGTGGCGGACGTTCCGTTCGAGATCAGGCCCTTTCTCGCATCGATGAATCGGCTGATCGCACGTCTGGCGGCGACCCGGGAACGTGAACGGCGGTTCGTCGCCGATGCCGCGCATGAGTTGCGAACGCCAATCGCCGCGCTGGTCCTGCAAGTCGATAACCTCGAACATACGGAGCTTTCGCTGCAGGCGCGCGAGCGGCTGGCGCAACTCCGTCAAGGACTGGGGCGAACCCGCGCGGTCGTCGAGCAGCTGCTCGACCTGGCGCGCGTGCAGTCAGGCCCCTCGCGCTCCATGCATGCCGTCCGCGTGCCTGCGGTGCTGCGACAACTCGGCGCCGATATGTGCGCGCTGGCCGAGCAGCGTCACATCGAACTTCACGTCTCCACCGCCGAGTCCCTCGTCGTCAGCGGTGACCCGATGCAGATCTACACACTGATGCGCAATGCGCTCGACAACGCCATCCGCTACACCCCGCCGGGCGGGCACGTAACCTTGTCCGCACGCGCCGAGTTCTCGCCGCAGGCACGCGTTCTTGTTGACATCGACGATACGGGCCCCGGCATTCCCGAAGCGCTCATCGCTCGCGCTTTCGAGCCCTTCGAGCGCCTGGGCCAATCCTCCTCGTCCAGCGGCAGCGGCCTGGGATTGGCGATCATGCGCGAGATTGCCGACAACCTCGGTGCCGAGCTGACGCTGCGCAACACCCCCGGAGCCGGGCTGCGCGTACGCATCATCCTGCCCCTCGCCGCGCCCGTACCCACGGCGGGACCCTGAGCGCCATGCCGCTGTCATCCGCCAACGGTTCAATGGAAGGCGCGCGCCGCAAGCTTGCTCGGCCCGCACCTCCGCACCGCTTTTCCTGTCTCTCCCCACCACCAACAAGCATCATGAAAACTGCCACACTCCAGCGCATCGCCGCAATCCTGCTCAGCATCGGTGTCGCGAGCACCGCCCACGCCAATGGCCCCTTGCGCCTTATCGATCGGGTGGCCATTCCGGGAAATCCGTTGCAAAGCTTCGACATCAGCAGCGCGGCCAACGGCGTCTACGCTTTCGCCGACCGCTCGAATGCCGCCGTCGATCTCATCAACACGCGCACCCATCAGGTCATCGGCCAGGCCACCGGCTTCACTGGCCCGCGCAAGGGTGGACTTGGCGGCCCCAACGGGGTCACCATCGTCGGTGGCAGACAAGTCTGGGCCGGCGATGGCGACAGCACCGTCAAGGTGGTTGACATCGCCACCCACCGCGTCATTGCATCGGTGCCGACCCATGGCACCAAGCGCGTCGATGAACTCACATTCGACCCCCGCGACCATTTGGTGATTGCCGCCAACAACGCCGACAAACCACCCTTTGTCACCCTGATCTCGACCCGCGCTCCGTATGCCGTCGTCGCCAGAATCACACTGCCTCGCGCCACCCATGGCCTCGAGCAGCCCATGTGGGATCCCCGCACCGGACGCGTCGACGTCGCCATCCCGGAGCTTGACGGTGTCCCCACGCGCGGAGGCGTCGCGGTCATCGATCCCCGAACGCACATGCTGGTGCACACGTGGCAGGTCGAGCGCTGCATGCCCGCCGGTCTGGCGCTGGGCCCCGGGCACCAATTGCTGCTCGGCTGCAGCGACGACGCCGTGGCCGCCGGCTTCGGGGCGACGTCGATCGTGCTCGACACCGCGACGGGAAAGCCATCCCGCGTGATCAACCAGGTGGGCGGCTCCGATGAAGTCTGGTACGACCGCGCCCATCACCAATACCTGCTCGCCGCGGTGGCGGAGCCGGGCGGTGCCGTGCTGGGCGTCATTTCAGCCGACGGTCCGCGCTGGCTCGGCAACGTAGCGTCGGGCAAGGACGCCCACTCGGTGGCAGCCGACCCACGCACGGGGCAGGCGTTTGTCCCCGTCGCGGCTGGGGACCACGATTGCCCGAACGGTTGCATCAAGGTGTTCGGCCGCTGAGCCGCGGCGCAAGTCGTGCAGCAGACTGCCGGCAGTCTGCGCTTGCCTGGCAGGAGGGAAAATCGTCCAATCACCTCGAAGACGGGCTGGGAGCCGGCGCGCACCAGCCCCCATTCCCTTCCCGTCAACGGTGGTGACACGATGTACATTCCCCCGCATTTTTCCGAGCTTCGTCCGCAGGTGCTGCAACGCATCATGCGTGCGCATCCGCTGGGGATCTTGATCACCCATGGAGGCAACGGGCTCGACGCCGACCATCTTCCGTTCCTGTTCGATCCGGGCGCGGGAACCCATGGCGTGCTGTCGGCCCATGTGGCGCGGGCGAATCCATTGTGGCAACGCTGCCCCACAGGTACGCCGGTCATGGTGGTCTTCCGCGGAGCGGAGGGCTATATCTCGCCCAACTGGTACCCCAGCAAACACGAGTCCCACCGGCAGGTCCCCACATGGAACTATGAGGTCGTCCATGCGCACGGCATCCTTACCGTCCATGACGATCCGCGGTTCGTACGCGGACTCGTCGGACGGCTGACCCGGGAGCACGAGGCCACGGAACCACGCCCGTGGACGATGGCGGACGCACCGCCGGACTACATCGACACCATGGTGCGCAACATCGTCGGCCTGGACATCGCAGTGACGGCGCTGGTGGGCAAGGCCAAGCTGGGCCAGAACAAGGATGGCCGAGACCGTCTGCACGCCGCCGCGTCGCTACGGGCGCGCGGACACCTGGAGCTTGCCAGCCGGATGGAGGACGCCGACGGCTGAGCGGCGACTCCGCACGCCACCCGCAACCTGCCGGGGTCGTACCCACGCCCCCGGAACGACCTCAGAATGCAAGTTCGTAGTCGATGCTCAGCGGCGCGTGGTCGGAGAAACGCACGGCGGTGTCAATGGATTCGCTGCCCCGGCGCGCCAGCGCGGCCATGCGAGGGGTCGCGAGGTGGTAGTCGATGCGCCAGCCGACGTTCTTCGCACGCGCCTGCCCGCGGTTGCTCCACCAGGTGTAATGGTCGGGCGCCGGATTGAGGGCGCGAAATACATCAACCCAACCGAGTTCGTCGATCAGCCGGGTCATCCATGCGCGCTCTTCGGGCAGAAATCCACTGTTCTTCAGGTTGCCCTTCCAGTTCTTGAGATCGATTTCCTTGTGCGCAATGTTCACGTCGCCACAAAGAATCACTTCCCCCTGCGATCTGAGCTCGTGCATATGCGCCTCGAAGGCGTCGAGAAAGCGGAATTTGGCTGCCTGGCGTTCGTCGGAGCTCGATCCGGATGGAAAGTACACCGACAGCAGGGCGAGGCGCGTACCGTCGTGCAACCGGTAGCGCGCTTCCACGTAACGCCCTTCGGCGTCGAACTCGGCGCTGCCGAAACCGATACGCACGTCGTCTGGTTCATGCCGGTAATACAGACCGACGCCACTGTAGCCCGGCTTGGCGGCATGGTGGAACACGCCCTTCATTCCCCCCAGGGTCCGCAGCGCGGGGACCATGTCAGCGTCAGCAGCCTTGAGCTCCTGGACGCACAACCAGTCCGGCATCGCGTGCTCGCGCAGCCATGCATCCAGACCCTTGGACACCGCGGACCGGATGCCATTGAGATTCAGGGACGAGATCCGTTGAGACCGTGAAGATTTCATGTTGGATTTGAGAAAATGATGGAGATTAGACTGAAAGACGCGCACAGATCATTCGCGAGCAATCAACCCCTTGATCCGGAGCCGTTCATGATGCGTACCCGCCTTGCCCAGTTCGTGGCCCTGACCGCCATACTGGCGACGCACGCCACCCAGGCCAATATTTTCATCTGCAATACAGCGTCGGGGGGCACTGTCACCGTGGACCATGCGTCCACGGACTGCCTGACCTACGGCGGCAAGGAACTCAACCCGGACGGGAGCCTGCGGCGCCCCATTCTGACCGCGCACCAACAGCAGGCCGCAGACGCGGCCGCCGCGCAACAGCGCGCGGCGCAAGCGCGCGCCGAACGGGCACAACGCGAGCAGCGAGCGTTGCTGACCCGCTACCCCGATCGCGCCAGACTCGACGAAGCCGAGGCTGGCGACTTGCGGACCCCACTGGGTCTGGTCGCCAGCGCACAAAAACGACTGGAAGCGCTGGCCGTGGAGCAAGCTTCACTCAAGCGCGAAGCGCAGTTCTATCCGAATGGTCGCTACCCGGCGGACCTGCGCAGCCGCTTTGAATCAAACGCACTGCTGGCCCATCAGGAGCAGCGCGTCATCGCGCAGCAACGCCAGGAAGCCAGGCGGGTACGCAGCCAGTACGCAGCCCTGCTGCGTCGGATGCAAGCACTTTGGGCCCGCACCGCCGCCGCACACTGACCGGGCGCGCGGCCGCGCCGCGTCAGGCGTCGAGTGCAGCGCGCAGCGCCGCGCCAACTTGCTGCGGATTGGCACGCCCGCCGGTGGCTTTCATCACCTGGCCAACAAGCGCATTGAGTGCCTTGCCTTTGCCAGCGCGGTACTCCTCGACGTTCCTGGGATTGGCGGCAATCACCGCCGCCACCGCCTCGCCAATGGCGCCGCCGTCGTTGATCTGACGCAGTCCGCTTTGCTCGATGACGGCGTCGACGTCTTGCGCACCATCCCACAAGACCCCGAATACCTCACGCGCCGTCTTTCCCGACAGGGTTCCGTCCACCACGCGCTGGATCAGCGCGCCCAGCACAGGCGCCGCAATCGGGCATGCATCGAGTTCGAGCCCGGCGCGGTTCAGCGCCGCCGCAAGTTCGCCCATGATCCAGTTCGCCGCCAGCTTGGGGGCACCGCAAGCCTGCGCGCAGGCTTCGAAATACGCGGCGTGCAGTCGGCTCTGGGTCAGGTAGGCGGCATCCACGGCTGCAAGGCCATAGTCGCGCTGGAAGCGTACGGCCATTTGCCCGGGGAGCTCGGGAAGATCGGCACGAATGGCATCAACCCAGGTGACCGGGATCACCAGCGGCGGCAGATCGGGATCCGGAAAATAGCGGTAATCGTGCGCGTCTTCCTTGGTGCGCATGGTGCGCGTCTCGCCGCGATCAGGATCAAACAAACGCGTTTCCTGTCGAACCACGCCACCGTCTTCGATCAACGCGATCTGGCGCTGCGCCTCATACACGATGGCACGTTCGAGAAAACGGAACGAGTTGAGGTTCTTGATCTCGCACCGCGTACCGAGTGGCGTGCCGTACCGCCGCACCGATACATTGGCATCGCAGCGGAACGAACCCTCCTGCAGGTTGCCGTCGCAAATGCCCAGCCACACCACCAGCGCATGCAGCGCGCGCGCGTAATCGGCCGCCTCGGCGGCGCTGCGCATGACGGGTTCGGTCACAACCTCCAGCAGCGGAGTTCCGGCACGGTTGAGATCAATGCCGGTCGCCTCGCGACCCTCGAACGCAATGCCATGGATCGACTTGCCAGCATCCTCCTCGAGGTGCGCGCGTGTCAATTGCACCTGACGCATCGCGCCGTCGTGCAGGAACGCGATCGCGCCGCCCTGCACCACCGGAATCTCGAACTGGCTGATCTGATAGCCCTTGGGCAAGTCGGGGTAGAAGTAATTCTTGCGCGCGAACACCGACACGGGAGCGATGTCGGCACCAATGGCCAGACCGAGTCGGATGGCGCGCTCGACGGCGGCACGGTTGACC
The DNA here is from genome assembly GCA_027311065.1 of Thiomonas sp. Taxonomy (GTDB): domain Bacteria; phylum Pseudomonadota; class Gammaproteobacteria; order Burkholderiales; family Burkholderiaceae_C; genus Thiomonas_A. The sequence goes on along the minus strand of DAICZP010000089.1, from coordinate 27,267 downwards.
ACCGGCAAGGCGCCGGGCAATGCCAGGTCGACCTTGCTGGCCTGGGTGTTGGGGGCCTGACCGAACGCGGTCGGGGCATTGGAGAACATCTTGGAAACCGTCGACAACTGGACGTGGGTTTCCAGGCCGATGACGATTTCCCAGGAGTTCGCAGAATTGCTGGACATGGTGCGTGAGGAGTCAGGATTGCGGAGCGCGCAGGTGCCAGTCGGTGGCGCGCTGGAACTGGTGCGCGGCGTGCAGCAGTCGTGCTTCGCCGAAGTGCGGACCCACGAGTTGCAGGCCGACCGGGCGGTGCGTGTTGGCGTCACGCCCGAACCCCACCGGGACGCTCATGCCCGGCAGACCCGCGAGACTCGCCGGCAGGGTGTAGATGTCTGCCAGATAGTTGGCCAGCGGATCGACCTTGGCGCCAAGGTCCCAGGCCGCGGTGGGCGCCACGGGGCCAGCGATGAGGTCGCACTGCGCGAACGCGGCGGAGAAATCGTCAGCAATCAGGCGCCTTATTCTCTGCGCCTGCAAGTAGTAGGCGTCGTAATAACCATGCGATAACACGTAGGTGCCGATGAGAATCCGGCGCTTCACCTCAGGCCCAAAGCCTTCGGCGCGCGAATTGGCATACAGCGACGCCAAATCCTGCGCATGCGCGGCACGATGTCCATAGCGCACACCATCGAAGCGCGAAAGGTTGCTCGACGCCTCAGCCGGCGCGACGATGTAGTAGGCAGGAATCGCCAGTTCGGTGCGCGGCAGGCTCACCTCGACCAGTTCGGCTCCCAGCCTGGTCAGGTCGGCCAGTGCTTCGCGCACCGCCTCGGCGACATCGTCGGCCAGTCCGTCGGCGAACCATTCCCGGGGAAGGCCGATACGCAACCCGCGCAAGGGCCGCGCCCCAGTGCCACCCGCCAGCGGGGCGTCCAACGCCCCCAGCAGCTTTGGCGCCGGGACGTTGACGCTGGTGGAATCTTCGGGATCGAAACCGGCCATGGCCTCGAGTAGCATCGCGCAGTCCCAGGCGGTGCGCGCGATGGGCCCGGCCTGATCGAGGCTAGAGGCGTAGGCAATCATGCCCAGCCGCGAGCACAGACCGTAGGTCGGCTTGATACCGGTGACGCCGCACATCGCGGCGGGTTGCCGGATGGATCCTCCGGTGTCGGTCCCGGTCGCGGCCGGAACGAGCCGTGCAGCCACGGCAGCCGCCGATCCCCCGGAGGAGCCGCCTGGAATCGCGGCGCGATCCCACGGGTTTGACACGGGGCCGAACGCAGAGTTCTCGTTCGACGAGCCCATCGCGAACTCGTCCATATTGGTCTTGCCGAGCGTGACCATCCCGGCGTCACCGAGTCGCCGCACGACCGTGGCATCAAACGGGCTCATGTATCCAGACAGCATGTTCGAGCCGGCAGTGGAAGGCATGCCAACGGTCACGAATACATCCTTGTGTGCCACCGGCACCCCCAGCAACGCACGCGCGTCGCCAGCGGCACGCGCGGCGTCGGCGGCACGCGCGCCGCCGAGCGCGGTGTCGGTCGCGACGTGCAGGAATGCCCCGAGGTCAGCGTGCGCGTTGATACGCTCCAGATGCGCCTGGACGAGTTCGACACTCGACAGCGCGCCGGTTCGCAGAGCCTCGGCCTGGGCGCGCAGGTCGAGCGCTGTCGGATCCGCTGGGAGGTTCATTCGACGACCCTCGGCACAATGAACAGCCCGTCCTGCGACGCGGGGGCGTTGGCCAGCGCACAGTCCCGGATACCCGGTTGGATCGCCACGTCGTCACGCAGGCGCAGCGGGAGCTCCTGCACCGCCGACAGCGGATGCGCCAACGGCGTGACTCCCGTGGTGTCGACGGCGCGCATGCGCTCGACAATGTCAAAGAATTCGTTGATCTGCACCAGCATCGAGGCCTGCTCGGCCTCGCTCAGGCGCAGCCGGGCAAGGCTGGCGATGCGATCGATATCGCTGGATTGCAAGAACATGGTGACGGTTGGGGCGGAGAGGCAAGCATGAGGATGGCCGCACTGCGGCGACGCAGGCGCGCGCCGGCGTGCTGCATTCTACGAGGCGTCTTCCTGTAACATGGCAAGATTGTTCCCGGCGGAAATTTGGCGCCGAATCCTTGATTTTGTTGGTTTTTCCAGACACCCTTCGCATTGAGCCCGCCATGTTCGGAATTTTTCGACGGTACTTCTCGACCGACCTGGCCATCGACCTCGGCACCGCCAACACCCTGATTTACGTCCGGGGCAAAGGCATCGTGCTAGACGAGCCGTCGGTGGTCGCGATCCGCCACGAGGGCGGCCCCAACGGCAAGAAGACCATCCAGGCTGTCGGCCGCGAAGCCAAGGCCATGCTCGGGCGCGTACCCGGCAACATCGAGGCGATACGTCCGATGAAGGACGGTGTGATCGCGGATTTCACGGTGACCGAGCAAATGCTCAAACAGTTCATCAAGATGGTTCATGAAACCACGATGTTCAAGCCGTCACCCCGAATCATCATTTGTGTACCTTGCGGATCAACCCAGGTCGAACGCCGCGCCATCCGTGAATCGGCGCTGGGCGCCGGCGCCAGCGAGGTCTACCTGATCGAGGAGCCGATGGCAGCGGCGATCGGCTCTGGCCTTCCCGTCAGCGAGGCCAGTGGGTCGATGGTGGTTGATATCGGCGGTGGCACGACCGAGGTGGGCGTGATCTCGCTGGGCGGCATGGTCTACAAGGGGAGCGTCCGCGTCGGCGGAGACAAATTCGACGAAGCCATCCTGAACTACATCCGTCGCAACTACGGCATGCTCATCGGCGAACCGACCGCCGAAGCGATCAAGAAGGAAATCGGGTCGGCCTTCCCGGGCTCCGAAGTCCGCGAAATGGAAGTGAAGGGCCGCAACTTGTCGGAGGGGGTGCCACGGAGCTTCACGATTTCGAGTAACGAAATCCTCGAAGCGTTGACGGACCCCATCAACCAGATCGTCTCGGCAGTGAAAAACGCGCTGGAGCAGACACCACCGGAACTGGGCGCGGACATTGCCGAGCGTGGCATGATGCTCACGGGCGGCGGCGCGCTGCTGCGCGATCTCGATCGCCTGCTTGCCGAGGAAACCGGCCTGCCGGTACTGGTGGCGGAAGATCCGCTGACTTGCGTGGCGCGCGGATGCGGCATGGCGCTGGAGCGCATGGACCGCCTGGGCACGATTTTCACGTCGGAGTGATGCATGCGGCGCTCTGCGCGCCGCTGCAATGAGGTCGCACGCGGATGGCATTCAACACCCTGGAACGCAGCCCGCCACCATTTTTTCGGCAGGGACCGTCCGCACTCACGCGTCTCGGTTTCTACGGCGCGTTGTCGTTGCTGCTGATGGCCATGGACGTGCGCTGGCACGTGGCGGCCCCCGTGCGCGGCGCCATCGGCCTCGCGATCGCGCCGGCGGTGGAGGCCGCGCGCGCGCCCGGGCGCGCCTGGAGCGCGGTCAGTGAGCATTTCGCGTCCCTGGAAGACGTGCAGCGTGCGCTGCGAGCGCAACGGGCGCAGAACGTGGCCCTGGTGCTTGAGGCGCAGCGCGCGCGCGAAGAGGCTGCGGAAAATGCACACCTGCGGGAATTGTTGCAGCTCAGACAAGCCGCCCCTGTGCAGAGCACTGCCGCCGAGGTGGTGTCCGAGGCGCGCGACGCGTACTCGAGAACCTTGTTCATTGACAAAGGAGCATTGGCGGGAATTGTGGTGGGCTCGCCGGTAATGGATCGCCATGGACTGCTCGGACAGGTCACGGCGGTCGCCCCGCTCACCGCCTCGGTGCGCCTGATCACCGACCGCGAATCTGCCGTACCGGTCGAAGTGGAGCGCGACGGTCGCCGTGGCGTCCTGGTGGGTAGCGCCGGCTCGCCGACGAGCAACCTCGATCTGCTGTGGCAGGCGGCCAATGTCGACTTGCGCCCTGGCGACCTGCTGGTCACCAGTGGACTCGACGGGATTTATCCCCGCGGGTTGATCGTGGCGAAAGTCGCCAGCGTGCAACGCCCCCCCGACAGTGCCTTTGCCCGGGTTGCGTGCGCGCCGGTCGCCACGGTCGATAGTGGGCGCCATGTCCTGGTCCTTGCGCCCAGTGCCGCGCTGGTGCAGCCTCCAACCGCGCCGTCTCCACGCCACCGTCGTGCGAAACGCTGAGGACGCGCGATGAAGACAGGCGCAGGCCGCCATACCTACTTCGACGCGGGTGACACGCCGCTGCGTGGGGAGGTGCTGCTGCTGGCGGCGCGACCGTGGTTCATCTGGGCCACGCTGGCGGCAGCGCTGATGCTCGACTTCATGCCGGTGGGACGGCACCCTTGGCTCCCCGACCCCACGGCGATGGCGCTCGTTTTCTGGGCCGTGCACCAGCCAAGGCGGGTCGGGATCGGCACCGGCTTCGCACTGGGGCTCGCGGTCGATGTTCAGCACGCCGCCTTGCTCGGCCAGCATGCGCTGGCGTACTCGGCACTGGGCTTCCTCGCTGTCGCTTTGCACCGGCGCCTGCTTTGGTTTTCACTGAAACAACAGGCACTGCAGATCGCACCGCTGTTCATCGCCGCGCAATTGCTGCAATTTGTCGTGCGCATGGCCACAGGGGGAAGCTTCCCGGGATTCGATGTGCTGGTCGCACCGCTGCTGCAGGCGGCGCTCTGGCCGGTGCTCAGCTGGCTGCTGCTGGCGCCGCAACGACGCGCCCCGGACAGCGACGAAAACCGACCGCTGTGACGCCATGTCCGAGCTGAGGAACGTCGAGCGGGAGCTGCAGCGTTTTCATCGCCGCCTGCTGGTCGCGCTGGTGACGGTCGCGCTGGCGTTCGCGTTGCTGGTGGGACGCTGGCTGTGGCTGCAGGTGCTGCGCCATCGCCAATACTCGCTTCAGGCGCGAGACAACCGCATTGCCATCGTTCCCCAGGTGCCGTCGCGGGGGCTGATTCTCGATCGCAATGGCATCGTGCTGGCCAACAATTACGCCGCTTACACGCTGGAGATCACCCCGAGCAAGACCGTGGGCGTTGATGCGACCATCACGGCGTTGCGCGCCATGCTGCCGATCCCGCCCTCGGCAGAACGCCGGTTCCGCGCGCTGCTGGCCCAAAGCCATCCATTCGAGGCCGTGCCGATCCGCAACAAACTGACCGACGCCGAAGTCGCGCGCTTTGTCGCCCAGCGCTTTCGCTTCCCCGGCGTCGACGTACGCGCACGCCTGTTCCGCAACTATCCGCTCGGCGCGCTGGGGGCGCACGCAGTCGGCTATGTCGGACGCATCGGCCCCAGGGAGCAACAGGTCATCGCCGCTGGCGACGACGTGAACAACTACCGCGGCACCAGCCACATCGGCAAGACCGGCGTGGAGCTGGCCTACGAGGCGCAGTTGCACGGCACCACCGGATTCGATGAGGTCGAGGTCAATGCGGCCGGCAAGCCCGTGCGCAAACTACGCAGTTTCCCGGCGATTCCTGGCAGTTCCCTGGTGCTGTCGGTCGATGCACGCTTGCAGAAACTTGCCGAGGATTTGTACGGTGATCGCACCGGTGCCTGCGTGGTCATGGATCCCCGCAACGGCGAGGTACTGGCCTGTGTCTCTCTGCCCACATACGATGCCAATCTCTTTGTCGAAGGCATCGATCCCGACAACTGGAATGCGCTCAATACCAACCCGCTCCGGCCACTGCTCAACCGCGTGCTGCGCGGCACCTATCCACCAGGCTCGACCTACAAGCCCTACCTCGGCCTGGGCGCACTGACCCGCGGCGTGCGCACCCCGAACTACACATTGAACGACCCCGGCTACTTTATTCTTGGCAGTCACCGCTTTCGCGACGACATTCCGCAAGGGCATGGCCGCGTCGATATGCACCGTGCGATTCAAGTGTCCTGCGACACCTACTTTTATATGGTGGCGAACGACTGGGGCGTCGACGGGATGCACGATTTCACACGCAAATTCGGCTTTGGCGCCATCAGCGGTATCGACCTCCCCGACGAGGCACGCGGCATCCTGCCTTCAAAGGCCTGGAAGCGCCGCGCCTACCGGCAGCCAGCGCAGCAACGCTGGTATCAAGGCGAGACCATCAGCCTGGGGATCGGCCAGGGATACAACAGCTTCACGCCCATCCAGATTGCCAACGCCTTGGCGACCATGGCCAACCGCGGCACACGCTACAAACCACGCGTGGTGCGCATGGTGGAGAACATGCAAAGCCGCCGCTTCGAGCCCACCACGATCGAGGTTGCGGAACGGCTGCAGCTGGACATGACCGCCTGGCAGGTCATCCACGACGGCATGGTCTCGGTGAATGCAGACCCCGAGGGCACGGGCTATGGCGTATTCCATGATGCAGCCTATACCAGCGCCGGCAAGACCGGGACGGCGCAGGTGTTCACGGTGGCACAAAATCAGAAATACCGGGCTGCCGATGTCGCGGCCAAGCTCCGTGACCATGCGCTGTACACGGTCTATGCGCCGGCGGATCAGCCGCGTGCGTGCGTGGCGCTGATCGTCGAGCATGCCGGGTTTGGCGCCGCTGCCGCGGCCCCCATTGCGCGCAAACTTCTCGACTATGTGCTGCTGGGGCACTATCCCAGCGACGACGTGATCGAAAAAATCTCCGGCGTCAAACCCCAGCCGGCACGGTTCGAGTTCGCCAGCGGTGTCAGCGGCGTTCCTCCGGTGCCTGGGGCCACTGCCGTGGCGGTGCCCCCGGCATCGACGCCTGCGGTGGCGGCCTCGGACGCGTCCAGCCCGACGCCGGCGGCTTCCCCAGCCCAGCCCTGGCCGCAGCCGGTGGCGGACTGCGCTCCCGGGGTTGCGTCCGGCCACGGCGGCGTCCTGCGCGCGCAATGCGGAACCAGCGCGCTGTTCACGCGCTTCGGGGCCCGGCATGACAACGCGCTGCCTGAAGAAGGAGAACGCTTGTGAATGCCATCATCGGCCGCCGGCCTCTGCTGCGTCGCCTGCTCCCCTATGTCCAGGGATTCGACCTGCCGTTGCTCGGCGGGCTGATGGTGCTGATGGGCATCGGCTGCGTGGTGTTGTTTTCGGCACTGCAGGGTCAGCAAGTGAGTTTTGGCGATCAACTGCGGAATCTTGGCGCTGCCGTCCTGGTCCTGTTCATCGTCGCCCAGGTGCCGCCGCAGCGCCTCATGCAGGTCGCGGTGCCACTCTACAGCTTCGGGGTCGCACTGCTGGTCGCCACTGCGATGTTCGGCCTGGTGCGCAAGGGGGCGCGGCGCTGGCTGAATGTTGGTGTCGTGATCCAGCCCTCGGAGGTGATGAAAATCGCGATGCCGCTGATGCTCGCCTGGTATTTTCAAAGGCGCGAGGGTCTGATCCGATTGCGCGATTTCGGCATCGCCGCGCTGCTGCTGGCTGTTCCCGTCGGCCTGATCATGAAGGAACCCGACCTCGGCACCGCCATGCTGGTGCTGTCGACCGGGTTTTTCGTCATCTTTTTTGCGGGCCTGTCGTGGCGTGTGCTGGGACTGCTTGCCCTGCTGGCAGCTGCCGCAGCGCCCGTGCTATGGCATTTCATGCACGCGTACCAGCGCCAGCGCGTGTTGATGCTGCTCGATCCGCAATCCGACCCTCTCGGCACGGGATTCAACATCATCCAGTCCATGATCGCGATCGGATCAGGCGGCGTCTGGGGGCAGGGTTATATGCAGGGCACGCAGGCGCACCTGAACTTCGTGCCGGAATCGCATACCGATTTTGTGTTCGCGGTGCTGGCCGAAGAGTGGGGCCTGGCCGGGAATCTGGCACTGCTTGGCGCCTATTCGTTTTTCATTGTCCGCGGCCTCATGATCGCTTCCGCAGCGCCGACGCTGTTTTCGCGGCTGCTGGCGGGGTCGATCACCATGATCTTTTTCACCTACGCGTTTGTGAACATGGGAATGGTGTCCGGAATTCTTCCGGTGGTCGGCGTACCCCTTCCCTTTGTCAGCTACGGTGGAACTGCGCTGGTCACCCTGACGCTGGGCACCGGCATTTTGTTGTCGATCGCCAAATCGCGCCGGCTGGTTCAAAGCTGAAGAATCAAGCTGACTTTTCGATTGACTTAAGCAAAACAATTCGTTTGAATTGTTGTCTTGATTTTGGAAAATCGGACCCTTCACCTCGAGGAGAAAGCATGATGAACAAGCGCGAAGCCACAACGCTGCGCGGAGCCGCCGGGGCGCTCGCGCTCGTCCTGGCTGGTCTGGCCCATGCCGGGGGTCTTCCCGGCCCTCTCGTGACCGTCCAATGGCTGCATGACCATGCGAAGGAGGTCCAGATTGTCGATATCCGTGATGATCCGAACAGCCTGACGGCGGATCCGAAATACGCCACAGTCAATGGAAAGAAGGTCGTCGAGCAAGTCGGGGGATACATTCCGGACGCCTTGTCGGTCAATTTCTGGGCACTCCGGGAAAAGCGTGATATCGACGGCAAGTCCATCGATTTCCTGCTGCCAACTGCCGATGAGTTCCAGGACGTCATGCGTGCGTCGCAACTTGAGGACGGCAAGCCGGTCGTGCTTGCACCGACGGGTGATGACGCAACCTCGCTCCAGGAAGCGTCATTTCTGGCCTGGGAGCTCGAGGTGTTCGGGATGCCGGCCCGGGAGATCGCGATCCTGGATGGTGGCACCCACGCCTGGCTCGCTGCGGGCTATCCGGTGGACAACGATGCGATCGCGCCAATGACGACAGGACACTGGATGGCAAAACCGCCGCGCGCCGACCTCCTGGCGGACGTCGCTCAGGTCGCAGCCGCGCAAAAGGCGCACAAGCCACTGTTCGATGCCCGTCCAATGGCGCAGTTCGCTGGCTTGAGCCACACCCCGGTCGTCCCGAAGGAGGGACGTCTCGCCGACGCCCGCCCCCTTCCCGCCGAATTGATGTATCGGGAAGATGCCGACGGCGCCTGGCATTTCCTGCCACCGGCGCAGTACAGGGTGGTGTTCGCACTCGCCCACCTGACCATTCCGCATCGCGGCATCATTTACTGCAACACCGGGCAATACGCGGCTGGAGCGTGGTTTGCCCTCACGCGCATTGTCGGCGTCAAAGGGTTGCGCGAGTTTCCGGGCGGCATGAACGAATGGGAGCAGCGCAACCTGCCCATCCACGCGCTCTGACACACCGCGTCACCGACGCGCCTGCTGCCGTGGTCGCCCACGACCACGGCGGTTCATGCGACATCACACGGGGCTGAAAACCCCACGAGGAGGCATCATGCAATTCCACAATGTGTCGCGCAGCGCGCGAGCCATGCTTTTTGGCGCCAGTGTCGTCATACTGACGGCATCCGCCGCATCTGCGGCACAGCCGGCAACTGTTGCGCCTTTCGATTTCGACAAGCCGACGTTCACGCACAGCGTTCCCTTCGCACGCCACAACGTCGTACTGCAGGTCAGCGGCGACGATCCCAACAAGTGGAGCCTGGCGCTGAACAACGCGCAGAACCTGCTGAACTATTTCGGTCAGGAAAACGCCCATATCGTCGTCGTGGCGTACGGCCCCGGACTGCTCATGCTGCTCGCGAACAGCGCCGTCGCCAAGCGCATCGCTGCGCAGGATGGGGAGGGCGTGGAGTTCGATGCCTGTCACACCACGATGATCGGCATGGCCAGGAAACTCGGGCACATGCCGGTGCTGGTTCCGCAAGCGATCGTCGTTCCAGCGGGTGTCGTGCGCATCCTGCAACTCGAAAAGGCGGGCTTCCAGTACATCAAGCCTTGAAAAGGTCGACACGCCACCGCTGATGCTCCAGACCGCATAAGGGATTACCAGCGAAATCGGGGATATCCGCCTTCAAGTTGTTGACACTCCTATTTTCCCCTGTATCTAATGGGGGGCGATGCTCATTTGAATGAGCATGCCATTTGTTGCAACCAATTCTGATTGCAACAAATTCCAAAAAACAGCGGGAGACAACGATGCGTGACGAAGGCAAGGATTTTTCAAGCGAGTTTGATCGTCGTGATTTTCTGAAAGTTGCGGGCGCTGGCGTCGCGGCCCTGGTCGCGCGATCCAAACCCACCTGGGCCGCGAGCGAAACGCCCGTCAAGATCGGTCTCGTCGATCCAATCACCAGCACCTTCGCCGCGCTGGGCCAGAGTGAAATCAAAGGGGCGCAATTCGCGGAAGCCGAGATCAACCACAAAGGTGGCATTCTTGGACGCCCACTGCAGGTCCTGGTCGAAGACAGCGCGGGCAACCCCGGCACTGCCGTGGACAAGGCATCGCGCCTGGTCAGCCAGGAAAAAGTCGACTTCCTGATGGGAACGGTGAACTCTGCGGCATCGCTTGCGGTATCGCAATTCGCCGAGCAGCACAACAAGTTGTTCATCGTCACTGGGGGCCACGTCGACAGCCTGACCGGCTCGGCTTGCAAGTCGACCACGTTCCGGACCTGCTCCACCACCTGGATGCTCACCGCCGGGGACTTCGAAACCCTGTTCAAGAAGTTCGGCAAGAAGTGGTACTTCCTGACCACCGACTATGCATTCGGCAAGTCCGAGCAATCGGACTACGAAACCCAGTTGAAGACCGTCGGCGGCATGACCGTCGGCGGCGCGCTGGTGCCAGTCGGAGCGACCGACTTTTCCTCCTACCTGATCGACGTCAAGGCCAAAAAACCCGACGTGCTGTGTCTGCTGCTGGCCGGGAACGACCAGGTCAACTGCATGAAGCAGATCGCGCAGTTCGGAATCAACAAGGAAATTGCCGTCGGCGGCGCGTTGTTCGAACTCGAACAGGCCGAGGCGCTCCCTGAAGCGGCGCGCTACGGCTGGTGGACGATGGAGTGGTACTGGAAGCAGCCCGGCAACGCGCATGTTGCCGATTTCGTCAAACGCTACAGCGCGGCGCACAAAGGCGAATACCCCAGCGCGCGCGTGTGGTTCGGGTACGCCACGACCTGGGCCATCAAGCTGGCCGCGGAAAAGGCGAAATCGACCGACACCGCCAAGGTGGTGAAGGCCATGGAAGGATTGGCACTTCCGCCCGAGGTCGCGCTGCAGGCGCATACCCCCGTGTACCGTGCGGAAGACCATCAGCTGCTCATCAGCATGTTCCCGGGCGAGGTGATTCAGACCGGTACGTATCCCGACCTGTTTCGAGTCTCCGAAATCGTCCCCGGCGCGAGCATCGCGCGCTCGGCCAAGCAAATGGGCTGCAGCCTTCCGAAGCATTGATGTTTCGACGGGCGCGGGTGTCCCCGCGCCCACTTCAAGTTCCCGCGACGCCTGTCCCGGGAACGTCATGTGCCCGGCCGGTCGACAGTGTGCGCGCCGGGCCGGCGCCGTGAATGTCGCTCACGCGGAGAACCCGACTTGAATCTCGTTCTGGTTTTCAATATGTTCAACGGCTTGATCACCGGCGCGTTCTATGCGTTGCTGGCGCTCGGTCTTGCCCTGATTCTGGGCTTGAACAACACCATCAACTTCGCGCAGGGCACCTTCATGGCCCTGTCCGCGTACTTTGCCTTCAGCCTGGTTCCGCACCTCGGGTTCTGGGGCGCCCTGCTGGTGGCGCCGCTGCTATCGGGCGTGCTCGGACTGGTCGTGGAGACGCTGTTGATCCGCCGGCTCTATCGTCGTGACCCGCTCTACTCGTTGTTACTGACCTTTGGGCTGGCGATGATCATGCAGGATGTGATTCGCTCGACCTGGGGTCCGGTGGGCGTGCCGCTGGCGATTCCATCCAGCCTCGGTCATCCGCTGAGTGACACGTATTTCTTCCTGACGGGCTATCGCCTGTTCGTCGTCGCGGTGGCATTGGTTGGCACTGGCGTCTTGTTCGCAGTCTTGCGCTACACCCGGCTTGGCGTACGCATCCGCGCCGGCAATGCCGACCTCGAAACCGTGTCGGCGATGGGTGTGAACATCTATCTGCTGCGCACGGCGAATTTCGTCATCGGCATCGTCTTCGCGGGCGTGGCCGGCATCCTCGCCGCGGGGCAGCTCGGACTCGACCCCACGATGGGCGAGGGACTGCTCATGCCGGCGTTCGTGGCCATTGTGGTTGGCGGTGTGGGATCGCTCCTCGGTTCGCTGATCGGCGGCCTGCTCATCGGCGTTGCCTCCGGAATCACCACCGCGTACTTCCCTGCCGCCAGCGAGGCGGTCATCTATCTCATCATGGGATTGATGCTGGTCGTGCGCCCGCGCGGCCTGATGGGCCAGGAGGGCCTGCTGGAATGAAAACCTCGACATCCACCTCCCTTCGCACCCCGGCGGCGCCGAACCGCGGACCTCTGGGAACCCTGGCGCTCGCCGTGCTGCTGCTCACAGCGCCGGCCTGGATGCCCTACGTTGGCGGCTACAACGACATTGCATCGCGCGTCCTGATCTATGCGCTGGCGGCGATGGGTCTGAATCTGCTGCTCGGGTTCACCGGCGGCTTGTCCTTCGGGCACGCGGCCTACTTCGGCCTCGGCGCCTACGGCGTCGGCTTGATGCTCAAATACGGGCCGCCAAGCATTCCGCTGGCGCTGCTCTGCGGCACCCTGCTCGGGGGTATCGTGGCCACGATCCTCGCCCCCATCGTCGTGCGCCGGCGGGGAATCTACTTCGCCATGATCACGATCGCCATCGGTCAGTTGTTTTACTTCGTTGCGATCCGCTGGCAATCGGTGACGGGTGGCTACGACGGACTGACCGGCTTCACCCGGCACCCGATCCACGTGCTCCCTGGCCTCACATGGACCCTCGACTCGACGGGTTTTTACTACCTGGCCCTGGCGTGCTTTGCCGTCGGCGCAGCGGTCCTGTGGATCCTCTTGAATTCGCCGCTCGGACATATGTTCGTCGCCGTTCGCGAAAACCAGAAGCGACTGACGTTCCTGGGGGTGAAGGTTCAGCGATATGCCGCAATATCGTTCGCAATTTCCGGGTTCATCGTGGCACTGGCGGGTGGGCTCAACGCCCTGCTGGACAACTTCACATCACCCAACAGCATGGCCAACACGCTGTCCGGAGATTTCGTGATCATCGCGGTGCTGGGCGGTATGCGCAGCTTCTGGGGACCGTTTGTCGGCGCTGCGATTTTCGTGCTGGTCCGTGACTATGCGAGCAATATGACCAGCAACTGGATGTCGGTCATCGGATTGATTTTCGTGCTGTCAGTCCTGTTTTTCCCCCTTGGCATCATGGGGTTCCTGCATCATAGGAGCACGAAGAAGTGAGTCTGCTCAAACTCGATTCCGTCTCGCGCCGCTTCGGGGCGCTTCAAGCCCTCTCCGACATTTCCATCGAGGTTGCCAGAGGCGAGTTACGCGCCATTATCGGACCCAACGGGGCCGGGAAGACAACACTGTTCAATCTCATCAGTGGCTTTTTCCCCCCCAGCAGTGGTGAGATCCTCTTTGACGGCGAGCGCATTTCGCGGGTCAATCCCGCATCACTGGTCAAGCGGGGCATTATCCGCACGTTCCAGATCACGGAAATCTTCCTGTCACTGAGCGTGTATGAAAATCTGCGTGTCGCCGCCGAGGTGGCCATGGGCGTCGGGCACCGGCCCTGGATGACGCGCGCGTTGCGCGCGCGGATCGACGAGCGGGTGCAAGAGTTGATGGATCTGGTGGGAATCGCTTCGAAGGCGGACCGCATCGCGGGCGAGCTGTCGCACGGTGACCAGCGCGTGGTCGAGATCGGTATCGCCCTCTCGCGCAGCCCGAAGCTGCTGCTCCTGGACGAACCAACGGCCGGCATGGGTGACGAGGAAACGCACATCATGACGGCACTCATCCGGCGCCTGAACAAGGGTCAGGGCATCACCACCTTGTTCGTCGAACATGACATGGAAATCGTCTTCGGCATCGCCGACCGCATCACCGTGCTCGACAACGGGCACATGCTCGCCGAAGGCACCGCACACGAAATCGCCCATAACCCCAAAGTGCAGGCTGCCTACCTCGGCCAAGCCGTGTGAACGCGAGAGAACATGAGGAAAAAACCATGACCATGGTTCTTGAAGTCGACAAGATCCAGACGTATTACGGAAAGAGCCACATCCTCGACGGCGTATCTCTCAGCGTCGGCGAAGGTGAACTCGTCGCCTTGCTCGGCCGGAACGGCGCTGGCAAGACCACGACCATGCGTTCGGTCATGGGACTGACCCCGCCGCGTCAGGGCACGATCCGCTTTTGTGGCAAGGACGTGACTGGCGCCCCGCCTCACCGTATGGCTGCGGCGGGCGTCGGTTATGTACCGGAAGGACGCAAGATCTTCGGCCACCTCACCGTGCACGAAAACCTGCTGGTCGCGCGAGAAACACATGGCCCGTGGACGATCGACGCGGTTTACAAGCTTTTTCCACGTTTGCTGGAGCGGCGCACCAGCAAGGGCGGACGCCTGTCGGGCGGCGAGCAGGAAATGCTGGCGATCGGCCGCGCGCTGCTGTTGAACCCCAAGTTGCTGATCCTCGACGAACCTTCCCAAGGCTTGGCGCCGATCATTGTGCAGGAAGTCATGCGCACTGTCGGACGCATGAAGTCCGAGGGTATTTCGGTGCTGCTGGTCGAGCAAAACGCCTTTCTCGCGCTTCAACTTGCGGACCGTGCCTACGTGCTGGGTGAAGGCGAAGTCGTCTACGAAGGCTCCGCAACCGAGCTCGCCGCGGACACCAAGCGCATGGAACAGCTCGCCGGGGTTTCCCACGCGGCGTGAAACAGCGGGGTTCTGCAAGCCCCTCTTTGCATCAAGGAGCAGGACGCCGATATGCTGAGGCTTCGGCGGATTGCTGCGCGTATCCGGCGATGCCACATCACCGCGCGCTGCAAGGACGCTTCCATGGCTGCAGGCAACAACGCATCGGGCACCCAGGAACGGGGGCACTGGGCCTTCACCGACCTTGAACGCTGGATGAATGTGAACCGGATCACCGAGGTCGAGTGCCTGGTGCCCGACCTCACAGGTGTGGCACGCGGCAAGATTCTCCCACGCGACAAATTCACCGAAGACCGCGGAATGCGCCTGCCCGAAAGCATCATCGGGCTCACCGTCACCGGAAACTGGCCTGACGATGCGCGACTCACCGATTTCATCGCCGATACCGACCGCGACATGACGCTCGTGCCCGATCCGGCAACCGTGCGGCTCGTTCCCTGGGCTGCCGACCCGACCGCGCAGGTTCTGCACGACTGCTTCTTCAAGGATGGCCGCCCGGTCGACTACGCACCCCGCACTGTTCTGAAAAACGTGCTTCAGCTCTACGCCGCGCAGGGCTGGGCGCCGGTGGTCGCGCCCGAAATCGAGTTCTATCTGGTCGCCCGTAACAACGATCCGGACCAGCCGCTGCGCCCGCCGGTCTGGCGCAGCGGCCGCGCCGAGACATCGCGGCAGCATTACAGCATCGATGCTGTCAATGACTTTGACCCTGTATTCGAGGACTTATACGACTACTGTGGCGCGATGGACCTCGACATTGACACGCTCATTCATGAAATGGGCGCCGGGCAGATGGAAATCAATTTCCTGCACGGCGACCCGCTGGAGTTGGCCGACAAGGTGTTCTTCTTCAAGCGTGCCCTGCGTGAGACGGCGCTGCGGCACGATATGTTCGCCACCTTCATGGCAAAGCCGATGGCCGGTGAGCCTGGAAGCGCGATGCACCTCCACCAGAGCGTGGTCGGCGTGAAGACCGGCCGCAATATTTTCAGCAATGACGATGGCACTGCCTCCGAGGCATTTTTGCACTACATCGGTGGTCTGCAGAAGTTTGTCCCGCATGTCATGGCGCTGTTCGCCCCCTACGTCAACTCCTACCGCCGTCTCGTGTCCGGCTCCGCGGCGCCGACCAACGTCGAGTGGGGTCATGACAACCGCACCGTCGGTCTGCGCGTACCGCATGCCAACGCAGAAAACCGGCGCGTCGAGAACCGGGTGATCGGGGCTGACGCCAACCCCTACGTGGCGTTTGCCGCAAGTCTGGCGTGCGGCTACATCGGCATGCTGAAGCACGTCGACCCGCTTCCGGAAATGCACGACAACGCCGAGAAGCGCGGCAGTGCAATCGCACTACCGCAAAGCCTTTCGGAATCGGTCCGCATGCTCGACGACGCACCCGACATCGAACACCTGCTCGGAACGCGATTTTGCGGTATCTACAAAGCGGTGAAACTCAGCGAGTTCGGCGAGTTCATGAAAGTCATCAGCCCGTGGGAACGGGAGCATTTGCTGCTGCACGTTTGAACGCTGCCCTGTGCAGGCGTCAGCGGCCAGCGGTTCGGTCGTCGCTCCGACGAAACACCGGTCACATCAACGCGCAATTGCCTGCCGGATGCTGCAACAATAGCGCGTTGCTGCCGATCGCCGTGCGCAGTCCTGGCGCCGTGCGATCCCGTGGTCGTTCCTGTTTTCATGCATCCAGTCATTCATGTCGCAACCCGAGCGCAGCCCATCAACGCGGCGATCCACGCCTGGCCCGACCTGGTGGGCACGTGCGCTCGTCACCGCCGCATGGATCCTGCTTGCCGCGCCGGTTGCGGCGCGGGCCGGAGCGCCCGAGCAGGTTCTGAACATCTACAACTGGTCAGATTACATCGCACCCACCACGGTTCCCGGGTTTGAGCGCGCGTCGGGGGTGCACGTGCGCTACGACACCTTCGACTCCAACGAAACCCTGTTTGCAAAGATGGTCGCCGGCGATACCGGCTATGACATCGTCGTACCGTCCTCGAACTGGGCGGCGATCGACCTGCGCGGCGGCTTGCTGCAGCCCATCGACAAGCGCAGGATTCCCAACCTTGCGAACCTGAACCCAGCGCTGATGAAGCTGCTGGCGCAGGTCGACCCCGGCAACCGCTACCTCATCCCCTGGATGTGGGGCTATGTGACTGTAGGAATCAACGTCGGCAAAGTGCATCAGGCACTGGGGCGGCTGCCGATGCCGGCAAATCCCTGGGACCTCATGTTCAACCCGGTCTACGCGAATCGCCTGAAGTCCTGCGGCATCAGCTACCTTGACTCCGGTGGCGACATCATGGAGGCAGCCTTCAATGCCTTGCACATCCCGCAGGCCACACATGACCAGGCCGACTTCCTGCGCGCCTTCGCAATGCTGCGGAAAGTGCGCGACTCCATCACCGAATTTTCCTCATCGGGCTACATCAACGACCTCGCCAGCGGCGCGGTCTGCGCGGCCATCGGCTGGTCCGGGGACATGGCCATTGCCGCCAATCGCGCGGCGGAAGCGCATAACGGTCAGTCCATCGAGGTCTTTCCACCGACCCACGGCGCCGTCATCGCCATTGACACCATGGCCATCCCGGCCGGGGCCCTGCACGTCGCCAACGCCTACGCCTTCATCAACTACCGGCTGCAACCCGCGGTGTGCGCAGCTGACACCAACACTGTGTTCTACGCAAATCCGGTGCCGGCATCGCTTCCCATGGTTTCGCCGGCGGTGAAGGCGCATGGTGATGTGTTTCTTTCACCGGCGATGATGGCGAAGCTCATCCCGCCGAAAGTCTACCTTCCGGAGGAGCGTCATGCAGTAACGCGCCTGTTCATCCGCTTCAAGACCGGGCTCTGACCCTCCAGCCACTGATCACGCTTGACACCATGACCGACATCCAGGGCCCGGACGCCGATCCTGAAAGCTTCCTGCGCATCGATGGCGTAACCAAGCGCTTCGGCGACGTCGTCGCCGTCAACGCCATCTCGCTGGACATCGCAAAAGGGGAAATCTTTGCCTTGCTCGGGTCTTCGGGGTGCGGCAAGTCGACGCTCTTGCGCATGCTCGCCGGCTTTGAAGCGCCCAGCGCCGGCCACGTATTCCTGGCCGGGGAGGACATCACCGATCTTCCGCCCTACGAGCGTCCGATCAACATGATGTTCCAGTCGTACGCATTGTTCCCGCACCTGAACGTGTTCGACAACATTGCTTTCGGGCTCCGGCGCGACGGCATGGAGCGGGGTGCCTGCGCCCAGCGTGTGGCGGAGATGCTGGAGCTGGTTCAGTTGTCGCCCTACGCGCGACGCAAGCCGCATCAACTCTCCGGAGGCCAGCAGCAGCGCGTAGCGCTGGCGCGCAGCCTTGCCAAGCGGCCCAAATTGCTCTTGCTGGACGAGCCCTTGGCGGCCCTCGACAAGCAATTGCGCGAACGCACGCAGGTCGAACTGGTCAACATCCTGCGCACTGTGGGTGTCACCTGCGTCATGGTGACCCATGACCAGGAGGAGGCCATGACCATGGCCGACCGCATCGCCGTGATGCGCGAGGGCCGCTTTGTCCAGCTCGGATCGCCGATGGAGATCTACGAGCATCCGACGTCACGCTTCGTCGCCGACTTTGTCGGTAACGTCAACCTGTTCACCGGCCGGCTGGTTCTCGATGAGGCCGACCACTGCCAGATTGATTGCGGCGACGTCCTGTTCCACATCAGCCACGGTGTGAGCGGTGCCGAGGGCATGGAGTTCTGCGTCGCTTTGCGCCCGGAGAAGATCGCGCTGCGCGCGGGCACGCATCCGCAGCAGCACAACACGGTCCAGGGGGTGGTCGCCGGTCGCTCCTATATGGGAAGCTACACCGCCTACGTGGTTGAATTACCCAGCGGGCAGCGCATCCGCGCGACCCTATCCAACGCGCACCGCCATGCCGACCCGCTCGAGAATGGCGCGGTGGTGACGGCAAGCTGGTCGGCAAACGCACCAGTGGCCATCGTCGACTGACGCGTCATGCACGAATCCAGCGCGCCCGCTCTCCACGCCACCGCAAAGCCGCGGACACCTCGAAACTGGGGCCGTCTGGTGGTGATTGCATCGCCCCAGGTGTGGTTGCTTGCATTCCTGCTCGCGCCCTTCCTGATTCTGCTCAAGATCAGCGTGTCGGAAAGCGACATTCTGGGCATCGCCTTTCTGCCGATCGTATCGTGGGTCAATGACAACCTCCTGATCCGATTGCATTTGAGCGCTTACGTCGCCCTCGCCACCGATAACCTGTACGTCCTGACTTACCTGTCGTCGATCTGGTGGGCTTTCCTCACTACCGTGCTGTGTCTGCTCATCGGTTATCCATTCGCATACTTCCTCGCAAGAGCGCGCGCCACCTTGCGTCCCGCCTTGCTGATGCTGGTGATGCTGCCATTCTGGACCTCATTCCTGATTCGTATTTACGCCTGGAAGAACCTGCTCGACATCAATGGCCTGATCAACCAATGCTTGCTGTGGGCCGGCGTCATCCATACCCCACTGCGCATGATGTTCACCGACTTTTCCTTCATGATCGGCATGGTGTACGGCTACATCCCTTTCATGATCCTTCCGCTCTATGCCACCCTGGTCAAGCTTGATTCCCGACTGCTCGAGGCGGCGGCCGACCTCGGCGCCACGCCTGCCAGAACGTTCTGGTTGGTCACGGTCCCCTTGTCGCGGGCAGGAGTGGTGGCGGGATCGCTGCTGGTGTTCATCCCGGCAGTGGGTGAGTATGTCATCCCGACGCTGCTGGCGGGACCGCGCACGCTCAATATCGGGCGCGTCATGTGGAGCGAATTCTTCGACAACCTCGACTGGCAACGCGCCTCGGCTGTCGCCATCGTCATGATTCTGCTCATCCTGGCACCCATTGCATGGTTCAACCGCGCGCAGACGCGCGCCATGGAGTCTGTGCGATGAAGCGCGCGCGGCTGCTGCCGGTACTGTGGATGGGGATGGTGTACCTGTTCCTTTACCTGCCGATCGCGGTGCTGGTCGTGTTTTCCTTCAACGACTCGCGCATGGTCACAATCTGGGGCGGATGGACGACCAAATGGTATGGCGCGACCTTGCACGACACCGAGCTTCTCAGCGCACTCGGACTGTCGCTGAGGGTTGCGCTGGCGACAGCGACGCTGTCCATTGTGCTCGGAACTCTGGCCGCGTTCGCGTTGACGCGCTACCGCCGTTTTCGCGGCAAGGAACTCCTCAATTTCATGATCAATATTCCGTTGGTGATGCCAACGGTCGTCATCGCGCTCGCCCTGCTGCTGTTTTTCGTCACGCTGCAAAAAGCCATTGGCTGGCCTCAAAAGGGATTTTTCACTATTTTCATCGGTCACACGGTGATGACCATTTCCTATGCGGCGGTGGTGATCCAGTCCCGCCTGAAGGACATGGACCGATCCATCGAGGAGGCCGCGATGGATCTCGGCGCGCGACCGCTGCAGGTGTTCATGCTTGTGACCTTGCCGGCCATCTCGCAGGCACTGGTGTCGGCCTGGCTGCTGACGTTTTCACTGTCGCTCGACGAGGTGGTGATCTCCGCCTTCCTGTCAGGCCCGGGTGCGACGACGCTGCCGGTGGTCATTTTTTCGCGTGCCCGCCTCGGCCTCAACCCGACCATCAACGTCGTGGGCGCGGTCACTGTCTACTTCGTCATGGTTGCCGTCATCGTTTCAAGCTTGTGGATGGCGCGGCGCGAGCGGCGGCGCAACGCGGAGAGCATTGCCGCCCATCGGCTTTCAGCCGTCACCGTGAGCTGACGGAATTTGCGGTGCATGTGCATCGGCATGGCGCGGCGGGAAGCCATGCAAGCGTGTGATTACGCGACGGAATGCACGAAACACACGTGCAAAGCGGCCATTTCCCCTATCATCCCCGCAAAGAATGGTCATTTTGTCCCGGGGGAGGGAACGCATCATGTACAAGAGCGCTCGATCATCTGTTGCCGGCATGCTCGCATTGGGCCTGCTCGTGCAACCTCTGGCGCATGCGGCGCCCGCGCCACGTCCGCAAGTGGTGATCGCGATCAGCAACTCCGAATCCATGGATGGTGATCTCACTGGCGCCATCATGGTCGGCGCGGGCAAGCTCCCGCCCGCGCTCCAAAGTCTGGACCAGAGCAGTTCTCCTGTCAGCTACACGGTTCCCAACGGCTTTGTACCGCCGCTGACGGGAGCGATCGGCCAGACCGCGCCCTACACGGTCGAAAAAGACGGCACATTGTTTGACAACAGTCCAAGCCGCTTGAACATTGCCAAGGCCGGTATCGCGGACGTGCTGAGCCAATACCTGCCGACCGTCGATTTTGCATTGATCGATTACGACGCGAAGGATACGGGTGCTTACAACACCTGGGTCTACCAGATGGCTCCGGCGGGAGGGAACTTCACATTTTCCAAAACCGCGCCGGCCCAGGGCCGCTCGGTCGCCAACCCTTGCTATCAGTATCAAGCCGCGACCACCACGGCCGGACTGCGTGAAAACTGCGCATCGATCGCCACCGGGTTCACGGGCAATGGTGCGACCATGCTGAACGACAACCCGTTCATGCAGATCGCCGCGTCGAGTGATGATGTCAATATCAATGACTTGCTGTATTTTCGCGGCGACATTCCCCCGGTGTTTGACAACTTTGGCACACCCGATCCGGCCAATCCCTACCCCCCGAACTTCACGCTGAAGCAGTACAACGATAATCAGGTCGGCGTTGCCTATCACGCGTCAAACCCACGGGGCTACGCGTTGAAACTCATGCCCACCAATGCGGGCTATATTCCGCACGCCCCGCACGCGATGTTTGTGCAGCGTGGATTCGGCTACAACGTGGCGCCCAAACCCGACAGTGGCAACACGGTGGTTGCACTGACCCAGGGCGACGGATCTGCTGCCCTGCCTGCCTTCACGGCGGCGTTGCAACCCGAGACCAATGATCCGAAGGACTCGCGCACCGGCGAAATCAAGGCCTCTGCCGTGCAATCCCCGATCGGCGGTCTGATGGCCTGGGCACGCACCGTGCTCGGCAAGGCGAACGCGTCCTGCCCGGGGCAGTACGTGATCCTGGTCACGGACGGACTGCCGACCGAAGACCTGAAAGGCAAGTTCTGGCCCCCGCTTGGCAGCGCGGCCGGGCAGGGTTACGCCGTGCACGCCGGCTTCGCCGGTCTCGCCGGTGATGCGGGTCACGGTATCGTCGACGAAACAGGCAAGGGCGCGGGACAGCCGACTGGAGCGCTGGTCGTTGCTGACACGAATGACCAGGCCCTGCTCGACACCATCGCCAAGATCCAGGATCTGGCGAACGCCGGGATCAAGACCTACGTGGTGGGCCTGGGTGCGGGCGTCGATGCTTCGGCAAACCCGGCCGCGCATGCGGCGCTCAATGCCATGGCGATCGCAGGCATGACCGGGCACGAATACCCCGCCGCAGACGCTCCGGCGTTCGATGCTGCAGTCAAGGAAATTGCCGCCCAGATCCCGCGCTGCATGGCACCACCCCCGCCGCCGGCACCACTCAAGAGCGTGTATTTCCCCTACGATCGTTACGACATCCTCCCGAACTATCGCCACAACGCGCAGGTCATTGCCGCGCAATTGCACTACCTGCAAGCCAACCCCGACACCCATGTGGTCCTGCAGGGGAATTGCGATGCGCGTGGCAGCGGAGAGTACAACCTGGCACTTGGACAAAAGCGTGCGGAAGTCGTCATGCAGGATCTCGAGAAGCACGGGATCGACGCTGCACGCATGGAGGCGGTCAGCTTCGGCAAGGAACATCCGCGCGCCTCGGGCAATAGCCGCGATGCTTATGCGGAAAACCGTCGGACCGATTTTGTCTATCCTTCGGATACCGACGCGGCCACCCCGCAAGGCATCCCGCTGAACTGATCGGAATGCCCGCTGCGCTGTCGCTCGCTGATTTCGATTTCGAGCTGCCGGATGCGCTGATTGCCCAGCATCCGGCGCCGCAGCGCAGCGCCAGCCGGTTGCTGGACGCGCGTGGCGAGGTTCCTGTCGACCGCAGGTTCGTCGACTTGCCGTCGTTGTTGCTTCCGGGTGACCTGCTGGTATTCAACGATACGCGGGTGATCCGGGCGCGGCTGTTCGGCACCAAGGCATCCGGTGGAGCGGTGGAGCTCCTCGTCGAGCGTGTTCTTGACAACGGTGAAGTCATTGCGCACATGCGCGCCAGCCGCAAGCCTGCACGTGGTGCGGTACTGGAGATGGCTGGCGGCTTTCGTGCTGAAGTTCTGGGTCGCTGGCCGGATGCGGAAGGCTCCTTGTTCCGTCTACGGTTCGACGACGATGCTTACGTCCTCATGGAGCGGCACGGTCACGTTCCGCTACCGCCCTACATTCGTCATCGCGACGACGACGATGACGTGCGTCGCTACCAGACCGTGTTCGCGCGCGTTCCGGGTTCGGTCGCCGCGCCCACGGCAGCCCTGCATTTCGACCAGGCTCTGCTCGACGCCCTCGAGGCCAGGGGCGTTCATCGCGCCCACGTCACGCTTCACGTCGGTTCCGGGACGTTCCTGCCGGTCAAGGTCGACGACCTTGCTCTGCACCGCATGCACAGCGAACGCTTCGAGGTCCCTGGAGAAACGCTCGCCGCCATCGCCCGTACGCGCGCTGCGGGTGGGCGGGTGATCGCAGTGGGAACGACAACCGTGCGCACACTCGAAACTGTCGCACACCGTCTGGCGCCAGAACCAGACGCGCAGGGCGTCTGGCCGACCCTGCGCGGTGAAACGGATATCTTCATCACCCCGGGCCACCGCTTTGCCTGGATCGACTTGCTGGTCACCAATTTCCACCTGCCCCGTTCGACACTATTGATGCTGGTCGCGGCCTTCGCAGGGTTTGACCGCATGCGGGTGGCGTATGGCCACGCTGTTGCGCAGCGCTACCGGTTCTTCAGCTACGGCGATGCGATGCTGCTGCAGCGCATGTGACGGATACCGGCGTCAGGAAACGCGCTCTGGTCGCGCCGTGGCATAACCCTGATAACCACTCACCCCAAGCGTCTGAAGCATCGACAAGCGCGCATCGGATTCGACCCCACATGCCAGGGTCACGATATCCAGCGGACGGGCAACGCGCACGACCGAGGCGATAAAAAACTGGTTCTCGGGATGCTGCTCGAGATCCTGCAGGTAGGACGAAGCGAGCTTGATATACGCCGGCCGCAGCCGCTGAAGGTATTGGAAGGCACTGGGGTGGAAGCCGAAATTGTCGACCGCGATTTCGGCACCGCGCTGACGCAGCCGCGAGACGACGTTGGCAGCCCGATCAAGATCGTGTACCAGACCGAACTCGGAAAACTCGAACACCAGGCGACGGGCAAGTTTGGGAAGACGCTCGAGTTGCGCGAGCACCTGTCCGACCAGCGCCTCATCGTGCAAGGACTGCATCGAGACGTTGACCGCCATCTGCACGGTATCGGCGTCCAGCTGGCTCTGTGCGTAGTGCTCGAAAATGGCATGGAGAAACGCGCGGTCGAGGGCAGGCATGAGGCCGAAGCGCAGCGCCATCGGAAGAAAGCGCGCGGCGGGCACCACTTCACCCGTGGCATCGAGCAGCGACCCTGTGATTTCGAGTTGCAGAATGCGCGGCGAGCCTGTCGCCGATGTTCCCGGGTCGACGAATGCATGCACGGGCTGCGTCCACAGGGCAATATCGCCCGCAGTCAACGCATTGCCGATGAAATGCTTCCACGAATTCGCACCCAGCGTGTCGACCGCGACTGCATTGTGTTCGATGAGGACGAGGTGTTGCGAACCAGTCTGCGCCAGCGCCTGACGAACCCCGGTATCAGCCTCGCCGAGCAAGGCGGATACCCCTTCGGCAGCGTGTGGCACATAAACGGCTCCGATGCCATGACTGACCTCGGCCGCGCCGGTCGAGGCAATCGCTGCCCCCACTGCCTGGTCAAGACGTTGCCCGAAGGCATGCGCGGCGACCTGCTCGATGTCCCAGCACAGCATGGCAAACGTGGCGCCACCGAGGCGCGCGCGCAGGACTTCCTTTCCAATGGACATGCTGGCGAGGGCGTTGGCCAACGCCTGCACCAACGCATCGCCGCGGTCGAAGCCTTGCGCGGCATTGAGCGCATCCAGACCTTCGATCTGCACCAGATACAGCACGGCCGCTTCGCCCCCATGTGTGACGAGGCTGTTCTCGAGCTGGTGGTTGAAACTTCGGCGATTGTCAAAACCCGTGAGCGGGTCGAGATAAGCTTCGACCCGGTAACGCTCCGCGGTGGCAACCTCCAACCCGATCACGGCGCGGATCTTGCCCGACAACGTATTGATGGCCTCGACCACGCGTCGCAACTCGCGCGCCCCGGGCATCTGCGTGACCGTCGTGAAGTTGCGCTCGCCGATGTCCTGCGCAACCCGTTCGATGTCACGCAACGGGCGCAGGATGGTGCGAAGAAACGCCCAGAGAACGACGAGGGATAGCAGATAGAACAGCACCAGCAACTGCGTTGCCCCCACGGTCGCGTTCCATAGCTGGAGGTACGCGAAGTTCGGACTGCTTGTCACGATCACCCGTCCGAGCTGGCGCCAGCCGTCGGTGATCAAGGATTCAGCGCTGGGGGCCACCAGCGGCACGCTCCGCGTGAACCAGGCGGGCACGGCGGGAGGCGCCGGCGGAAGCTGGCGCAGCAGCACGGTACGTCCGTCGACCGACACGATGCGGATGGCGCTGTAGTAGCCGCGCTCGAACACGGCATCGACCGTGGTCTCCAGACGCAATGGATTGCCGTTCCCCTTCATCGACAACGGCAGCACCATGCCCAGCGAGGTGGCGACATCCTGCGCGTGCGAGGTCAGCTGTTCCTGAAGATACTGACGGGAACGGACCACGTAACTGGCCTCGAGCGATCCCAGCAACAGCAGAAACAACAGCGAGACCAGGATGAAAATGCGCTGGAAGAGACTCATGGCGTCGCCTTCACGGTTGGTAAATGAGGGGGGCGATACAGGTTCAATGTTGCGCCTCGCGGATCATGCGCTGCTGCAAGTCGCGCCAGACGCGGATCTGGCTGCTGGGGCCCACCACACGGTTGGATCCAACCGTCCAGAGGTCGTCGTCATTGAAACTGTAAACGGGCTGAAGGTCGTCGCGCTCGGAGGCATGCTCGACGTCACCGGTGATGTTGTCGAGGATGTAGGGGTCGGCATCGGGGGTCGGATAGTACGCGAGCACCATATGGGGCTCGTCGACTCCCTGCACCGTCACGTAGGTGATGCGCATGTTCCGCACAGGGACGCCGAGATCCTTGAGGGTGAAATACTTCGCAATCGCGTAGGCCTTGCAATCGGCATTGTCAGCCCCCAGGGTCTCAACCGGTGACGGCATGTAGTTGGCGTCGCCCCAGGTGTCGACGTCTTCCTGGTACGGGATGTCGTTCCAGAACGCGTTGGTTGCCCGCAGCAACGCAAGAATGCGATCCGGGGTGGTCGGCATGGGGGCATGCCGGGCCTCGAAGTCACGCCACTCGCCGACGCGCGAGGCGGCGTCGGCGCCCCAGCGCTTGGTCACGTAGCTGAACAAACCGGGAGAAAAGGTACGTGCGGCTGCGAGCGCGAAGCTGCAGCCAATGAGCAGCGCCACGAGCGCTGGAAACCAGATCGTCGATCGGGCGCGAGTAAGCGCGGGCACGGGCACGGGCGGGCGCGCCGCGCCCGCAACGCGATCAGGACGGGCTGACCGGGCTGCGATCCCCGCCTTGGCTCTGCGGCATCGTTGCTGCAGTTGGGAAATTCACACCGCCGAAACCTGCAGGGTCGGTGATGCGCGTCGGGTCGGCGCCGCAAGCGATGGCAGCCACGCGCAGTACCGTCCAGTCGCGGGGAACCTTGGTGCTCATGGCCGCGTTGATCGTCGCCTGCGGATCAGCCCCGTATGCCACCGCGGTCTGCACGACCTTCGCTGCGTCGGCGCCACTGCGGATCAGCTTGGCAACTTCAGCCGGGAGTCCCTTGACGCCCTGCTGCGGATTGTTGACCACGGCGGCGAGTTCCTTCGCGATGCCCTCGCCCGGTTGCACGACGCCCGACAGGCACATCGGGCCTGTGTAGACGGCAACCACGGCAAACGCGGACAGCGGCGCGCTGAGCGCGACTGCTGCGATGGCCTTGTAGATTATGGATTTGCGCATGGTTATTCCCCCAACGGACGTGGCACAAAGACACAAAAGGTCTTTTAACCTTGCCTAATGCTAGCGGAACCCGTTGCACGCCGCAAGATGCGCGATCGCGGAACGCATCGCTGCCGTCGTCAGCGCGCCACGTTGCCGAGCAGCACGAGGTGCTGCGCGGCAACCTGCAGCGCAGCCCGCTGCCCGGGCTCGAGGTTGGAAGGCTCACCGATCGCGACATCCATGACCTGGGAAAGCACCTGCCTCTCCCATGGAGCCATGCGCACAGCAGCGATCATGGTGTCACGCAGGCGCTGTGCCTGCGCCGGCGTCAGTGTGGCCACGCGGGACAACAGGAACAATGAGGTCATGTCCCCCGCCTGCAGGTACCCCGAGTTCGGCCGCAGGGCGATGGCACGATCGTAGTCGCGC
>DAICZP010000088.1 GCA_027311065.1 Thiomonas sp. | reverse complement strand
CCCCCCCCCCCGCGCCCGGGAAGCAGATGCTGCGCGCATGCATCTCCGAGCTGCGCGACCACGCCGGCACGTACTGGAAACCAGAACTCCATTTCCGCAGACCGCGGGCCAATGGCGCACAAAGGTGCGCCCAATGGCGGCAACGTTGTGTCGAAGAGTTCGTCGAACCATTCACCAACCTGCCCGGCGCGGTGCCCCCAGCCTTGCAGTTCGCAGCGTCGGGCCAGCGCCGTTCGCAACGCGCTGCGGGCAGGCGCAGTGAGATCCTGTCGCACCATCCAGGCGAGCTGCTCGTGCAGGAACGTACCGACGAATGCGCCACGGGGAAATGCGTGCCTGGCTGCAGCGGTTGGCGGCACCTGCGTGCCCGCGTCCTGCATATCCTCGAAGTGCTGCAGCGATGCCTGCCTTGCACCCGCTTCGATGCCGCGGGTGAGTGCCGTGAAACTGCCAATCCGCCAGTCGCGCTCGAACGCTGCGGTGTAGGGAACAGGGTCAAGCAACGTGGGCTCGGCATCACGCATTGCAAGATACGACGGTGGGATGGGTACGTCGCCGGCCAGTTCCACGCGGACTTGCGGCAACCGCGCGAACACCGTCTTGAGCAAGGCACCAAGCTGTTCCGGGGGACAGTCCGCGCCTCGCCCCAGCAAGGCGCCCAGGGCGCTGCGCGCAAACGTGCTGCGCCGTGCGCGTCCCGTGCCGACCACCGCCGCGCCAATCCACAGCGCGTGGCGCGCGCGCGTGAGCGCCACATAGAGCAGGCGGACGTCCTCGGGATCCAGCACCGGTGCCGATGCTTCGGCGTCGTCAGCGTCGTCGGCGTCGTCGACCTGCTCGCCTGGAGCTTCGTCGCCGCGCGTGACCTCGTCGTCCCCGCGTCGTCTGGCGGGAACCTCAGACGCAAAGGGGATCCACACCAACGGATATTCGAGCCCCTTCGACTGGTGAATGGTGACGATCTTGACAAGATCGGCTTCGCTTTCCAGGCGCGGCAGTTGCTCCTCGGCAGGTGCAGATCCATCGCCAGCATCGCTGATGGCCTCGCTCAGCCAGCGCACGAGCGCCGCTTCACCATCGGTTCGAGCGGATGCACGCTGCAGCAACTCGGCGAGATGCAACACATTGGTCAGGCGTCGCTCGCCATCGGACGCGCGCAGCCAGCGACCGGGAAGCCCCAACCGATGCATTGCCGTGCGCAACATCGGGAGCACTCCCTGGCGTTGCCACAATCCATGCAGTTCCGCAAGAAGCTCGGCGCGCGCCTCGAATGCGGCGTCGTCGCGCACCATCTGCTCCAGTTCCGCCAGGTCCAGCCCCAAGGTCGTCGTCGCCAACGCAGCACGCGCCAGGCGCACGTCGCGCGGCTGCGCCACCGCGCGCAGCAGGCGAAGCAGGTCAGCGGCCTCGACGCTTGCCAGCACATTGCCCCTGTCGGACAGGAACACCGAGGCAACCCCACGGACTTGCAGCGCCGCGCGCATGCGCGCGGCCTGATACCGGCTGCGCACCAGCACGGCGCAATCGGCGGGCTGAAGCCGGGTGAAAACGCCGTCGGGCCGACGCCACCCGCATGCAGGATTGTTGAGCAGCCCGACGATGGATTCAGCCGCAAGCACCGCCATTTTCTCCCCGGCCTCGGCGCCCGACACGAGAGCGTCGAGATGCACGAAGCGCACCGCAGCCTGCATCCCGTCATCGGCGACAAAAGCCTCCGCCCTCCCGCGCGCCGCCACCGGTACGAACGCCACCGGGTTGTCCTGCGCATTGCGAAACCCGAACGCGCCCGCGCCTTCACCACCCTCCGCATGCTCGAACAGGCGATTGACCGCCGCCACCAAACACTTGGTGGAACGAAAATTCGTATCGAGCGCATGGTGCCGACCATCCGTGGCGCGCCTGGCCTGGAGATAGCCTTCGATATCGGCACCACGAAAGCCATAGATCGATTGCTTCGGATCGCCGATCAGCAGTACGGCGACGCCAGCGGCCTCCGCGCGCGCAAAATCGTAAACACGATCGAACAGGGCGTATTGCAACGCCGAGGTGTCCTGAAATTCGTCGATCAGCGCCACCGGAAATTGCACTCGCAAGCGCGCCGCCAGTTCGGCGCCTCCTGGTCCAGCCAACGCCGCGGCCAACCGCCGCTGCAGATCGACGAAACCGTAGCTGCTCATGGCCTGCTTGAGCTCGAAGGCCCGTGCGGCCACGCGCGCACGCGCGCCGCGGCGCAGCAGACGGTGCGGGTCAGGCAAGGAGGCGAGACGCTTTCGCAAAGACTGCAACGCATCGAAACCGGCCGGCACGTCGATGCTGGCGCCTTCGCGAAGCACTGCGTGCAGGCCCGCGCGCGACAACCGATCCCACGCCGTGCCGGTCAGCTTCGGGTCCACGGCGGCGGCGTCGAGGGTCCATGCGTGCAGTCGCGCGAACCAGCCGTCGACCTTGGAAGCGTTGAGTTTCCGGCGGTCGATCGGCCCGCCTTTGTCCGCGACCGTCGCGGCCAGCCAGGTGTGCAATGCCGGCAGGTACGCGGCGCATGCACGCTTCAGGGGCACCAGGGCGTCGCGGCGCCGCGCCACCGCGTCATTCCAGAGCGCGCCGAGCGCCGGTGCGTCGCGGTCGCCATCCAGGGCGCCATCATCGCGCCAGGCATGCGCCGCATGCGCGAACGCGTCGGCGTCGGCCCATGTGCCGAGCACCCCGTCGAGCGCGTCCCCTTCAAGCGTGTAGACATCGCGCCGCCAGACGTCGAGCGCAGCCTGGCGCTGCAAGGCTCCGGGATCAGCCAGCACCGTCTCATCAAAGGCGGCGGTGCTGGCGAGCGCGTGCTCGCGCAGGGTTCGCTGGCACCAGGCATCGATGGTCAGCACGGCGGCGCAATCCATGGCATCAGCCGCCGCCGCCAGCTTCCAAGCGGCATCCTCGCGCGCCATCCCCGGTGCGTAATCGACGAGCAGGCCCGCCAGAAACGTGTCGTCAGGCTCTGGGGCACGTTCACCACGCATGCACGCCGCGGCGTGCGCCAGGCGCGCCCGAATGCGATCAGACAATTCCTTCGTCGCCGCCCGGGTGAAGGTGACGACGAGGATTTTTCCGGGATCCAGCGGCTCACCGAAAGCGGCATCGGCACCGCCGTGCCCAAGCACCAGTCGCACCACCAGGGTGGCGATGGTCCAGGTCTTGCCCGTGCCGGCACTGGCCTCGATCAGCCGGCTTCCCCGCAGGGGGAGTCGCAAGGGATCCAGGGACTCAATCATCGACGTCCTCGACCGGGCGCGGTGCCGCATGGCGCATCACCCGCGCGTCGTTCCGCGCCCACGCGCACAACGGCCCGAACAAGCGCTGGGCGTGGTGTTCGAATGTGCCGTCGGCGGTGAGCGCCGCGAAGTCCGGGTAGATGCGGGACAGGTAGGGATCCTGCGCATCCCAGAACGACGCCGCGCTCCCCCCATCAAAGCATCGCGCGGGATTGCCGTTCTCGACCGCGGCAATGGCGGTGCGGGCCGACCAAGGCAGCGGCCGCTCCATGCCCGCGCGCCATGCCTCGATGACTGCATCCAGACGCGCGCGCGCGTCGTCCGGCGCAATACCCGGCAGCTCTACGACGCCATCGATACCAACCACGCAGACAACAAAGTCGTGCCCGCAGCTGCGGGCAGCGAGCATGCGCACCCAATCCTCGATCAGCTTGTCCGCACGCGCCAGCGGTGGCGCTTGACGGTGCTTGCCGGCGCTCAGCATCGCCGATGCGCGCAGATCGATCCATATCGCGGGGTCACCACGCAGGCCGCCCAGCCAATCCTCAAACAGCACTTCACCGAACTCCAGCCGCAGCGGCACGCGCTCCCCTGGGGGTCCCAGGTTGGCGACGCGTGAGCCCCACGCATCCAACATCATCCGCACTTGCTCCTCGAACCGTGCCAATGCGCGCCGACCCGGCCCTCCAAGCGGCAGCTGGCCGCTCCTGCGCAAACGCCGCAGACGTTGCTGCACGTCGGCGCCCGGATCCTCGGCCTGCGCCAATTCACCGATCAGGGAGCGCAGGATGCTCGCGTGCGTCAGCCCGTCGACGGCGAATGGTTCGTCGTCCTCGCCTGGCGTGTCTGCGTCGAACGTGACGCCGAGACGGTCGCGAAAAAACGCACGCACCGGGTTGCGCAGGAATCCGGCGAGGCGCTGCACGTCGAGCAACCGGCCCGTTGCATCAAAGGGCAGCGACGCGCTCGCGACCAAACCGGGGCCAGCATGGGCCGCGCGCCATTCGCGGGCATACGTGCGCAAACCGGTGCCATCGAAGTATCGACGACTGAACGGCTGCATCGGGTGGTGGACGGTGCGCTGACGCAGCAACACTTCTCCCGCGTCAGGCTGGCCAAACGCGCCGGCACCGCTCCAACCTGCAGCCAGATAATCGCGCAATTGCGCCACCAGCACCGAAGGCGGGAGCACACTGTTGTCGCGCGCGCTGCGCCCGCTCCAGCTCACCGACAGCGCGCGGCGCGCCGACAGCACGGCTTCGAGCATGAGGTAGCGATCGTCGTCGCGGCGCGCGCGGTCGCCCGGACGCGCCATGCCTGGCTGGGCCATCAGATCGAGGTCACTGCGCGGCGCGTTGCGCGGATAGTCGCCCTCATTCATGCCAAGCAGGCAGACGACCTCGAAGGGCACGGCTCGCAACGGCAAAAGGCTGCAAAAGGTCACGCCGCCGGCGAGAAATCGGGCACTTGCGCCCATGGCGCCAAGCCCCTCGAGCCACGCCTCACGAAATACGGACAGCGCAACCGGTGCCTCGAAGCCGGCGCACTCGCAAGCGCCGAGCCATGTGACCAGGGCGGTGTCGAGGGCGACCATCGCCTCGCGCTCACGCGTGTCGGTCGGCACGATCCAGTCCTGCAGCAAGCAACGTGCGCGCTGCGCCCACGCATCCGGGGACGCGGGCTGCGCAACTTGCACCCGCCAGTGCTCCAGGCGGTCGAGCACAGCGGCGAGCACGCCCACCAGTGCGGCGTCGAGGCCACCGATCTCGTCGAATGGGTCGATCCCCGCCCACGGCACACGGCTTGCATAGCCGAGCAACATGCGCCGCATGCCGGCTTCCCAGGTGTTCGCATCCCCGCAGGCACCCAGGCCCAGCGATGCGCGCTGCGCCGCGTTCAAGCCCCAGCGAACCCCCGACTCCTGAATCCACCGTGCCAGGCGTGGACGATCGGCCTCATCCAGACCGAAACGCGCCGCCACGGCAGGAACGTCGAGCAAGTCGCGAACCTCGCTGGCGCCGACTCGGTGACGGTCGATCCCCAGCAGCCATTCAACGGCGGCCAGCAACGGAACGGCGGCGCGCCCGCCGAGGTCGACGACATCGTAGGGAATGTGGCGTGCGTCCCCTCTGCTGTATTGGCCGAACACCGCGCGCACATGTGGTGCAAAAGCGTCGATGTCAGGAACCATCACCACGATATCACGCGGCCGCAGCGCCGCGCGCCCTGTTCCGGGGGGCTGCGCCAGCAATTCGAGGAGTTGATCATGGAGGATTTCGACTTCTCGCTGCGGTCCGTGGGCAATCTGGAACACGATGGAGCGGTCGTCCTCCGCGACCTCGGCACGCGTGTGCTCTTGCAGCGGACGCAGGTCACGCACCGCGCCCTGCACCTGCGCGAGCAGGCTCAGGGGCGCACCGCCACCCTCGTCATCACCATCTCCATCGAAAAGGTCGATGCGGGGGAGCCCGAAGCGCTGCTGCGCCGCATCACCCTCGTCGAACGCGTCGAGCTGCCGCATGAAGTCCCGCCCTTGCCGCCCCCACGCTGCAAGCAGGGGATGTGCATGGACATGCATGGACGCCAGCGGTACCACGGCAAGGTCACGTTCTGCCCGCAACGCATGACGCCTGCGCGCGTCGCGCAGGAGTTCGCGTCCGTCGATAATGTCGGCCCAGTGGTAGCGGCAGGGATTGGGCACGGCGACGATCACCTGCGCATGGCGCCCGAGTTCGACCAGCAGCGCAAGAGTCGACGCTGGCAACGCGGAGGCACCAAACAATGTGACACGCCGGGGCAGCGGGGCCGCGAACGGCCCGCCCGCGCGCAAGCGCGCCAGGACGGCGCGATGGACCCTGATCCGGACCGACTGCATCGACCCTGCGTCAAGCTCGCCGAGCAGTGCCCGCCACAACGCGCTCTGCCATTCCTGGCCAGCCGGAAGCGGCCGGCGCACGCCCTTGGCGTCATCGATGGCATCGACACCGTTGGCCCACAATTCCAGCCAGTCGGAGCGGTGGATCTGGTACTGGTCGAACATGTCGGCCAGGCGGCAGGCCAGCTGGTAAAGCCGGTCGCCACCGTCCTGACTGACAAAAGCCGCCAGCGGCGCGAACACTGGCTGCGTCATCAACGCTGGCAACAGCCGAAGCAAGCGCCAGGTGGCAGGTCCCTTGTCAAGCGGCGACAACGAAGGCAACGCCCCCCGCCCCAGCACCGCGGCATAGAGCCGCCAGGCGAAGCGCCCCGGCAACTCGACACGCGTGCCAGCGCAGATCCCGCGCGCTCCTGCCTGGGTGGCCTTGAACCACTCGCCCGCACCGTTGCTCTGCACGAGCACGACGTCGTCTTCCAGCGGCGCCAGCGGCCATCGGTCGAAGCACTGCAGGACCGCCTCGCACAACAGCTCCAGGCGGTTTCCGTGCAACACGACCAGCCCCGATGGAATGGAGGCTGGCAAGGCGCGGAAAGAGTCGGAGGTCGAGGTGCAACCGGCGTTCACATCACTTCGTCGGGTTCGAATCATGGCATCTTAAACGGACCGCCTCACTTCGACGATGCTGGCGCGGCAAGACGCCATCCTCGCGGTGCGGTTCGAACAAGTGCTGTCATACTGCCAACCGTTGACCATTGCTCCGCACCACTTCGCATGACTGCAGCGCAGATTCCGACCCCAGCAGCATTCCCCCCCACCGAGCGCGGTATCAGGCTTCGCATGCGCATCATGCTGGGAAACAAGATCGCAATCGGTCCGGGCAAGATCGCGCTGCTGGAGGCGCTGGCAGAGGCGGGTTCAATCAACGCCGCGGCCAAGCGACTCGATATGTCCTATCGACGCGCGTGGCTTCTGATCGACGAGCTCAATGCCTGCCTGCGCGAGCCGGCGGTTGTCTCGGCAACCGGAGGCCGGCACGGCGGCGGGAGTGAACTGACCGAAGTCGGCAAGGATCTGCTGCGCCTGTATCGTGCGGTGGAGCACGATGCCGTGGCGTCGTGCGGGAACGACATTGCGGCGCTGCTCGGACTGTTGCGCTGAACCGGGATCGGCGCCGCTGCGTCACTGATCCAGCGGCGCAACCCCCGTGGGCTGGCTTTCACCCGGCTGCAGCAAACCCGTACTGCCAGGCTGCCAGCGACCGGACATGCTCCAGTTCGCGGTCTGCACCTGTGCGGAGTACTGAACGGCCTGCAGCGGCACCTTGGCCTCGTACGTGCCGGGCCCAATGCGCCGCATGGTTGCGTCGACATCCAGGCTGGCGCGGAAAGGGTGCTCCAGATGCAGGCTGACGGTTGCATCCTGGACGGCCGGAACCACACGCAAGGTCAGCACGCCATCCTCGTCGCGGAGGTTGCCTTGCAGGTGCATGGCCCGCGCTTCGCGCGCCTTCAAGATGACGCCGCCGACCGCCAGGCCACGCTCGTAAGGATGCGGATTGACGACATCGTCGCCATTCCTGATCGCAATGCCGAGCAATGCAAAACCGATGACGACCATGCTTCCGGGCAGGCCGATCACGATCCAGGGCCAAGGCTCTTTCCACCAGGGCTTGGGAGCCGATCGCATCATCGGGTTCGTCGTGGAATCCATCGCCATCGGGGGTCGCCTCGACAAGGCGCGCTCACGCGCAAAGTGGCAATGGTAGACGCGGGCAGGTCTTCACCACCATGATCTGGCGCAAACGCCAGCGCTGTCGAGCTCGCCGCGCGCGTCAATGCCCGGGTGTTGTCCAAGACTGCTATCTTCTGAACTTGCTCTTCACGTCGACTCCATGCTGCCCGGCATCATTGCCCTGGCGCTGCAACTGGCGCAGCCCGATCCCTTTCAACCTGCCGCGGACCCTTACTGCTTCGCACAGGCGGCGCAAGCGTACGCCGTCAATGCCGACATCTTGCGGGCGATCGCTTGGCGTGAATCGCGCTTTTCCACCTGGAAAGTTCATCGGAACTCAGATGGGACATCTGATTACGGGCTGATGCAAATCAACAGCCGGAATCTGCCCCTTTTGCACCTGAACCCGCACACGGCCATGGATCCGTGCGCCAACGTCTTCGGCGCCGCGCGACTTCTGCATCGAGCAACGGCACGCTTCGGCAACACCTGGCTGGCCATCGGGGCCTATCACTCGACGACACCGCCCCTGCAGCAACGCTATGCGGACGACATCCGGCTCAGCTACGGAATGCTCCTGCACTTGCGCACTGCCTTGTTCGCCATTCGCACTGCCATCTGGGGTGGGCCCCCTGCAGCGGGATGGCCACCCGCGCTCGGTGCGACGAGCCATTGATACATCTGGTTGCGCGACCGCTTGCCCCTGGTCAAGGCCCGGCTGCACCACGAGGCGTCAGATGGAAGCCTCGCCGCGCAACCCCAACGTGCCATGCCCGCGCCGTCTCGTCGTTTTCCCCTGCATCCAGCCCATCCAGAGCGGCTGTGCTGGGGTTGTGCTCGTTACTGCGCAGCGGACGCCATGCGCTGTGGGAATGGATCGGAACGCACCCAACATCCGGCCGAACTCCTCGGCGATGACTGGATGGAATTCGGTCTTGACGCCGTCGCCGCGGCCGATACCGCATCGAACAGCAAAACTTGCTGACAGACCGCTGGCCAATTGACGCGAAGCGCCCCAGCAGATACATGATCTGCTGGGGCGCAAGATCACGCAAAGTTCTGGAAAATTTTCGCGGCGAGTGCTGTCAACGATCGTGGGTGCTCGCGCTTTTTCAGGCGTCCTCGCGCCTGCTCTCCAACAGTTTCACCAGCGCATGCAACGCCTGATTGGCCGGTGTGGGGATGCCCAACGCCGCACCCCTGCGCACGATGAAGCCGTTGAGGTCGTCGATTTCCGTCGTCCTGCCACGCGCCAGATCCTGCGCAGTCGATGAAACCTGCGTCGCCATCGCAGTGGCCGTGCGTTCGACGTTTTCGAGCGCTTCGGTCAGGTCCAGCGCATGGCCATCGGCACGCGCGACCTGGATCACCTCTTCCACCACAGTGCGCTGCAAGGCCTGGATCTGCGGTACCGCAGCCATGCGTCCGTATGGGCGTTGCGACACCGCAGAAATAGCGTTGAATGCGCAATTGACCACCAGCTTGTTCCAAAGCGCCACGTGCACGTCAGGCGAGACGCGGACCGGCACTCCTGCGGTCTCGAACATCGCCGCCACTGTCTGCATGCGTCCCACGAACACGGGATCCGTCTGCTCTGCCGGCGTCATCGCACCCACGATCAGGTCGCCGCGCCCGTGGTGGACGACAACACCGGGGCGCGGCATCGCGGCAGCCACGTAGACCGCTGCCGGAACCACGGGTTGGGAGATGTGACGCGCCAGCGTGACGGCGTTTTCAATGCCGTTCTGCAGGTCCAGCACCAGGCACCCTGGCGACAGCAACGGCGCGATGCTGCGCGCAACTGATTCGGTATCCATCGATTTGACGCAAAACAGCACCACCGACGCATCGCGCACTGCCGCCAGGTCGCTCGATGCCTCCACCGCAATGTGCTCAACCGTGCCGTGCATCCGCAGCTCGAGGCCGTGCGCGTGCACGGCCTCGACGTAGGCGGGCCGTCCGATGAAGTGCACCTGGTGGCCGGCACGCGCAAGCATGGCACCAAAAAAGCTGCCCACGGCGCCGGCGCCGACAACAACGGTGTGTTCAACCAGGAATGGCATCACGGACGTGGTGGTTTGAGCGCGTTCAATGATGGCGCCAGCTTAGCCGATCACCCACGACTTCGCCCACTTGTCGGGGCAGTGACTGTGGACAAACCGCGGGCAGGCGCCTAGGATGCAAGTAATGCGAATCGTTCGTATTCGCGAAATGGCCCGGAAGGAGCACGCCCCCATGCACCGCAGCACAGATCACACCATTCCGGATCAGCTCCGTGCACTCGCCGACATGGCTGGTGGATGTCCATGTGTCGTCGTCGGCATCGACGCCATCGCTGGGCTGCCGCGCCGCATGGCCATGCTCGGAATCCGGCGCGGCACGCCCCTGCATCTGCTGCAAGGCCCCGACGCGCGAGGCGCTGTCGTCGCGGTGGGGACGGCGCGCATCGCGCTGGGGCGCGACATCATCGCCTCCATCCGCGTCCGTCCCACGCATACGGTGGCCACACCATGAGCACGACGCCCGATTTTTTGCCGGACTTCAAGCGCAATGGGCCACAGCGCGCCAGCGATGCCCGCCCGGTGGTCGTGCTCGCGGGGCATCCAAACTGCGGCAAGACCACGGTATTCAACCTGCTCACTGGTTCTCGCCAACATGTTGGCAACTGGCCGGGCGTCACCGTCGAGCGGCGCACTGGCGTGGTTCGGCTGCCTGCAGGTAACGCCTCGGTGGTCGACCTCCCGGGGGTTTACAGCCTGCTGGGTGGTGGCGGCACCGATCAGGCCATTGCCCGTCATGTACTGCTGGCCGAGCGTGTCGACCTGGTGGTCAACATCATCGATGCATCCAACCTCGAGCGTCACCTCGCGCTTACTGCCGAGCTTGCTGAACTCGACCGACCCATGCTCGTGGTGTTGAACATGGTCGACGAAGCCCGCGCAGCCGGCATGCTGCCGCGAGCCGACATGCTGCGCGCCTGCCTCGGGGTTCCGGTCATTCCGATGGTGGCGCGCAGCGGCCAGGGGCGCGAAGCGCTGCGTGAAGCCATCCACCATGCCCTGCGCGATGCCCCCCGCGCACGCGGGGTTTCGTGGGACGTCATCGTCGAACAAGCGATTGCGAGCGTGGCATCCGCCTTGCCGGAGCACGGTCGGTTCGACGTTTTACGCCTGCTCGACGCGCATCCGAACGACCTCCCGGATACCGCGCCCATCAGCGATGCCGGGCGGGCCGCGCTGACTGTCGCCTTCCGGGACATCACCGACGCACGCGGCGAAGAGCCGACGGACGTGCTCGCTGCAGCGCGTTTTGACTGGGCCCACACCACGGCTTGCGCCGTCCTGCACCCTGACGGCCGCCCCGGCGCGCGCCGCCGCGTCACGGCACTGCTCGATCGCGTGACACTACACCCATGGGCCGGCGTGCCCATTTTTCTAGCCGTGCTGTACGCCCT
Source organism: Thiomonas sp. (assembly GCA_027311065.1). Taxonomy (GTDB): domain Bacteria; phylum Pseudomonadota; class Gammaproteobacteria; order Burkholderiales; family Burkholderiaceae_C; genus Thiomonas_A. Next base: position 30,090 of record DAICZP010000088.1, on the reverse strand, counting down.
CTTTGTCGCGTCCTTCAATACGGGTCAGATCTTCGTCGATCTGTTCGAGCAAGGATCCGCCGCGCTCCTGGTCGACGCGCCCGGCCATTTATTGCTGCGCGCCGGGGCTCCCGACTGGATGGTCGCCGCCATCGCTGGCGGCGTGGGTGGCGGGATCAACATCGTGATCGCATTCATTCCTCCCATCGGGCTCACCTTCGTGATGCTTGCGCTCCTGGAGGATTGCGGCTACATGGCGCGCGCCGCGTTCGCGACCGACCGCTTCATGCGACGCCTTGGGCTGCCTGGCAACGCACTGGTGCCGATGGTGATCGGCTTCGGATGCAACGTCCCCGCCATCATGGGTTCGCGCATCGTCGAAGACGTCCGGGGACGCCTGCTGACGGTTCTGATGCAACCCTTCATGTCGTGCTCGGCGCGACTCACGATCTACATGGCTTTCGCGGCGGTCTTCTTTCGCAACAATGGTGGACAGGTGGTCTTTCTGCTCTACATCCTCGGAATCGCTGTTGCGCTGGCTACCGCCGCGCTGCTCAGCCGCACGGCCCTGCCAGGCGCACCCGTGCCGTTCGTCATGGAGCTTCCTCCCTACCGCCTTCCCAGCGCGCGCAGCGTCGTACTGCAGAGCTGGCATCGCCTCAAGGTCTTCCTGTTCCGCGTCGGTCGCGTGATCACCTGCATCGCTCTGGTGCTGTTCCTGCTGCCGGGCGTTGGCTGGGTCGAGGGCGGTCTGCGCGCAACCGATATCGACCGCTCCCTGCTTGCGCAGGCCAGTCGCGCCCTCGTTCCCCTGTTTGCACCGATGGGTATCGAGCGCGAAAACTGGCCAGCGGTGTCGGGCCTGATCGCCGGCGGCGCCGCGAAGGAAATCGTCATCGGCACCCTCAATGGCATCGCCCAGCGACAACATGCATCCGATCAGCTCGCGCGCTACCGCGCCCCCGATATCAGCGGCGAACTGATGGCCGCACTGCGCAGCGTTCCCGAGAACACGCGAAGCTTTCTTGGCACGGTCCTGGACCCGCTCGGAGTCGGCGCACTCGATTCGCCACAAGCTGCCATTCAGGCCTCGGGCGCCAGCAACCAGACACTGGCGGCGCTGGCCGCGTCATTCACGCCGCTGTCGGCTTTCGCCTACCTCGTCTTCGTGCTTCTCTATGTTCCCTGCGCCAGCACCATGGGGGCGCTGCGACGCGAAGTCGGCTGGGGGTGGATGACATTTTCCGTCATCTACGGTGTCACCCTGGCGTGGGGAGCGGCCACTGTCATCTACCAGCTCGGCACGGCGTCAGAACATCCCGGGACGTCGCTGGCATGGACCGCGGGCGTATTGACCGCACTGGTGGCGCTCGCGCTCGGGCTGCGGCGGTACGGCCAAATGTCGGCATCCCTGCCGATGCACGGTCCCGCACCCGGAGCCTGCCATGGCTCCGGCTGCGCAGCCTGTGGCGGGTGCGTGCCCGCCACCCGTACCCGGGTTACACCGAGCGAGCGGGCCTGAGGTAAAGGCGAGCAAAATCATCGGCAGAAATGGCAGGGCTCTGAAGATAACCCTGAAAAGCGTCACATCCGTACTCGCGCAAAAAGGCGAGCTGATCTTCAGACTCAACACCTTCGGCGATGGTCCGCATCTCCATGCTTTTCGCCATGCCAATGATCGCGATCACGATCGACCGATCGTCGTGGTCGACGGCGATGTCCTGCACGAAGGATTTATCGATCTTCAATTTGTTGACTCGGAGCTTCTTCAGCTGGCTCAACGATGAAAAGCCGGTCCCGAAGTCATCGATGGACAGTCCAATACCAAGGCCGTGAATTTCGTTCATGAGTGCGACTGCTCGCGACGGATCCTGCATCATCACGGTCTCGGTCAACTCAAGCTCGATGAGGTTCGGATTCAGGCGCTGGTCACGCAGAACAGCTGCGACATGCTCCGACAGCAGCGGCTGCCGGAACTGCACCGCGGAAAGATTCACGGCAACCGGCACCACACGATGACCGGCGTCGATCCAGGCGCGCTGCTGCGATACCACCTGACGCAGGACCCAGTCGCCGATCTGCAGAATCAGGCCACTGCTCTCGGCAATCGGAATGAATTCATCCGGGGGAACGACGCCAAGCACGGGGCAGGTCCAGCGCAACAAGGCCTCCGCGCCCACCAGTGCACGCTGCTGGGTGCTGATCTGCGGCTGGTAATGGACACTGAATTCCCCCTGCTCGATCGCTCTGCGCATCGACGAAAGAATCTGAAGGTGTCGATCCGCGTCATGCTGCATGGCATCGGTGAAAAACGCAGCGCCGTTGCGCCCGTCGCGCTTCGCCCGGTACATCGCGCTGTCCGCCTTTTTCAGCAGCGTATCGAGATCGTGACCATCCTCGGGGAAAACACTCACGCCGATCGACGTTGTCACGGTCAATGCGTGAAGATCGATGCGGGCGGGCTGCGCAACGACGTCGATCAATTTGTTGGCAACTTGCAAGGCGCCCGCCCCATCGACGTCGGGAAGCATGACGATGAACTCGTCGCCACCCAGCCGCGCCAATGTATCCTCGTCGCGCAACGCGCCGCGCAAGCGCTTTGCAATCTCGATGATGAATCGGTCACCCAAAGCATGTCCGAGGCTGTCGTTGATGTCCTTGAAGTGATCAAGGTCGAGAAACAACACGGCGATGTGGTGCCGCTCGCGCTTGGCGAGGCTGATGGCATAGGCAAGGTGTTCTCCAAGCTGGGCCCGATTGGGAAGGCCGGTCAGCGTGTCGAAGTTGGCGAGGTAATTCACCCGCTCCTCGGCGACCTTTCGCGCCGTTACATCACGGGAAAGCACGATGAATCGGGCCTGTTGCCCCGGGATGAACGGTTTGCGCGCCACCGTGAATTCGAACCATCGGGTCCCGTCCGGAAGGTCGATTTTGTAGGCACCGGAACTCGTGCCGGTTTGGTTCGCCTCGCGAAGTGCATCGAGTCCGATCTTGACGACATCGGCGGAAAACAGCTCTTCCAGTGTCTTGCCGATCAGGTTCTCCGGGGCCGCGACCAGAAGCTCGGTGCGCGCCGTATGCGTGTCGTGAAAGCGTCCCTCCAAGTCCAGCTCGAACATCAGATCGGGCAAGGCATCCAGGGTCGCCTGCAGCTTGTCGCGTGTCGCCACCAGATCTGCCGTGCGTACCTTGATGAGACCGCGAAGCGTGAGGACAACAGCGACCAGCAGAAGAATGACTGCGACCGATATGACGAGGCCGTAACGCAGTTTGCGCTGACCCGCGCTTTCCAGACTCCGTCCCATCCATTTGTCTTGAAGACGCGCCCACTCCCAGGATGGAATGGCGGAAAACCCCTGCATCACCAGCGCAGCCGTGGCGTGGTCTCCTGTGTGCACGGCCCGATGGAAATCTCCGGTGTACAAGGTGAATGCCTGCCGAATCCGGCGCTCCGCGTTGGCGCGCACGATCAGATACGTCGCCGGTGGTCCATCCATGCAAAACACGTGCACCCGGCCATTGGCAGCGGCGTTCACGATATCCGCGTAATCAGCGTAGGCGACAAGGTCCGTGATTCCATCCGCGCGCAGGGAGTCCTCGCAAGCATCCCCGGCCTTGACGGCAACCTGGAAACCGCGCAATGACGCAACATCGGCAATTCCAGTAAGGTTTTTGTCGGTATAGATGTTGGCCGGGATCGACGCGTAGGCAGGGGTGAAATCCAATGTCCGCAATCGCGCTGGCGTACGGAATATGGTGTCGATCACATCGGCCTTTCCGCTTCGCATCGCGACCTGGGCCGCCTGCCAGTCGGAGGCGAGCAACTCCACCTTGACACCTGTGACGCGCGCCCAGAGTTTCCAGGCATCGACGAGATACCCGGCCAATTGACCGTTGTCTTCCCGCATGATGAAGGGCGGGTAGTCGTCGTCGATCGCCACGCGGATGACTTTGGGGCGCGCCGTCGCACCGGACAGGTCCAAAGCCCCAGTTTCCGCGCTGGAAACGCTTCGCGTCAGCGCCAGGCAGACGAGCGCGATCACAACCGCCATTCCGGGACGCCCCTGTGCCATGCGCTCTATTTGTCCGGTCAAGATAATGTTCAGCAATCCGGGATCATAGTCCCCGGCATTTCCGCAGACGCGCACGGCACCAATGTTGGCTGCCGCACCGACGTCGACGCCGCGATGGGGCTATCGTTCGACCATACCCGCAACCTGTCGCAAACTCGAGGAAATCGTCATGTACCCAACGAAAGCCGTCAACAGGCGCCGCAACCTTGCGCTGGCAAGCGCGGCGGTCATTGCAATCGGTGCCTGCAACATTCCCGCGCATGCCGACGAGAGCGCATCGCAGCTCGATGACGCCGCGCGAGCCGCCCTGCAACTCCTCTACAAGACCGATCCAGTGGCCAAGGACCTGTCAAGATCGGCCAAGGAAATTCTTGTCTTCCCGAAGATCATCAAGGCTGGTCTGGTGTTTGGTGGTGCCTACGGCGAGGGCGTGTTGTACCGGCACGGCAGCGTCGATGGTTACTACAACTCGGTGAGCGCTTCATGGGGCTGGCAAGCCGGTGCGCAGTCCTACGGCTACGTGGTGTTTCTGATGAACGACAAGGCGGTACGCTACGTCCATCACTCCCATGGTTGGGAAGTCGGCGTGGGCCCGACCGTCGCCGTCGTGAACAAGGGAGCCGCGGTTAATCTTTCGTCGACAACCCTGCGCAAAGACGCCTATGCCTTCATTTTCGACCAGCAGGGTCTCATGGCCAGCCTGAGCATCGAAGGCACCAAGATCTCCCGCATTAAACGATGAGGCCGCGAGCAGCGCACACGCGCCGGGACACCGCACCATCAACCCTGCGCGGAAGTACCCGGAAGAAGCCGTTCATATTCCAGTTTGACGACCTGATAGCACTCGCAGGTCCTGCGCTCGAGGCCAGCCCGGTCGAGCACATGGATATGACCCCGCGTGTACTCGATCAAGCCATCGCGCTGCAATCGCAGCGCTGCTTCTGTCACGCCCTCGCGGCGCACGCCCAGCATATTGGCGATCAGCTCCTGGGTCATGATGATCTCGGAGCCCGAAAGCCGATCGAGGCTTAGCAATAGCCAGCGGCACAGTTGCTGATCGAGTGAATGATGCCGATTACAGACGGCTGTTTGCGTCATTTGCGTGATCAGCGCTTGCGTGTAGCGCAGCAGTAGCTGCATGGCAGCGCCCGATCGGTCGAATTCGGCGCGCAGCGCCGCCGCGCTCAACCGATACGCATGTCCGGCGCTTTGCACCACGCCGCGGCTCGGGGTTGACCCACCCCCCATGAACAAAGGGATGCCAACAACTCCTTCACGACCGACCACGGCCAGCTCCGCGGAGTGTCCGTCCTCGGTCACATACAGCAAGGACACGATGGCTGTCGTGGGGAAGTACGCGTGGGTCAGCCTTGCTCCTGACTCGTACAAAGACTTTCCGAGCGGGAGATCGACTTGCTCCAGACACGGAAGCCAGCGTTGGTAATCGGCATCGGGAAGGGCTGCGAGCAAGCCATTCAAGCGCGCGTCCATGGCCTCGGAGCGTGTCGTTTCCTGCAAAGCTTTCTCAAGTATGCGGCGCGCCGCGGGATCACCACGTGCGACTACTGCCGGACGGTCCGGGAGCTTTGGTCCCATTATCGACCCAGGCAGGCAGCATCGGTCAATCATGCTTGCACTGCGGGAAGGGTGACAAGGAGGCAACTACCTCGCCCCCTGCCAGCACTGCGCGCCTGCACGGTCCCCCCGTGCGATTCAACCAGCCAGCGCACCACCGTCAAGCCAATGCCCACGCCGGCACCGGCCACCACCAGCGCCTCTGCATCATGCCAGAAAGGCTCGAAGATCTGCGATGTCCCGGCCGGTGCGATGCCGATCCCGGTGTCATACACCTCCAGAACGACGCTGCCGGCGACGCACCCGCCACGCACTCCAATGCGCTGCCCCTCGGCGGAAAACTTCGATGCGTTGTCGAGCAGATTCGCCACGACCAGAAGCAAGCGCTCCCGATCGCCCACGACCTCGAGCGGTCGCTCGCAAAGCTGCAGCTCCACGTGCTGTCGGCGGGCAGACATTGCCCGTTGGGCACGTTCCACGGCGCCATGCACTGCAACGCGCAGGTCGATCTTGTCGTGTGGTCGTCGCAATGGGTCCAGATGGACGCCAACCGTGCCATCGAGATGCACCAGCATCTGCCGCATGCGGTCCAGCTGCGCGTCGAGCATGGACTGCACCCGCGGCAGCAGCGTCTGGTCGACGTGCATGCTGCCCAGCACGGAAGCCGCCAGGCGCACCGGTGCCTGGGGATCTTGAAGCTCATCGGCGACGACAACGAGCAGATCGACATATCGATGCTGCGCCTGTTGCAGGGCGTCGCGCAGTTCCCGAGGGCCCAGAATCGCCATCACCAGACGCTCATTTTCGTCGCGAAGCCAGGTATCGTCCGCCTCTTGCACGTCGAGCGCGGGCAAGAGCCGCTGGCGCGCTGACGGGCTGGCGTGATCGACGGCGGTCTGCTGCAACAGTCGGTTGAGAACTCGACGCGCCTCGTCAATCCGCCCCGACAACTTTGCTCGCACCGATGTCGGGTGTTCCGAACCGGATGCAGCACACGCGTGTGCATTCGTCATGACATCGCCATCGCGCCACATCCAATCGCGAAGCGCCGGCGTGCGAGCAGTCGGGCGCATGAGGGCTTCATTGCTGGAATCCGGTTCAGGTGACCCGTTGGGGCGGAGCGGCGCCGAGCGTGAATCCGCCGCCTCAGATGCAGGATCCCATGATAAAGCGCCACCTGATGATCACTTGACCATCACGTGTGCTGGCCCACCGGGTTCAGACCCCCATATCGGCAGGCTCAAGCCGGACAACGCGCACGTTTACGCAATGCTCTCCCTCGGTTGTGATGAGTTCGATCACCCCACCATCCAGCACCAAGCCGTCGAGTCTGACCTCAGGATCGGCGTCGACCTGCACCACATGGATGCTGTAGCGTGACGCGCCGAAGCGGTAGTCGAGCTCGTAGCCAGGCCAGTGGGGCGGAAGCACGGGCGCGATCTGCAGTTTGCTCCCCTCTCGCCGCAAGCCCAGCAGTGACTCGATGATGAGGCGGTACATCCAGCCCGCGGACCCCGTGTACCAGCTCCACCCGCCTCTGCCCATATGCGGCGCTGCCGCGTAAACATCCGCCGCGACGACGTACGGCTCCACCTTGTAACGCTCGATCGCCGACGCGCTGGCGCCGTGGCCGACCGGATCGATGATGTCCAGCAACTCCCAGGCTCGCACGGGGTCACCGAGCCTGGCAAACGCCATCGCTGCCCATACCGCAGCATGGGTGTATTGCCCGCCGTTTTCGCGCACACCCGGAAGGTAGCCTTTGATGTAGCCTGGATCGAGCGCGCCGTGATCAAAAGGTGGATCGAGCAGTTGAACCAGACCCGCGTCACGTCTCACGAGCCGCCGATCCAGCGATTCCATGCCCTCGAGCTGACGCGCCGGGCTCGCGGCACCGGACAGAACAGCCCAACTTTGCACAATGGAATCGATCTGGCACTCGCCGTTGTTCGCCGAGCCGAGGGGTGTGCCATCGTCGTAATACGCACGCAGGAACCAGTGGCCATCCCATGCGTGGCCATCGAGCGCCACCCGAAGCATGGCCGCCTCGGCCTGGCAGCGCCCTGCGAAGGCGGCGTCGCCGTACTGGCTGGCCGTCACTGAAAAGCGTTGCAGGACTTCGTGCAGGAAGAACCCGAGCCAGACGCTCTCGCCCCGGCCCTGCTCGCCGACACGGTTCATGCCGTCGTTCCAGTCCCCGCTGCCGATGAGCGGCAATCCATGTGCGCCACGCGCCGAGGAATGCCGAATGGCCCGCACGCAATGTTGATAAAGGGTCTCGCTGAGGTCAGAATGCGCAGGGAGACCGTAATCCGCCTCCACCCCGGGCATCAGTGCCTTGGCCTCGAGATAGCCGCATGGCTCGTCCAGAACGCCACGATCGCCGCTGACCTCGACGTAACGGCTGGTTGCCAGCACGAGCCAGAGAAAGTCATCGGAACATTGGGTGCGCACACCTCGGTCCTGCGGTGGATGCCACCAGTGCTGGACATCTCCTTCAGGGAATTGATGCGCAGCGCACAGCAGAAGATGTGCGCGGACGCGATCAGGAAGCACGTGCAGCATGGCCATGCAGTCCTGCAGCTGATCGCGGAACCCGATCGCCCCACCCGATTGGTAGTAGCCGCTGCGCGCCAGGAAACGACAACCGATGACCTGGTACATCAACCAGCCGTTGACGAGCAGGTCCAACGCCGCATCCGGGGTTCTCACACGGACGGTTCCCAGGACCCTGTTCCAGGATTCGCATACCGCCTTCAAACTGGCCAGCGCCGCCCCCGAGCCGCGAAACCGCTGCACGTGTTCGCTCGCCGCCTTCTGGCTGTCGGCGGCACCAAGAATGAAGACAACTTCCCGCTGCTCGCCAACGTCAAGCTCGAGCGCGACCTGGATCGCGGCGCAGGGATCAAGCCCTGCGCCGACACGCCCGGACAGACGTGCGTTCCGCATCGCCGCCGGCTCGCTCAATGTGCCATTGCGCCCAATGAATTCGGTGCGGTCGCCGGTGACTTGATGCGTGGAATGATTGACTGCGAAAAATCCTATCCGCCCGGGGAAATCGGCTGTGTAGGCGTTGCGTGCAAACAATGCGCTTGTGGCGCGGTCAAGCTCCGTGACAACGTGCATCGCGGTTCGCTCACGCAGATCACCGAGCACCCACTCCACGTACCCGGTGGCCGACACCCTGCGCGCACGTCCGGAATCATTGCGAACCTTGAGCAACGAATACTTGACAGAGGCGTCACCCGCGACGAACACCCACAGTTCCGAGCTGATGCCGCCCTCTCGGTGCTCGAACACGCTGTAGCCGAAGCCGTGCCGACAGACATAACGCCCCTCGCCGCGCCGGGGCAAGGCAGTCGGCGACCAGCAATGTCCACTTTGCTCGTCCCGAAGATACATGGCCTCCCCGCTGGCATCGGTCACCGGGTCGTTGCGCCACGGCGTCAGCCTGAACGCGTGCGCGTTCTCGCTCCAGGTATACGCGCTGCCGCTTTCGGAAACGACCGTGCCGAAGGCGGCGTTGGCCAGCACGTTGACCCAGGGCGCTGGCGTGGGTTTGCCAGGATCCAGGCACACCACGTATTCACTGCCATCAAGCAGGAAACCCCCGTAAGGGTTGGCGTGCTGCAACGTGGGCAATGGAGGTGGCGGCGAGCGCACGCCGAGGGAACTGTGCACAAAATTCGGCACGAAGGCTTCCGGTGGCTTTTGCGAGCGACGCCGCCAGATCTGCTCGGCGAGCGTTCCCCGCCCACCGGTCAGCACCATGCGCGCGGCCGCCTGGATCAGGATCTGGTCCTCGGGGGCGATTTGCTGCAGAGCGCGAACGAAGATACCGCCATGACGATCGATCAGGCTGGCCTCGACCCCAGAGGCGATCAAGCTCATGATCTGATCGTTCAATGATTGACGATATCCCGCCTGATCCTCGTTCCAGATCACCAGATCGACCGCCAATCCCTTGCGGCGCCAATAGGCATGGGCCTGCACCAGCTGCCGCACCAACTCGATATGTCCCTGGTCCCGGATATGGACGAGCACGATCGGCAGGTCACCCGAGATCGACTGTCCCCACAACCCGGACTGCGCGCGCAGATTGGCACGCAAAATTCCGCCCTCGGCACGCAGCGAGGCGTGGGCATACAGGATGCTGCCCGCCATCTCCTCAAAGATTTGCGCGTCGGCCTGCGTGGCGTTGAGCTGCCGCAGCATCACCTGGCTATGGGTCCAGGCCAGATCGAATACGCGGTCGGCAAGGTGTCGGTCACGGTATTTCTCGATCAACTGCGTGCACTGCTCGCGACTGGCACCGACGCCCATCACGAGGTCGAGCAGCGCCGACTGCTCGGGTTCGAGCATGATGCGGCAGCGGATGGCCACGATCGGATCGAGCACGCAGCCAGCGCTGTTGGAAAGGCGGCTGGGCGCACTGCCATCCATCACCCGCGGATGCGACAGGCTGCGTCCGCGTCCAATGAACAGCGATCGATCGGTTTCGAATGAGATCTCGACGATCTCGGCGTCGTGCACGGCCAGCGCCTGGCACATCCACGGCACCGGCTCGCTGCTGGATCGGGGTCGACGCGTGCAGACGATCGCCTGCAACTCGGGGACGAGCTCGGTCTGCACAAACAGCTTGCTGAACGCCGGGTGGAGGGCGTCAGCCTTGGCTGGCGCCAGGACGACCTCAGCGTAACTGGTGATCTCGATCATGCGGCTGACGCTGCCGCGGTTGGTCACGCGCATGCGGCGAAGTTCAATATCGTCTTCGGGCGAAACAACAATCTCGGTATGCGTATCGACGTCGCGCTGCCGGGTGCGAAACTCGGCGCGGGCGTCGGAGAAGATCGCTTCCGAGGACACGAGCCGTGCAAGCGTTGGCTGGTGCGTGCTGGACCAGAACGCACCACTCGCGACATCGCGTAAATAAACAAAGCAACCCATCGCATCACAGCTGATGTCCTCGCTCCACCGCGTCACCGCCATGTCGCCGACGCTGCTGTATCCACCACCCGCCCCGCTGAGCATGACGTGGTAGCGTCCATTCGACAACAGCTGCACGGCTGGCCGGTCGCGATCAGGGTCGTCGAGCAAGCGCAGATTCGCTTGCGCGTTGCGCGCCAGCCCCTGCGGTTCGAGTGCAGCGCTGGCGTGCACGTACTCGACGGCGGCCTTGGGGACGCGCTCCTGCAGAAGCAGCAAGGTTGCGCGCAATCGGGGATCGGCTGCGAAGCGGCGTTGCATGGGCTCGCGGCGCAGCAGCGAGTCGATGGCCAGCAAGCTCATGCCTTGATGATGCGCCATGAACGAACGCACGATGGCCGAGCCCTGCGCGCGCGCAAGCCGGGCGGGGGTGTAATCGACCGCCTCATACATGCCGTAACGCCCCTCCACGCCTGCGGCTGCGAGGCGCTGCAAATTCGCGCACGCCGCCGCCGGCGCCACCATCAGCGCAAGCGCACTGGCGTACGGGGCGATTACGCACTCCTCGCCGAGCCCACGCTTGAGCCCCAGCCCAGGAACACCAAATGCCCGGTATTGATAATTGAAATTGACGTCCAGGCTGTTGTACCCCGACTCCGACACGCCCCAGGGAAGCCCGCGTTGCTGCCCATACTCGATCTGCCGGCCAACCGCCGCAGCACAGCTGGCGTCGAGCAGGGTCCGAGGATACGAAGGCATGACCAGCATGGGCATGAGGTATTCGAACATCGACCCCGACCACGACAGCAACACCGGCGAGCCGACGCTGTAGGTCAGCAGGCGCCCAAGGGCAAACCAGCTGTCCTGCGGAAGCTGCTCCTGCGCGATCGCGACGAAACTTCCCAGGCGCGCCTCGGAGGCGAGCAAGTCATAGACCCCGGCGTCGACCCGCCGCTCATCGACGTCATAGCCAATGGTGAGCAGATCACGCTGTGGGTCATAGAGGAATCCGAAATCCATCACGGCGAGGGTTCCGACCTGCTCCGCCAGATCGACGATGGTCTTTTGCAGCGCGGCGGCGTGGGACTGCACCACCATGGTGGCGCCGCCGGTCGTTGCCGCGAGTTCGCGAATGCTCGGAATTTGATCTGACACCATCTGGTGCGCGAATGGCGCAAGTGCGGCACTGGCGTCGCGACACTGCGCCCGCAGCGCCGCCAGCCAGAACAGCGCTTCGTCGTTCGGCTCGCCGTCGAGTTCGATCCGCGCTGCCTCGGCCGCGAGCGCCTGCACCGTCAGCAACGCTCCTGCCAGGCTGACAGGGGGCTCGCGCAGAGCGGCGTCGAGCCTGGCGCGAAATCCACCCAGCGACCGCGCTGCGCCCAGCCGATGCAGCAGTACGCAGATGTCATCCAGGCCTTGCAACTCTCGTGCATCGAATGGCGGGTCATCGAGCAAGCCGAGCAAACCCTGGCGAAGGGTCAGCAAATGGCCGGCGAGATTCCCGCTGTCGACGCTTGAGATGTAGTGCGGGGCCAGCGCCTGCAGCGAGACGGTGTCGTACCAGTTGTAGAAATGCCCGCGGTATCGCTCCAGCCATTGCATGCTTCCCACTGCTCTTCCAGTACGCGCAAGCAGACGCGTCACGCCCAGGAAACCAAGGTCGTAGGCCGCGAGGTCGGCCAGCAGCGCCATTCCCATGTTGGTCGGTGAAGTCCGATGGGAAATGACCTGGACCGGTGCCTCCTGCACGTTATCGGGTGGAAGCCAATTGTCGAGTTCAACGACATGGGCTTCGAAATACGCCCAGGTCTTGCGCGCGATTCCGCGCAGGAATGCCACATCGCCTGCGCTCGGCTCGTCGTCGGCCTCAGCCTCCGGAAGGCTCGTCCACCACGCCAGCAGCGGCGAGGCCAGCCAAAGCAGCAACACCGGCGTCGCGACGGGCAATGCCTCGGGGCGAAGCACACCAAGCCAGAGCGCGATCACCGATGCCGCCAACGGTCCGATCCACATGTCGCGAAAGGAACTGCCGAGGTTGGACGCGCCAACGGACTCGCAGCTCTGGGACGGCCGCCATTGCAACATCTGGCGTCGACTGACACACAGGCGCCAAAGGGTGCGCAGGACCGCATCCAGGCTGGTCTGGGCGGCATGTGGAAGCCACGCAAGTGTCAGCGCGACACGCGATGCCTCCTGTCCCGCAACGCTCAAGGTTGCGCGCAAGTGCGATGCCATTGTTGTGTCACGCGGCAGACGGAACAGCCTCACGTGGGTCGCAAGGAACGGCGTCAGAAGTATGACCCCGAGCACCAGCAACGTCCAGACGCCGATGTCCGAAACACGGAACCACCCCACCACCAGCAGCAATAGCAACGCAACCGGCTCGAGACTGCGGCGCAGATTGTCAAAGATCTTCCAGCGCGACAGCGGACCGAGGGGATTGGGCTCCCGAGACATCGCCGGGCTGCGCCCAGCGCCGCCCTGGATGCTGCCACGTGTGCGCGGGTGAGGAAACAGCCACGGCAACAGCTGCCAGTCGCCGCGGATCCAGCGGTGCCTTCGGCTGTGATCAGCGCTGTATTGCGATGGGTACTCCTCGTAAAGCTGAACGTCGGTGATCAAGCCACACCGCGCATAGCAGCCTTCAAGAAGGTCATGGCTGAGTACGCTGTTGTCAGGGAAGCGTCCACCGATCGCGCGCTCGAACGCGTCGACATCGTAGATACCCTTGCCAATGAAGGAACCTTCGTCGAAAAGGTCCTGGTAGATATCGGACACGGCGCGCGTGTAAGGGTCGATCCCGGCGTCGCTGCCGAACAGACGCGCGTAGCGTGAGCGCCGCGCATACGGCAGGCTGATGCCGACGCGCGGCTGCAGGATGGCGTGCCCGGCGATCACACATTGCGTGATCGGGTCATGCACCGGACGGTTCAAGGGGTGCGCCATGGCGCCGACGAAGTGGCGTGCCGCGTCGCGCGGCAACTGCGTATCGGCATCGAGCGTGATCACATAGCGAACCGAGGTCAGTATGTCGGTGTGGCCGACCACACGCGAGAAGTCGGCTGGACTGCCGCCGCGCAACAGTCCGTTGAGCGCACTGAGCTTGCCGCGCTTGCGCTCATGCCCCATCCAGACACCGTCCGCGGCGTTCAGCCGCCGCGGACGATGGAACAGGAAAAAGTGATCTGACAGCGGATCGGAATGGGCTGCGTTGAGGGCCTCAATCCGGTCGGCAGCGTAGTCGAGCAAGGCCGTGTCGGTATCCAGAACCTCGGTTGCGGCATCGACGACGTCGGTCAGCAGGGCAAAATGCAGAAATGGGTCGCGGTTACCCAGGAATCGAACCTCGAGTGCGTCGACCAGCGCATCGACATCCTGCGTGCTTGCGAGCATCGCCGGTACCACGACCAATGTGCGCGCATGCGGCGGCAGGCCTTTCGAATAATCAAGGCGTGGCAGCATCTGCGGCTGCACGGTGAAGCCTACCGCCCAGTTCATCAGTGCCAGCGCCAGCTGACTGCCTGCCAGCAGGGCGGCTGGCGCGAACACGCAGACTTCCCAACCCGGCATACCACTGGCAAGCATCAATTTCACCAGCGGAAGCAGTAAAACGGTGGTCAACAGCGCGGTGGGACCCAGATAAAGCGCCAGCGGCGCGCGCCTGAGCACGTCGTGCATCGACGCGGTCAGCGTTTTGCGCAGGAGCACGGCACGCTCGAGCGCGGCCGCGCCAGGGCCGATCAGGTAGTAACCGACATGTCCGCGCACGGACACCTCGTCATCGTCCCCGGCGGCACGCGCCGCCAGCACGACGGCGGCGCGCGCGATCTCCCGCTCGCCACGGTCGCAGTGCCTGGCCATGCGCTCGACCACATGGCGGTAATGATCGCGGGTGCTGAAGTCCATCGTGGCATACACCCCGGAGGGATCCTGCCGGAGTACTTGCTCGACACCGCTCATGCCTTCAACGAAGGCGCGCCAATTCATGCCGGCCAGCAGGCGCAGGCTGCCGATGCTGTTCCCGATCGAGACCTGGCCAGCCGCCTGCTGCTGCGCCTCCATGTGGACGAGTCGCTCGATGGTCATCCCCGACTCCGACAAGGTCTGCTCGACCCAGGTCAGCCCCAGGGCCAACGCCGGTCCCTGCCCCTGAAGCCGACGCGTGAACTCGGCAACAAAGGCGCTTCCCATCGGTGGGCTCGATTGCGCCATCTCGGCAACGGCCAGCACCACGCTCTTGGAATCGCGTACGGCGACCTCGCTCATGCGGTCGGCCCAGGCTCCAGCCAGATTGCGGTCTTTCCAATCCGACATGACCCGCACCGCGACCCGCCGCAGGTTCTCGATCAGACCCAGCCGCAGCATGATCGGTATGGCCCACAATTCACCGAGATTGAGTTGGGTGATGGTCTGATAGGAGTCGACAAAGCGGCTCAGGCTTTCGCGATCGACGCGGCCGTCGCTATGTGCAATGGCCTTCAGCGCGATGTCGTAAACCCGCGGGATGCCAGCTTCGGCCCCTTCGAGCAGACGTGGAAGCGCATGGCTGTAGCGCTTCGGCAGATCCCGCCGGGCAGCGCGGATCTGCTCCTCGATCAGATAGCCATTGTCGAGCAACCACTCACCAGCAGGCGTGACGCGTTGCCCCGCCTGCACCGCGGCGGTGAACATCCGGCCGGCATCCGTCAACAGGCGGGCGTTTTCAGCAAGACGATCGAGGAGCGAATTCCTTGCAGGTCGCGGTGAGACGCGGTGACGGTTGGCCAATACGACGCCATACAGCGCCATCTGGTCGGAGCTGTAGAGCTCGGCACTGATCGCAGGCTCGTTGTCGGGACTGTCAGCGCGTCGATGGTGCCCGATGCCAAGCCGGAACAGTCGGGGAATCGTGCCGAACCATCCGGGCTTCAAGGTTTTCAGAATCGTCTGGCGTGCCGCGCGGCAACACCGACCGATGCTTCAGGATCCACCATGCTTGGCCCGCTTGCCGGGGTTTTTCTTGCGCGTGGCGGCGCCACGCGCGTGGCTGCGCCTCTGACCTGTGGGTGCGATGGGAGCGATGGGGCCACTGGCGGCGGCGGGCCGGTTGTCCTGTTTTGTACTTTTACCCGACATGGAGAAGCTCCTGAAAGTGGTGACAGCGGCACAAGCGGCGCCGCAGTTTGCTGGATGCAGCCTAGCCAGCCCTGCTCGTCGGCGCCGTGCGCCACCGCACAGACGCCGGCGCTGGCGTCCGCGTAGCCTTCGACACAGAAACAATCGCGCCAGCCACCCAAAAAGCGATGAATCCGCCCCAAGCTCTCCAGGCCATTGGTCAGCGCATCTGGCTCGACAACCTCCCGCGGCGACAGCTCGCAGGCGGAACATTTGCCCACCACATCATCGACGCCTCGGTGACGGGCCTGAACACCAGCGCAAACTTCTTCGCGCGCGCCTTGGGCCGCTCGCGGATCTACGATGAAGCCATCGCGCGAAAAATGCGTGACGGGCGTATTGGCGAACGTCTGTTCCTCGAAATTCAGCTGGAAGATCTCATGCTCGCCGCCGACCTCCTGCGTCCTGTGTTCGACGCGAGCGACGGACTTGACGGCTGGGTATCGCTCGAAGTCCCACCCCGGCTGGTGCACGACGCCGCCGAGACGATCAAGGGTGCGGCTGGCTTGCACGCGCGCGCTGCCCGCCCCAACATGCTGATCAAGATTCCCGCCACATCCCAGGGCGTTGCGGCGCTCGAATGGGCCACGCTGGCAGGAATCCCGGTGAACGCCACGCTCCTGTTCTCGCCCCGGCACTACCTGGCGGCGGCCGAGGCCTATCTTCGCGGCATCGAGCGTCGCATCAAGGAAGGCCTGGACCCGCGCGTGTCATCGGTTGCCTCTGTGTCCGTCAGCCCTTGGGACGCTGCCGTGCGCGACCGGGTTCCAGCTGCGTTGCGCAATCGCCTCGGGATTACCGTTGCAATGCAGATCTACGGCGCGTGGTGTGACTTCTACGCCTCACGCCGCTGGCGCGAACTGGCTGCCGAAGGAGCGCGCCCTCAGCGCCTCCTCTGGGACAGCACGTCGTGCCTTGATCCGCAAACCGGAGACACGCTCTACGCCGAGGAGCTCGCCGCGCCCGACACCATCATCAGCATGACCGAAGCCACCCTGCTTGCATTTGCGGACCATGGTCGATGCGGTGGCGCGCTTTCATGCGGGGGTGATGGTTGGCAGCGCCTGCTCGCCGAGTTCCACCGCCTTGGGCTGGACACGATCGCACTGGCAAAGCGATTGCAAGTCGAAGCCACGCAGGCCTACGCCGATTCATGGCGTGGGCTGCTGACAGCCCTGGCGGCCAGAGGCGCGAAGCTCGCGGGTCCTGCAGCGCACTGAACACAGACACCCCGCGACCCCATCGGGTATTTCGACAGTCTGCTAGAGCACACCCGGATGCTGCCCCCCGTCCAAGGTCATGGTCGTGGCAGTCGCATAGCCAGCGCGGGCGCTGGCGAGAAAGACCACCATCTCGGCAATCTCTTCGGGCGCCGCCATGCGTCCCATCGGAATTCCCGCAACACTGCGCGCGCGGGCTTCAGCCGTACTGATGCCCGCGGCACGCGCTGCGGCCTGCATGCCCTCATCGACCCGCCCGGTTTCGGTCAGACCAGGATTGACGCCGACGACCCGCACACCATGGGGAGCGTAGGCGGATCCCAGACCAGCGGTGGCAAGCATCAACGCAGCATTCGCTGCTCCACCAGCCAGATGGGTCGGAGACGCCACCCGCCCGCCAGATCCGATGACGTTGACAATCACGCCATGGCCCCGGCGCGCCATGCGTTTGATCAGCGGGTCCATGACGTGGATATAACTGAAAAACTTGGCATCAAGGGCAGCACGCCACTTCGCTGCATCGAGTTCGTCGGGCGGGGTGCGCTGCGCCGCGCCGGCAGCGTTGACCAGGATGTCCACTGGTCCGATGGTGGCTTCGACGGCATCAACCATGCGGGCAGCCGCATCACCGTCG
Source organism: Thiomonas sp. (assembly GCA_027311065.1). Classification (GTDB taxonomy): domain Bacteria; phylum Pseudomonadota; class Gammaproteobacteria; order Burkholderiales; family Burkholderiaceae_C; genus Thiomonas_A. The sequence goes on along the minus strand of DAICZP010000088.1, from coordinate 12,526 downwards.
CGCAGATCCGCCGAAAACGTCGGGACGCCGCCGAGCAGATCCGCAGCAGTGGCGAGAGCGTCGGCGCTGCGCGCGCAAACCCCCACGTGCGCGCCTTCCGCCGCAAACCCCCGCGCGCAGGCCAGACCGATGCCCCGGCTGCCACCGGTGATGAGCACGATGCGGTCGCGAAGTTCAAGATCCATGGTGTTTGATGTCCGAGCAGTTTCGATGTCTGCCAAGTCCAGCACGGGGGGGTCGCCATGCCGGAGCCCTCGATCGCGCACGCTGTGCGACCACACCGCGTGCCAGACAAGGTTGGCGCGCCCGGCTGGGATCGAACCAGCGGCCCTCGGCTTCGGAGGCCGATACTCTATCCACTGAGCTACGGGCGCATGCGCCAGCTTTCGCAGCCAGCGTTGCAGGGTCGCATGTTAGCGCATCCCGGCCGCGCGCCCCTGACGACCAGCCTGAACCGCCACCATGGCGGCGGTGATCAGCATCAGCTTCGCATTGCCCGCACCAGGCAGCGAAGCGGACGCATATTCCCCCGCGCACGTAGTGCCTTTATCATGCACCGGCCTTGCACATTTTGATTGTGTTCAACCCACCATCGTCGACCATGAGCGCTCATCAACCCAAGCAATCCAACGATTCCGGCGAACTCCCGTTCGCGCCGACGCTGCGCAAGACCATCGTGATCCTGCTGATCGGCTTCGCAACACCGGTAATCGCGCTGCTGCTGATCGTGCATTTCATCTCGAGCGAAACGACGCCGCCGGCGGGTTCCCGCGTGCTGTCAGCGAGCGAAGCAGCGCAACGCATCGCCCCGGTGGGAAGAGTCGCCGTCGCGTCGAGCGCGAGCGCGGCGTCCGCGGCGAACGCCGCAGCCACATCGAGCGCTGCTGCCCCCGCAACCGCAGCCGCATCCGGTGCAGCCGGCGCCACTGTGGCTGATGCGGGCAAAAAGCTCTATGCATCGAGTTGCGTAGCCTGCCACGGCGCAGGTATTGCGGGAGCGCCGAAGGTCGGCGACAAGGCGGCATGGGCTCCACGCATCGCCAAGGGCGAAGCAACCCTGGTCGACCATGCCATCCATGGCTACGCCGGGAAATCAGGTGCCATGCCACCAAGGGGCGGCAGCAACGCCAGCGATGATGATGTGAAAGCCGCTGTCGCCTACATGGTCGCCAAGTCCAGTTAAAACGACGTCGCCTTCCACGCCGTCACGAAGCCCGCGGAATGCGGGCTTCGTCGGTTTCAGCGGCGGAGTTCCGCTGCCGCCGACGGACTCGCGCGAAACCACAATCGCTCCTCGATGGCGCCCGCCGGCAGGTTCTGCAACGCGAGCACGGGCCAACCCGGCACGCGCAAGGTTGTGAGATCTTCGTCGAACCAATCGGCGATCGACGCCACGTCCTGTGTGTGCACGATACCCGGCCCGGAGCTGGTGGCGAAGAACAGACGGCCCTGGATGTCGACGAACGCCGCCTGCGGGACGCAGGCGCGTCGCACCTGGTTGGACAGGCGGACGTGACCCCCGGGTTCATGCAGGATACGCAGGATCAGTGGCGCGGCTTCGAGTTCCACATAGACCCGCTGCGGTCCGTTCTGAAAAAACCAGTAACCGTGCGGATCGGCAAGGTAGTTGCGTTCGATGAACGCAAGCAACCCGGGGTGCTCCACCAAGCTGGCGCCACGGCGCTCGAGACGGCCGTCGGCTTCGCGCGGCCATGGCAGCGCCGCGGCATCGCGGATCCACCACCCACCGCGAGCGTCAAGGCCCATCCAGCCCACGCACCCTGGAACATCGGGCCAGCGGGCCATCGCACGGCGAACCTGTTCGTCCATGGTGTTCGAACCTGTCAAATTCCGTGGTTGAAAAAATGCAGGAAGCGTCCTGGCAGCCAGTCGACCACGCCCGGCAGGCGGCCGCGGGCAAAACCCACGTGCCCGCCCGTCGCGGGCTGCTCCAGCCAGACGTGGGGCGCGATCTCACCGGCGGAGGGTAGAACTCCTGCCGGCATGAATGGGTCGTTGCGCGCATTGAGCACCAGCGCCGGAACGCGGATGCGCGCCAGTCCGGGCTTGGCCGACGCCCGGCGCCAGTAATCGTCCGCATCGCGGAATCCGTGTATCGGCGCGGTAAAGGCATCGTCAAATGCATGCAGGTCCTGCGCCTGCGCAATGGCGCGGGCGTCCGCCATGCCGGGGTGGCGCCGGACCATCGCAAGTGCCTTCGGGCGCAAGGTGCGAAGAAACATGCGTGTGTAGACCATGCGGTTGAACCCCTTGGACAGCGCTGCGCCACCGGCGGCGAGATCCAGCGGCGCGCTGACCGCGCCCACGGCGTCGACAAACGCGGAAGCGGCATTCCCCGCTTCCTGCGCCCAGCGCAACAGCGCGTTGCCCCCCAGCGAAACGCCCAGCGCGTACATCCGCCCAGCGTGCGCTGAACGTATCCGACGCAGAATCCAGTCGATCTCGGCCCAGTCGCCAGAGTGATAGGCGCGGGGCGCACGGTTGATTTCGCCCGAGCAACCGCGAAAATGCGGCAGAGTCAAGGCCCAGCCGCGCTGCACGCAGGCATGTGCAAGGGCACGCGAATAGTGGCTGCTGGACGACCCTTCCAAACCGTGAAACAAAACCACCAGAGGCGGCGCTCCCCCTCCAACCCCCGCCAAGGCATCGATGTGATCGACGTCGATGAAATCCCCATCGGGCGCGTCCCAACGTTCGCGCCGCCAAGTGATCCCATACCGGGCTGCAGCGGTCCGGGAGAACAGGGCAGGCCAGACGGTCTGCGCCTGCCCGCCCGGAAGCCACACCGGCGCGGCATAGGTCGACCAAGGCTCGCGCACGCGCGATCCCTCCGGCGCCTCAGTGCAGGCGATCGGCACCCGCCAGAACCTCGGCTGCCTCGTGCGCCGTGGCGGGGCTGGCATGATGCAGCACCAGGCGCCACCCGTCGGGCGTTTTGAAGTAGACATTGGTGGCCAGCACCAGCGCGAACGCCTCCCCGGAGTCGCCATTGTTGTCCACGCGCACACGCTCGAGCACGTTGTGCACCGCGCTGCCGAGGGTCGCGTTGCGAAGCACGCGCTCGGCGACGACGCGCAAGCCACCGGCGGCGAACAGCTCCCCGAAACCGGCGCGGATCGCTGCCGCACCGACCAGACGGGGACCGCCGGGATGGATGCAAACAGGCTCTTCGTCCTCTGCCCATACTTTCATCATGGCCTCAACGTCGCCTTGCTGGAATGCGTCGTAGAACGCGGCTTCCGCCGCCTCGGCGGAGCTCAGCAGGCTGGCGCGTGTCGTGGGTGATCGTGGCATCGGAAATTCCTGGGGCAGGCCTGGATTGAGGCGTTGACGGGTTCAGCTGAAAACCACGGTCTTGTGGCCATTCATCAGGATGCGATGCTCAACATGCCACCGCACGGCACGCGCGAGAACCTGGTTTTCCACATCCTGCCCCACCGCTGTCAATGCCGCGACGTCCAGGCCGTGATCGACGCGCTTGACGTCCTGTTCGATGATCGGCCCCTCGTCCAGGTCCGAGGTCACGTAATGCGCGGTCGCGCCGATGAGCTTGACGCCACGCTCATGCGCCTGGGCGTAGGGGCGCGCGCCCTTGAAGCTCGGCAGGAAGGAATGGTGGATATTGATCGCACGGCCGTCCAGCGCGGCACAGAACGCATGACTAAGGATCTGCATGTAACGTGCCAACACCAGCAGTTCGACACCGTGCTCGCGCGTGATGGCCTCGATGCGCAGCTCCTGTGCCCGCCTGGCATCGGCGTCGGCGCCACCCGGAATGGGTACGTGGTGGAAGGGAACCTGATAGTGCGACGCCAACGACCCGCCGTCCGGGTGGTTGGAGACGACACCCACGACGTCCATGTGCAGTTGGCCAGCACGCCAGCGAAACAGCAGATCGTTGAGGCAATGCGCCTGACGGCTCACCGCGATCAGCACGCGCGTGCGCCGTGCCACCGCATGAATTTCTGAGCGCATGGCGAAGCGGGTGCGTAAATCGACGAACAGCAGACCCAACTTGTCGGCATCGTCGAGGTGCGGTGGCGCAGCGAAATGCACCCGCATGAAAAACAATCCCGTCGCGGGATCCCCGTATTGCTGGGAGTCGAGAATGTTGCAACCAGCCTGATAAAGCAGACCGGAGACCGAGTAAACGATACCCTTGGTGTCCTGGCAGGACAAGGTCAGCACGTAGTCGTTGGCGTTCATGGTTCGGTGACGCGCCCGCCATCGGATGCGAAGGCCGGGACCGTCCGCATTCTAGTGCCGCCCCTCCCGCGTCGCGTCGCGCCGCGCGACATCCGATCAGCCGTTGGCGATACGCGCCACCACCGCCTTCGTGAACGCCTCGGTGCCTGCGTTGCCACCGAGATCACCGGTGCGGACGTGATCGACGTTGATGGCATCCGCAATCGCCCGCCGCAGACGGGACGCTTCGTCGGCCATGCCGACATGGTCAAGCATCAGGCCCGCCGCCAGCATCAAGGCGCTGGGGTTGGCGATACCGCGACCGGCAATGTCAGGCGCCGATCCGTGGACCGCCTCGAAAACAGCCGCATCCTGCCCGATGTTGGCCCCGGGCGCCATGCCGAGGCCGCCCACCAGACCAGCGCAGAGGTCGGAAAGAATGTCACCAAACAAATTGGTCGTCACCAATGCGTCGAACTGCCAGGGGTTGATGACCAGTTTCATGCAGCAGGCGTCGACGATGACGTCGTCCAATGCAATCTGGTCCGCGTATTTTTCCGCGTGCAACTGGTAGGCTGTCTCGAGGAAAATGCCGGTGAGGGCTTTCATGATGTTGGCTTTGTGCACCACCGTCATTTTCTTTCGGCCCGCCGCGATCGCGGTCCGGAAAGCGTAGTCGAGGATGTGGATCGCGCCCCTGCGGGTGTTGACCCCTGTGGCGATCGCCACCGCGTGCGGATCGTCCTCGATGGGGATGTAGTGCTCGTAGCCCATGTACAAGCCTTCGACGTTTTCGCGGAACACGAGCAGATCGATATTTTCGAAGCGACCGCCCGGGATCATGCTTTTTGCCGGGCGCATGTTCGCGTACAGCTTGAACTCTTCGCGCAAACGCACGTTCGAAGAGCGGTAGCCGCCACCGGACGGTGTCTCCAGCGGGCCCTTGAGCGCGAGGCGCGTTCTGCGAATGCTCTCCAGCGTCGCGGCAGGCAAGGGGTCGCCAGCGCTGTGCACCCCCGCCAGGCCCGCCACCTGCGCATCCCACGCGAACGGAGCCCGCAGGGCGTCGAGCGCGGCAAGCGTCGCGTCCATGATTTCTGGCCCGATGCCGTCGCCGGCGATCAGAGTGGCTGGAATAGGCTTGTGCATGCGAGGTCTCCGGTCTGTCGTGATGCTTGTCGATGGCACGGTCAGTCCCGCGCACAACCCCCAGCATAAGCGCAGCGTGCTGATGCGCTGCTGACACCGGGTGGATCCATGAATGCGCCGGCGCGCCAGGTCAGCACCAGGGTATCGCGCCAGCCCGGGGCATCGCGATCGAGCGCGAGCACCGGCGTGGTCTCGTGGACAACGCGTGTGTCGTCCATCAGCAAGGCGCTCCAGGGACGTTCCAGGGTGAAGCGCACGCCGGAGGGACCCGTATGTTCGAACACCCGCGTCTCCCCTCCCCGTATCGCATGACGCTGCGCCAGCACGACCGCTACGAAATTGACGCCATCGCGGTGTGCACCCTCGGGCGTGGGAAGGCCCACGCCGCTGGCGGTGTCGATGCGGAACTGATGCGCTTCGATGCACCAGCGATCGACGCTGCTTGCGCAGACGCCGGGCGCGGCCCCGCCCTGGTGCAGTCCGACGTCGCGAAACAAGCGCCCCAGCCCCTTCAACATGGGCGCCCAGCACGCCGACTCCAGGAGCGCCGGCCCGATGGGCTCGAACCAGCGCACCAGGCCGCCATGCAGTGCGTTGTAGGTCAGCGGTTGGTAGTGCGGTCGATGCGGGGCCTGCATCAGCGTCGATGTGGCGTCCGCGGGATTCCACGTCTGTTCGAAGCTCGCATGCCGACGCCGGCGGTAATGGCCACCATCCTTGAGGTAGCGGTCCTCGGGCAAGTCATTCCATGCCTGCAACGCGGGCGCGCAGTCCTGCGTCGGTAGTTCGCACAAGGCAGCGAAATCGTCGGGCTGGAGGACACAGAAACCTTGCTCCTGCAGGCGCTGACGCACCGCAAGACCAAGGTCCGCTGGCTGTGGCTGCCGACCGCACGCGCCAGCATCCCCGATGCAGGGACCGAAATCGAACATGGCGGTGTCCTCGCTGATGTGCGGGTTCAGCGCCCGTCGCGCAGGGCGGTGGTGCGGTTGAAAACAGGCATCGCAACCCCATGATCGCGCAAATCCGCGACGAAATAGCCGTGACGCTCAAACTGGAAGCTGGTTCCCGGCCGGGCTTGCGCCAGCGCCGGCTCCACCCAGGCCCGTAACGTGCGCAGGCTGTCGGGATTGAGGGCGGTCAGGAAGTCGCGGCCACCAGCGTCGGGCTGCGCTTCGTTGAACAGGCGCCCGTAGATGCGCACGTCCGCGGCGACGGCGTCGACCGCGGCGACCCAGGTGATGACACCCTTGACCTTCACTGCGTCGGCACCCGGGGTCCCGCTCTTGGTATCCGGCACGAGCAGCGCCTGGACCTCGGTGACACGCCCTTGCGCATCCACGGTGGCACCGGTGCATTCGATCACATGGCCGTACTTCAAGCGCACGCGGTGCCCGGGAAAGAGCCGGAAAAAGCCCTTGGGTGGCTGCAGGGAAAAATCATCACGCTCGATCCAGACCTCGGGACCCAGACGGAAGTGGCGCTGCCCTCGCTCGGGATGATGCGGATGCACGGGCGCGTGGCACGCGTCGAACACGCCTGCGCCCATGACCGCATCCCAGTTGGTCAGCACCAGACGCACGGGGTCGAGCACGGCCATGGCACGTGCCGCCATCGGCTCGAGATCGTCGCGCAACGCACCTTCCAACACGGAGTCGTCGATCCATGCATCGGATTTCGACACCCCGATGCGCTCCGCGAACAGCCGGATTGCTCCCGGCGTAAATCCACGTCGGCGCAATCCGGCGATTGTCGGCAGACGCGGATCATCCCAGCCCGAAACAAAGCCTTCGTGAACCAATTGCGCCAGCTTGCGCTTGCTGGTGACGACGTAGTTGAGATTGAGCCGTGCGAATTCGTATTGACGTGGCAGCGGCCGTGCGAGCAGGCCGAGGTCGGCCAGGTGGCCAAGGAGCCAGTCATAAAACGGGCGTTGATCCTCGAATTCCAGCGTGCAGATACTGTGGGTGATGCGCTCGAGCGCATCCTCGATCGGATGCGCGAACGTGTACATCGGATAAATGCACCAGCGGTCGCCGGTGCGGTGATGATGGGCAAACTTGATACGGTAGATCGCCGGGTCACGTAGATTGATGTTGGGCGAGGCCATGTCGACTTTTGCACGCAGCACCATGCTGCCCTCCGCATGTTCGCCGGCGCGCATCTGCGCGAATCGCGTCAGGCTCTCGGCAGGCGGGCGGGCGCGCCACGGACTGTCAACGCCGGGCTCGGTCAGGGTGCCCCGGTTCGCGCGCATCTGCTCCGGGCTTTGCTCATCGACGTAAGCCAGGCCGGCCTCGATCAAGGCACGCGCCGCGCGCTCCATGAAGTCGAAATAATCGCTTGCAAAATATTCGTGGCTGATTCCGTCCACCACCCAGTCGAATCCAAGCCACCGCACGGCGTCGCGAATGGCATCGACGTAGGCCTCATCCTCCTTCTCCGGATTGGTATCGTCGAGGCGCAGGTGGCATACGCCCCCGAAATCGCGCGCCAGGCCAAAGTTCAGGCAAATGCTTTTTGCATGGCCGATGTGCAGGAATCCATTGGGCTCGGGCGGGAAGCGGGTGCGGATGCGCGCGACATCCGGTGGCGCTTCGGCCAGTTCGCGCGCGTCTCCGGGCCGGCCAGCAAAACGCCGTCCGGCCAGCGCGTCGCCATCAAGGTCCGTTTCGATGATCTGACGCAGGAAATTCGACGGCCTGACGGTAAGGTTGTCCGATGCTTGCATGATGTCGTGAAAGGGATTGCGCGCCTGCTTTGCGGGCAAACTCCTATTCTCCGTCAATTGCCGTTGCTACCCCCTCCCCCGCGCTGCCACAATTGCTTGCGCACCCAACCGTGACCGTCCTGCAGGGCACGGTTGGGTGCGCCGTAAAATGTGCGGATTCAGGCGCGGACACCACCGCGGCTGCGCGTTCATTGCATTCACAGGCGCATCAGCGCCGGGAGCGAAATCTATGGCCGGCCACTCGAAATGGGCCAATATCCAGCACCGCAAAGGTCGACAAGACGAAAAACGCGGAAAGGTCTGGACCAAAATCATTCGTGAAGTCACGGTGGCTGCGCGCCTCGGTGGCGGTGATCCGGCGGCCAATCCGCGCCTGCGCATGGCGATGGACAAGGCGCGTGAGGTCAATATGCCGGCCGACAATCTCAAACGCGCGATCGATCGCGGCACCGGCAATCTCGAAGGCGTCAGCTACGAGGAGATCCGCTATGAGGGCTACGCGCCAGGGGGAGCGGCACTCATCATCGACTGCATGACCGACAACCGTGTGCGCACCGTGGCTGAAGTCCGCCATGCGTTGTCCAAGTGCGGCGGCAACCTCGGTACCGAAGGCTCGGTGGCCTTCCAGTTCAAGCACTGCGGCCAGTTCATTTTCGCCCCCGGCACCAGCGATGATGCGGTGATGGAAGCTGCCCTCGAAGCCGGCGCGGATGATGTCAATACCCTGGACGACGGTTCGGTCGAGGTTCTTTGCGAACCCGGGGACTTCGAAGGCGTGCGCAAGGCCTTCGATGGCGCGGGCCTCAAGCCGGAATTCGCGGAAATCGGCATGAAGCCAAGCGTCGAGGTAGAACTCTCTGGAGATGACGCGGATCGTATGCACAAGCTCGTTGATATGCTTGAGGATCTGGACGACGTGCAGAGGGTCGACCACAACGCCATCCTGCCCTGAGCGAGTTCCTGATGAAAATCCTGGTCATTGGCTCCGGCGGCCGTGAGCACGCGCTGGCATGGAAACTCGCTCAGTCCCCTCGTGTCGGCAAGGTCTATGTCGCGCCCGGCAACGGCGGTACCGCCACCGGCGAGCGCATGCAGAACCTCCCGATCACCGACATCGCGCAGCTGGCGGATTTCTGCGTTGCGGAAGACATCCATCTGACCGTGGTCGGTCCTGAGGCGCCTCTGGCTGCGGGGGTGGTGGATCATTTTCGCGCGAGAAAGTTGCGCATCTGGGGCCCCACGCAGGGCGCCGCGCAGCTTGAGAGTTCAAAGGCCTACGCCAAGGCATTCATGCAACGGCACGGCATCCCGACGGCGGCGCACCGCACCTTCGATGTCGCGTTCGAGGCCCACGCCTACATCGACGTGCGAGGCGCACCGCTGGTGGTGAAAGCCGACGGGTTGGCAGCCGGCAAGGGGGTCGTCGTGGCCCAGACAGTGGCGGAAGCGCACGCAGCGGTGCGTGACATGCTGGAGCAAAATACCTACGGCGTCCAGCATGGCGTTGAGGGCGCGCGTGTCGTGATCGAGGATTTTCTCGAAGGCGAAGAGGCGTCGTTCATCGTGCTGGTCGCCGGAAACCACGTCGTGCCGCTGGCGTCGAGCCAGGACCACAAGCGTCTGCGCGACGGTGACGAGGGCCCGAATACAGGCGGCATGGGCGCCTATTCGCCGGCGCCGGTGGTGACGCCCGAGGTGCATGCCCGGGTGATGCGGGAAATCATTCTGCCAACGGTCCACGGCATGGCGGCGGAAGGTCATCCCTACACGGGCTTCCTGTATGCCGGACTCATGGTGAACGCCCAGGGCCAGGCCCGCACGCTCGAGTTCAACTGCCGCCTGGGCGATCCTGAAACCCAGCCCATCCTGATGCGCCTCAAGAGTGATCTGGTCGGGGTCCTCGACGCTGCGCTGGACGGCAAGCTCGACAGCGTCGAACTGCATTGGGATCGCCGCACCGCACTGGCTGTGGTGATGGCGGCGCCCGGCTACCCGGAGTTGCTGCGTCTGGGCGGCGAAATCACCGGTGTCCCGCGTCCGGAAGACGATCTTCACGTCTTTCACGCTGGCACCCGGCTCGATGACGGCGTACTCCGCACCAGCGGCGGCCGGGTCCTCGCTGTCGCGGCGCTCGGCGATTCGGTCCGCATTGCACAGGCGCGCGCCTACAGTGGCGTGCGCCAGATCCAGTTCGAAGGCATGCAGTTCCGGCAGGACATCGGCTGGCGCGCGATCAAGCGCTGAACCGCAGGCGCACCGAAACTGCGGCGCGCTGCTCCCACGGCCGCGTGCCGGGCTGGCGATGCCGGCCGACTTCGGGGCCGGCATCGCCGCGGCTCAACCGACGTAGTCCGCCGCGATGGTGGCATCCTCGCTCCCGGCCATGCCGAGTGCGCGAATAACCAGCGTCGCAACGATCGCGACAGCGAAATTCACCACGAGGGCGTACAGCCCGATGTAGCCTGGAATCACGGTACCAGCCAGGTGGAGCACGTAAATTGCCTTCTGGAATCCAGTGAGCGAAGCCGCCCAGACCCCGAACACCAGACCCGTGGCCCAGCCCAGCAACAAGGCCTTGGGGTCGAACCAGCGCGTGTAGATGCCGCTGACGATGGCGGGAAGCGTCTGCAGGATCAGAATCCCGCCGAGCAGTTGCAACTGGATGGCGAATTTCACCGGCAGGAAAAAGATGACCAGCAAGGCGCCGAACTTGACCAGCAGCGAAACCAGCTTGGCCATGCTGGTTTCCTGCTGGACGGTGCAGTTCGGGTTGAAAAACGCCTTGTAGATGTTCCGGGTGAACAAGTTTGCCGCCGCGATCGACATGATGCCAGCCGGTACCAGCGCACCGATGGCGACGGCAGCGAAACCGACGCCGACGAACCAGCTTGGGAAGTAATGAAGCAGCAACCCTGGCATGGCGAACTGCGGACCATAATGCTTGAAGTACGGCGCAAGATCCGGCATTTTGTCAATATGACCGACAAGTGCAAAATATCCAAGCAATGCGATCAGACCCAGCACAAACGAGTAGGCCGGCAGAAAAACCCAATTTCTGCGCAGGGTATTAGGGCCCTTTGCCGCCAGGACTGCGGTCGTGGCATGGGGGTACAACATCAGTGCCAGCGCCGATCCGAATGCCACCGTCGCATATGCCGACATGAAGCCGAAGTTCCCGGGTGTGGCCGGCGGCAGCAGCAGCTTGGCTTTCGGAATGGCCGCAAACAAACTTGCGAATCCGCCCATTTTCATCGGCAGCACGATGATGAGTGCCAGCACTGTGATGTAGACCAGCAGGTCTTTCACCACGGCGATCGATGCCGGTGCGCGCAAGCCGCTCGTGTAGGTGAAGGCCGCCAGGATCACGAAGGCGATGATCAGCGGCACATCCCCGACCAGTCCTTGTGTCGGGAATCCGAGCCCCCCGATCACGACCTGAATACCAACAAGCTGCAAGGCGATGTATGGCATGGTTGCGACAATCCCCGTGACGGCGATTGCCAATGCCAGCACCGGGCTCCCGTAGCGGCCTGCGACGAAGTCGGATGCGGTGATGTAATTGTGCCGATGCGCGACGACCCACAACCGCGGAAGAATGGCAAACACGAGTGGATACACCAGCACCGTGTATGGAAGCGCGAAGAAACCGAACGCGCCTGCCCCGAACACCAGCGCCGGCACCGCGACGAACGTGTACGCCGTGTACAGGTCGCCCCCGAGCAGGAACCACGTCACCAGCGTGCCGAAGCGCCGGCCTCCCAGGCCCCACTCGTGCAGCTGGTCGAGGTCGGCCTTGCGCCACCGCGACGCCACGAACCCGAGCCCCGTGACCAGGGCGAAGAGAAGCGCGAAGACGACCAGCGCGACCACGTCGACCCGGTTCATGCGTCGGGCTCGCGGGTCGCGAAGTACACCACCGCGGTGATGGCCGCCCCGATGCCGATCCAGGCGAACTGGTACCAGTAGGAGTACGGGATGCCGCCGAGGCGTGGCTCGAGCGAGTCGTAGAACGGCACCCAGAGCGTGCCCACGAAGGGCACGATGAGAAGCACGTACCAGAGCCTCGGGTTTCGCTGCTGTTACTTGCGTTCCCTCATGGCCCCGCGCCGCGAGCATACCCGAGCGTCTCGTGTCGGGTGGTGACACGACGCGGCGCATGTACTAGCTTCGCGCGCCGATCATGGCCCAGCCACGCACCACCACGCGCAGCGAGGGGCAGGGGGCACGCATCGGCAGCGGCGCCCGCGTCCGCGGCCGAATCCACGGCGACGGCGACCTGCGAATAGAGGGCAACGTCGAGGGCGATCTCGCCCTCCGCGGCGACCAGGAGATCGCGCGCATCGAACCACAGGAGGTAGGTCGCGCCGTCGTCGAGCCAGCGCGCACGCAGGCCGTGCGCCGCGCCGGCCGGAAGCTGCGCGGCGGGCACCTCCTGCCACG
>DAICZP010000087.1 GCA_027311065.1 Thiomonas sp. | reverse complement strand
CCCCCCCCCGCGCCGTGGCGGCGCTGAAGCAGCACGGCGTGGATGCCAGCGGCGCCGCCGTCGATGTCGCTGACGCCGCGGCACTGAAGCACTGGGTGAGCGGAGTCGCCACGGCATGGGGCGGTCTCGACATCGTCGTGGCGAATGTCAGTGCGCTCGCCATTGGCAATGACGAGATGTCCTGGCAACGTGAGTTTCAGACTGACATGATGGGCACGGTGCATCTGGTCGATGCCGCGATGCCGTTCCTGCGCGCCAGCACGGCGGCGGCAATCGTGACGATCTCCAGCGTCTCCGGGCGCGAGATCGATTTTGCTGCCGGGCCTTACGGCACGTTCAAAGCCGCACTGGTGCACTACACACAAGGGCTTGCCTACCAGTTGGCTGGCAGCGGCATTCGCGCAAATACGGTTTCACCCGGCAATGTGTATTTCGAGGGCGGGGTGTGGGAGCACATTCGCGACAACAATCCGCCGCTGTACGCCGAGGCGTTGGCCCTGAACCCGACTGGACGCATGGGCGCGCCAGAGGAAATCGCGCGCGCCGTCGTCTTCGTGTCCAGTCCGGCCGCCAGTTTTATCAGCGGGACCAATCTGGTGGTTGATGGCGCGCTCACCCGCGGAGTGCAACTTTGAGGCCCCGCCGTGTTGCCTGCTAGTCGATGAGGCGTCCGTCCGATTCGAAAAATGGGTAGGGCCCGGGATATTCGTCGATGCTCACCTGATGCGAAACCAGTCCTTCGTCTTCGATCCACACATGCAGTTGCATGGCTGGGGGCTCGAGGCAGAAACCGGGCATGGCTTCGGAATCGAGGTCGAACGCCACCTGGTGAGCCGGCGCGGGACAGGTGCTGACCACGCTCGTGCCGAAGCGGCGCTGGATCGGGCGGTGCAGGTGCCCGCAGACGATGCGCTCGACTTGCGGGTGCCGATCCACGATCTCCAACAAGCGCTGCCGATCGGCTGACGGCAGTCCGATGCGGTCCATGTGTCCGATGCCAGTCACGAAAGGCGGATGGTGCATCGCGAGGACCACCGGCGTGGCAGATGCCCGGCCGAGTTCGCGCTCCAGCCACGCCAGTCGCTGCTCGCACAAGCGCCCGCCACTGTTCGGCGGGTCCTGGGTATCGAGCGCGATCAGGCGGCACGGGCCGAGGTCGACCGCGTACTGCACAAACCCATCGCGACCGAGCCAGCCATGCTCCGGGAAGGCCTGGCGCAGGGTGTCACGGTGATCATGGTTCCCCACCAACAGGTAGCAGGGGATGGCGAGCGTACCCAGGATTTCCCGCAAGTGCGCGTACTCATCCGCATCCCCCATGTCGACGAGGTCGCCAGTCACCACCACGGCATCCGGCGCCGGACGCAAGCGCGTGATCGCGCGCAAACATCGACGCAGTGCTTCGGCCGTATCCACCCGCTGGTATGCCAAGGCGCCCTTGCGCTTGATATGAAGATCGGAAATCTGGCAGAGGATCATTGTGTATTCGCGACGGTATTGAGCAATGCACTCGCGGCCACACGCAGGCCCACGCGGCTGTTCACGGCGACGTCCAGGCGCCCGGGCACATCGGCCCACAACATCTGTGCAGCCACGCCGTCGACGCCGATGCGGGTGCGATCACCAAGAAAAATGACTTGTCTGACATTGCCGCGCAACGCACCGGCATCCGCCGCGACGAGTTGCGCGTCCTCGGGGCGGAACCACAATTCCGCGTCGCCTTCGGCGTGTACCTGCCCCGCGCGCACGCTTCCGCGCATGCGATTGAGCAAACCGACGAAGCCTGCGACCTCGAGATTGACGGGTCGATGGTAGATCTCGCGCGGCGTACCCACCTGCTCGATGCGTCCGTGGCTCATCACGACGATGCGGTCGCCGAGCGCCATCGCCTCGGCCTGATCGTGGGTGACGTAGATCGACGTCACCCCCAAACTGCGCAGCAACGCACTCATTTCCACGCGCAGGGTCTCGCGCAACTGCGCATCGAGTGCCGCAAGCGGCTCGTCAAGCAATAGCACGCGCGGGCGTGGTGCCAGTGCCCGCGCCAGCGCCACACGTTGGCGCTGGCCTCCGGACAGCTCCTGCACCGGCCGGTCGGCAAAATCAACCAGCCGCATCAGCGCGAGCAGTTCGTCGACGCGCTGCTGCATTTGCGGCTTGGGCACGCGTCGGATGCGAAGCCCGTATGCCACGTTCCCGCGGACATCCAGGTTGGGGAACAGCGCGTAGTTCTGGAACACCATGCCAACCCGGCGCGCTTCGATCGGCAGCAATGTCACGTCCTCGTCGTCGAACAGCACGCGCCCGCCGGGATCGGGTCGTTCCAGTCCTGCGATCAGCCGCAGGGTGGTGGTCTTGCCGCATCCCGATGGGCCGAGAAATACGAGTGTCTCGCCCGGCTCGACGCGCAGGTCGAGGGGATGCAATGCAAGCTGGCCACGCGCATAGTGCTTGGCGCATGCCTGCAAGGTGATGCCCACGGAGGCGGGGTTCATGTTCAATCTCGTCTGCGCGGCCCATCGCCGGCGGCGCGTTGCATCAGCACCAGCAACGGCACGATGAGCACGAAAAAGATCAGGGTGTAGGCACTGCCAACCTCCAGCCGCAACGAGGCATAGGCGTCGGCAAGTCCCACCGGAAGTGTCTTGGTGGTCGGGGTGGAAAGCATCCAGGTCAGGTTGAATTCGCCAAGGGACAAGGTCACCACGGTCAGTGCACCGGCGACGATCCCAGGGCGGATATTGGGAAGCACGACGGTGTGCAGACGCTGCATGAAGCCGGCGCCCAGGCTGGCTGCCCCTTCCTCCAATTCGCGCAGGTTCGTGCCCGTACAAACGGCCTGGACCGAACGCACCATGAAGGGCAGCGTGAAGACGACATGGCCGACGACGATGAACCAGCTACTGGTGCGAAACCAGCGCACGCTCCCGTAGACGGCCAGCAGGCCGAGGGCGCTTGCCAGCCCTGGCATCGCCACCGGCAGCATGAGCATGCGCTCGAACAACCGCGCCGCGCGCGCCTGGCTGCGTGCCAGCGCGTAGCCGCATGGCACGCCCGCAGCCAGCGTCACGACCAGCGTGGACAGCGCCACGCGCAGGCTCAGGCCGATGGCGTCGTGATACATGTCCCAGACCTGTGCCACCCAGCGCAAGGTGAGGCCGCTACGTACGCCGATGAAGTCGTTGCGCGTCACGCCGGCCAGCATGGATAAGCCCACAGGGACGATGAGAAATGCGGCGAGCAGCCCGGTCAGCACGGCTTGCGCCAGCACATGCGGGCGCACGCGCCCCCCCGCGCGACGCTGGGTGAACCACGTCGTCCGCTTGGGAGCTGCGATGCATCTTGGGTCCATGACGTCGCCTCAAGCCCCGGGGGCCGCTGCGGCGCCGCCGGCACCCTCACCCCACCACAGCACCAGCCAGGTCACCGCGCCGAGGATCAGGCTCCAGGTCGCGGCGGTTGGAAGATCCGCGTTGAGGGTGAACGCGGTATAGATGTCCATCGGCAACACGTCGATATCGGTGGCCAGCGTGAACGCAGTGCCGAAGGCGCCGACCGCGGTGGCAAAGCACAGCGCACCGGACGCGATGAGCGCCGGCGCCAAAGCTGGCAGCGTGACGTCGCACAACACCTGCCACGGCGAGGCACCGAGGCTGCGCGCCGCCTCTTCGATTCTCGTGTCCAGTCCTTGCGCGCCAGCTGTCACGGTGAGAATGACGCGCGGAATCGAGAAATACAGATAGCCCACGAACAACCCAGCTAGCGAATAGGCGAAGACCCAGCGCTGACCGAACAAGGCCATGCCGATCTGCGCCACCAGACCCATGCGACCACCAAGCATGATCACCATGAATCCGACCACCACGCCCGGAAATGCCAACGGCAGCGTGAGCATGGCCATGAGCAGGCGCCGCCCCCGGAACACATGCCTCGCAAGAAAGAGCCCGGCGACCAGCGACAGCGCCAGAGCTGCCGCGGTGACGGTACCTGCCAGCAGCACTGTGATCCCGAGACTGCGCAGGTATTGGGGATTCACGAGAATCTGGACGTAGCCGTGCAGACCATGTTGCGCGCTGGCGCGCCCAAGCGCGGCCATGGGCAGCAGCCAGAAAGCGGCAAACAACGCCACCGCCGGCGCCGCCAGCGCGCGGCGCAGCCACGCCGGGAATCCCAGGTCCAGCATCGGGCTTGCTCCTTCGGGTGGCCAGCGATCGTGCGCTCAGTGCACCTGCGCCAGATACTGCTTTGCGAAGGCCTGCTCGACCTCACCCATCTTCTGGTAGTCGACCGGCTTGACACGTGCATAGTCGCTGGCGGGCAGGAACCGTGCCGCCGCGGTCGCGCTCATCGCGCCCGGCATGACCGGCCGCAGGAAAGCGTTGGCCCAGATGGCCTGGCCCTTTGGCGAGAGCACGAAGTCGAGGACTTTCTTCCCAACGGCCGGATGTGGGCCATTCTTCACCAAAGCCATCACGTAAGGCATGGCGATGGTGCCCTCGCGCGGGATGACGAAGGCAACGTCGGCGTGGTCCTTGTACGCAGCACGGTAGGCGTTGAAGTCATAGTCGATGAGAATTGGAATCTCCCCTGACAAGACACGTGCGTAGGCGGTCTGCTTCGGCACGATGGGATCGTTCTTCTTCAGCTCCTGGAAATAGTGGATCGCCGCGCCGAAGTTGTTCAACGTGCCGCCCATGGCGAGGTTCACCGCCACGGCACCCGCGTAGCCGACGAATGCACTGGAAGGGTCAAGGTAACCCACCATGCCCTTGTACTCGGGCTTGAGCAGGTCGGCCCACGACTGTGGCACCGGTTTGCCACCGAGTGCGGCTTTGTTGACAAAGAAGCCCAGGGTCCCCGAATGAATGGTGAACCAGTTGCCCTTCGGATCCTTCAGCTGCGCGGGAATCTTGTCCCAGCCCACCGGCTTGAACGGCACGATCACGCCCTGCTTCTCCGCTTCGAAAGCGGAGCCGATGCCAAGGTAGACCACGTCGGCCACGGGGCTGGCGCGTTCGGCGATCAGCTGCGCAATGGCCTGGCCGGAGTTCTTGTTGTCGAAGGGCACGGTGATGCCGGTCGCGGCATGCAAGGCGCTGATCTCGCCAGCCCAGTCGGCCCACTCGGGCGGGCAGTTGTAGCAGATGGCGGTTTCGGCGGCGTGCGCAGGCGCATGCGAAACGGACAATGCGAGCGAGCCGCTCAAGGCGAGCAACCAATGACGCAGGGATTTCATGACGTTCACTCCGGGAGGACACGGGACGAAGGAGGGGCCACCGTACCGCCGATGCGCAGCCGGTGGGCGAGAACGCTCGAACGCGGCGTCCCGCCCTCGAGCACATGCTGCAAGTGGCTCCAGGCCGTGGAACCAAGTTGACGGTGAGGTTGGCAGACCGTGGCCAGCGGCGGATCCAGCAATTCACTGAATGACAGGCCATCGAAACCAACCACCGACATATCTTCGGGGACTTGCATGCCAGCTTCGCGCAGCTCGCGCATGACCAGCAAAGCGAGAAAGTCATTGCCGCAAAACAGTGCCGTCGGGCGGCGCCGTGGATCGCGCAGCGCTGCCAGCATCGACGTCGGTAACCTGCGCTGGTGGAAATCGATCTCCAGCGGCGCGCGCGCTGGCAAACTGAACCCACGCATCGCATCGCAGTAACCCAGATGGCGCTGCTGCGCTCGATCCGATGCAGCGCGGGTTCCGCTGAGCATTCCGATGCGCCGATGGCCCAGTAGCACCAGCTCCGTGACCAGCTCGCGCGCCGCCGCTCTGTTGTCCACGCTCACGCAGGGGTGCATTGCACTGTGGTTGTAAACCAATTGGTACGGCACCCCGGAGGCTGCAAGCTCGTCGAGCAGCGGATGGTCCTGCGCCCGCGCGACGGTCAGGATGAGTCCGTCCACGCGCTGCGACAACAGGGTGTCGATGGCCTGTCCTTCCCGTGCCGGGTCGTAGCCGGTGGTGGTCAGCAGCACGCGGTAGGCGCCGCACCCGGCGGATTCCTCGATTCCCTGCAAGCACTCCCCGAACACCGGGTTGAGCATGTCGGGCAGCACCACGCCGATGAGGTTCGTCCGATCTCCGCGTAGTTGGCGGCCGATCAGGTTGGGGCGAAAGTGCAGCTCGCGTATCGCCTCGCGCACACGCTCCAGGGTCTCGCGTCGCAGCTTTTCCGGTTGATTGAGTGCGCGCGAGACAGTGGCAATGGATGTGCCGGAACGGGCAGCGACATCGTGCAGCGTGCTGGCCATCAGACTGGCCCCCGCCACGACACCACGGACCAACCCCGCCATTGCGCGACGCGCTCCAGCAGAGGGTCGGGGTCGACCGCAACCGGGTCGCTCACCTGCTCGAGCAGCGGCAGATCGTTGTGCGAATCACTGTAGAACCAGCTGCGCTCCAAGCTGCGCAGCGATGTACCCATGGCATGCAGCGCGTGCTCGACGTGCAGTACTTTGCCGTCACCAAAACACGGTTTCGCGAGGGCCGCGCGCCGCGGGCTGTCGGCCGCCACCAAATGCTGAATGCCCAACGCCTCGACCACCGGGCGCAGCAGGGCCTCGCGGCTGGCACTGACCACAAAAATCAGCACGCCCTGCGCCTGCAGCTCCTGCAAGAGCGCCGGCGCACGCGGCGCGACGGCAGGCAACAATCGCTCGCGCACACAGGAATCTCTGCACGCCTGAAGGGTCGCCGCGTCCATGGATGCATCCAGCTCGGCGCGGAATGCGTCGAGCGCCGCGAAGTCCAGACCACCCGCGGCATAGGCGCGCATGTATGCGTCGTGGCGGTGCAGCGCGTCGGCCGCAAGCATGCCGCGGGCATCGAGATGCTCCAACCACAGTTGGTTGCTGTCGGCACCAAGGAGGGTATGGTCAAAGTCGAAAAAAGCGACGCGCACGGCGGGTTGACTTGCTGGATTGGCGTGAAAACGTTTCCACTCTAGATACCCGACGTGTCGAATTGATGACACCTGAGGCGCAGTCGCATGGAACCCGTGCCCTTCAAGCCCGCACGTGCGTGCGGGAATCGACGAAACTGTTTTACAATACTGGAATTATGGAAACATTGAATGCCGCCGAACTTCTTGCCGCCCTCGGTCACGACTCACGTCTGGCGATCTTTCGCCTGCTGGTGCAAGCGGGGCCCGAGGGTATGAATGCGCGTGCGATTGGAGATCAACTCGGCCTACCTCCCGCCACGCTGTCGTTTCATCTTGCCCACTTGAGCCGTGTTGCCTTGATCAAGGGACGACACGAGAGCCGCTTCATTTTTTATTCGGCAGACTACGGCGCAATGGACGAGCTGCTGGCCTTTCTCACCGACAACTGCTGCCAAGGCCAGGCCTGCATGCCCAACACCGTCAGGCTGGGGGCGGTTGCCGGGCAACCTGGACATGTAGACACCACTGCCAAGGAAATGCCATGACCGCACACCGTGGAATTGGCGACCAAACCGGCGATCGACGCCATCCGGAACCTGCGTGAGCAGGCCACGTAAGTCACTTCAACCCCGCACGGAAGACCCGACCATGCAAGACAAGAAGACCGTACTCGTTCTGTGCACAGGAAACTCCTGCCGATCCCAAATGGCTGAAGTTCTGCTCAACCACGCCCTCGGTGCCTCGGTTCGCGCCATCTCGGCCGGCACCAGCCCCGGAGCAAAGGTGGCCGACGGTGCCATCGAAGCCTTGAAACTGCTCGGGCTGCCAACAGCAGGGCTGGAACCAAAGGATCTGAATGCCGTGATCGATACGCCGATCGACCTCGTCGTCACCGTCTGCGACAACGCTCGCGAAACCTGCCCGATCTTTCTACGACCGGTGCCAAGCATTCACCTGCCGTTCCACGATCCGCATGGCGAGCCCCTGGAGAGTTTCATCCAGGTGCGCGACGACCTGCGCAATCGGCTGATTCCGGCGGTGCGTGCGGCGCTGGAGCTCGGAGCACGGGCATGAGCGCGCAATGCGACATCGCCGGCAAGTCGGCGACAAGCGCGCCGATGAGCATTTTCGAGCGCTTTCTCACGGTCTGGGTCTTCTTGTGCATTGCCACCGGGATCGCGCTGGGACAGTGGGCGCCAGGTGTCTTCAAGCTCGTCGGCGGCCTCGAACTCGACCAGGTCAACCTTCCCGTCGGCGTGCTGATCTGGGTCATGATCATCCCGATGCTGGTGAAAGTCGACTTCGGCGCGCTCCACGAAGTCAGACGGCATGTGCGTGGGATCGGCGTCACACTGTTCGTCAACTGGCTGGTCAAGCCGTTTTCGATGGCGCTGCTGGCATGGATTTTCATCCGCCATGTGCTCGCCCCCATGCTGCCGGCAGTCCAACTCGACAGCTACGTGGCCGGGCTCATCCTGCTGGCTGCGGCGCCTTGCACCGCGATGGTGTTCGTCTGGAGCAGGCTCTCGGGGGGAGACCCGCTGTTCACGCTGTCACAAGTGGCGTTGAACGACACCATCATGGTGTTCGCATTCGCCCCCATCGTCGGACTGCTGCTCGGGATGTCCTCGATCGCCGTGCCATGGGCGACCTTGATCGTCGCGGTCGTCGTTTACATCATCATTCCGGCAACGCTGGCCCAGTGGTGGCGGCGCAGCCTGCTCCGGCGCGGACAGGCGGCGTTCGACGCGATGATGGCTGCAATCGGTCCGTGGTCGATCAGCGCCTTGCTGCTGATGCTGGTGCTGCTGTTCGGGTTCCAGGGAGAAGCCATCATCCGTCAGCCACTGATCATTGCCCTGCTCGCCGTTCCCATCCTGATTCAGGTCATTTTCAATGCAGGGCTGGCGTATCTGCTCAATCGTGCCGTTGGCGAGCAACATGCCATCGCCGGCCCGTCAGCGCTGATCGGCGCCTCGAATTTCTTCGAGCTGGCTGTGGCGGCTGCGATCAGCCTGTTCGGGTTTCAATCCGGTGCTGCGCTGGCAACCGTGGTCGGTGTGCTGATCGAGGTGCCCGTGATGCTGCTCGTGGTCAAGGTCGTGAACAGCTCAAAAAATTGGTATGAACAGGCACAGTGACGCCGATCAGGCCGCCAGCCCCGTTGAACAACATCACAAGGCCGAAACCAGGAAAAGGCGATGAAAACCCTCGAAGTATTTGAGCCCGCCATGTGCTGCCCCACCGGGGTGTGCGGTGTCAGCGTCGACCCCATGCTCGCGCAGTTCGCCGCCGACTTGCAATGGCTGGGTGAACATGGCGTGGAAATCCGCCGCCACAGCCTCGGGCAGGCACCGCAGGCGTTCGCGACCAATGCGGCTGTTCTGAAGGAACTCCAAGCCGGCATCGACCGCCTTCCGGTGCTGTGCCTGGACGGTAACGTCATCTCCACCGGGCTCTACCCGTCGCGCGCGCAACTCGCGCACAAGCTCGGGCTCGTCGCCGCCGTGGCGCCTGCGCCGGCTGCAATTGCCTGCTGCACCCCCGAGTCCGGTTGCTGCTGAGGACCTGCCATGTCGTTGCCGCAAATCGAGACCCGCCACGTTTTCTTCACTGGCAAAGGGGGCGTCGGCAAAACCTCGTTGTCGTGCGCCTGCGGCCTCGCTCTCGCCGAAGCGGGCAAGCGGGTGCTGATTGTCAGCACCGACCCGGCTTCAAATCTGGATGAAGTGCTGGGAACACCGCTGGGCGCCGAACCCTCCGCCATCACGGACGCGCCGGGGCTGTTCGCACTGAATATCGACCCGGAGGCCGCGGCAAGTGCCTATCGCGAGCGCATGGTCGAACCCTATCGGAAGGTCCTGCCTGAAGCGGCAATCCGCAGCATGGAAGAACAGTTCTCGGGAGCTTGCACGGTCGAGATCGCAGCCTTCGACGAATTTTCCAAATTATTGGGGAATCGTGCGGCAACGGCTGACTTTGACCATGTGATCTTCGACACCGCACCGACCGGGCACACCTTGCGCCTGCTCACACTGCCATCCGCCTGGGACGAATTCATTGCCACCTCCACATCCGGCGCTTCCTGTCTCGGGCCACTGGCTGGATTGCAAGCGCAAAAGGCGCTGTACGCTGCCAGCGTTGCGCGCTTGTCCGATCCACAGCAAACCACCATCGTGCTGGTAACCCGTGCCGAAGCCGCGGCGCTACGAGAGGCCGAGCGCACGCGCGTCGAGCTCGCAGCGCTTCATGTGCGCAATATTCGCCTCGTCATCAACGGCCTGTTCATGGCGCGGCAACCTGGCGATGGCGTCGCCGATGCCATGCACGACAGGGGCCAGCGAGCACTGGCGCGGATGGCTGCAGGCCTGACTGTCCTCCCCACCTCAACCATGCCATTTCTGCCGCGCGGTACGGTGGGTCTTGATGCCTTGCGCTTGCTGGCGGGGACGCGCGTCCCTGCGCGTCACCCGGCGGCAGACCCGAAGAACTCTGAATTGCCGTCCGGACTCGGCCCTCTCGTCGACGACATCGCACGCCAGGGGCATGGTGTGGTGATGACCATGGGCAAGGGCGGTGTGGGCAAGACCACCATTGCGGCAGCCATCGCACTCGCGCTGTGCCAGCGTGGCGCCAACGTCGTGCTCGACACCGCACCGACCGGGCACACGATTTTGCTGCTCGACGCCGCCGAGGCCTATCACCGCGAGGTCAGTCGCACCCGGGGCGACACTCCCGAATGCGTGCGCGAACTGCTTCCAAGACTGCGTGACCCGGCGTTGACCAAAGTCCTGATTGTCACGTTGGCAGAGTCCACGCCAGTGCACGAGGCGGCGCGCTTGCAGAACGATCTGCAACGGGCGGGTATCGATCCCTACGCCTGGGTCATCAATCAGTCGCTGCTGGCCAGCGAAACGCGCGACCCGTTGCTGGTCGAACGCGGAATCTGCGAATCCGACTTCATCGCAACCGTGCGCGACGACCTGGCCCAGCGCTGCGCGCTCATCGCCTGGCTGAAAAACGAACCCGTCGGCGCTGCGGCATTGGCCGATATCGCGGGTTGACCGGCGCATTATGGTGCTGCCTTGATCACGACAAGGAGAAGAGACATGAGTACCCATCGCGACGCGGTTCACGCGCAATTCGATGCCCGCGCAGCTGCCTACCTGAGCAGCAGCGTCCATTCCGGCGGCCCGGATCTCCACCGCGCCTGCGATCTCGTCGCCAAGCTGTCGCCGCGCCCAGGCAGCGCGCTCGACCTGGGGTGCGGTGCCGGTCATCTCAGCTTCACGCTCTCCCCGCACGTTGGCACTGTCGTCGCACTCGATCCGTCGATCGGGATGCTCGACCAAGTGCGCGCGGAATCGGCCAGGCGCAGCCTGAACAACATCGAAACCCAGTGCTCCAGTGCCGAGGTCCTGCCGTTTGACAACGCCAGCTTCGACCTCGTTGCCACGCGCTACAGCGCTCACCACTGGACGGATCTCGACACCGCGATGAGAGAAATCCGTCGCGTACTCCGCCCAGGCGGCCACCTCCTCGTGATCGACATCGAAGCGCCAGCCGACGCACTGACTGATACCCACCTTCAGGCCATCGAGTTGTTGCGCGACCGCTCCCATGTCCGTGACCGCTCGGACGCCGAGTGGCGCGCGCTCCTGCGTGGGATCGGCGTCGATGTGCGTGTCATGGAGCGCTGGGGCACGCGCCTCGAGTTCGCACCGTGGATCGCGCGCATACACACACCAGCGAACAAGGCCGAGATCATCCGGGCCATGCTGTCGGAAGCACCAGCCGAGGTCCGGGACGCTTTGCGGGTCGAGGCCGATGGCTCATTCCACGCGTCCACCGGGCTTTGGTGGGGGCAGCGCGTCTGACGCCCCCTTCATGCGGCGATGGGACTGGCAACGGGACAGATCGGTCCCGGTCGGCTACATTGCCGTGAAAACCGATCTGTCCAAGCGCTGCACGAACGACACGCAGGAGCCACCGATGCAAGGAAAGCCGCCATACCCTCCTTTCGATCCCGATTCAGCCAGGATCAAGGTCAGGCTCGCCGAGGACGCCTGGAACTCACGCGACCCGGACCGCGTGGTTCAGGTTTACACGCCCGATACGCGCTGGCGCAACCGCACTGAGTTTCCCGTCGGGCACGACCAGGTGCGCGCCTTTTTGCGAAACAAGTGGGCGCGGGAACTCGATTACCGATTGATCAAGGAACTCTGGGCCTGCAGTGGAGATCGCATCGCGGTGCGCTTCGCCTACGAATGGCATGACGACGCCGGCCAGTGGTGGCGCTCATACGGCAACGAGAACTGGGAGTTCACCGCCGAGGGGCTGATGGCGAGACGCTTCGCCAGTATCAACGACCTACAGATCTCCGACGACGCGCGAAAGTTTTTCTGGCCACTGGGTCGGCGTCCCGATAACCATCCCTCACTGAGCGATCTCGGGCTTTGACCCACTGCGCACGGCAGCACGGGCAAGACCCCCGTAGGCGTCCAGCATGCGCTCGACCCAGGCAGATACCGGGTCGTCCGGCGCGGTCAATGTCACCGCGCTGACAATGCGTGCCCACTGGAACGCGCCGAAGACGCAATGGTCGGCGTAGGCTGGGGACGATCCGGCCAGAAAAGGCTGCTTCGCGAGCAACGCGCGCAGCGGCGCCAGCACGTGACGCACAGCCGCCAGCGACGGTTCCCGCTCGGCGGCGATCGCCTCGAAACTTCGCCCGAACGCAGCCTCGCGTGTTGATCGGAAATACGCGCGATCCATCTCGTGCAATGCCGCCGGGATGTCCGGGACGATCACGCGTGCCACTGCCGGGTGCAAGACGTCACTGGCCCATTGGTTGATGAAGCGGGCGGCGGCACGCCCTTGCGCGCAGCCGAACAGCGATGGTCTCTGCGGATAATGATCTTCAAGATATTCGGCAATATCCCAGCTCTCATGCAGCCATTGCTCGCCAATGACCAGCACCGGGACCTTGCCTTGTCCCGAAGGGGCGATACGCTCCTTTTCGGTGAAGCGCCAGGCGACGGTCTCGGCCGCCAGACCCTTGTGCGCCAGCGCCAGACGCGTGCGCCAGCAGTTCGGGCTGAAGCGCACAGCGTCATCGGCCCCGGCGAGATCAAACATACGGATGGGTTGATTCACCTTGATACTCCCTGTCGAATTTGCAGCATCCGGTACGCCGCGCGTCGCGCGGCGCGCGCTGGCAACTCACCGTGCTCGCGATTGTCTCATTCAGGTCGCGTCGCTGACAAAATGCCCGCCACCCCGCGCCTGCTGGTCAGCGTGGTAGCTGGAGCGCACCAGGGGGCCGATCGCCGCGTTGGTGAAGCCCATGGCACGGGCGGCCTCGTCGAATCGCCCGAAACTCTCGGGGGTGACGTAGCGAGAGACCGGAAGGTGGTGGCTGCTGGGGGCCAGATACTGGCCGATGGTCAGCAGGTCCACGCCATGCGTACGCAAGTCGCGCATGACGTCGAGGATTTCGTCATCGGTCTCACCGAGGCCGACCATGAGGCCGCTCTTGGTCGGGATGCCCGGATAGGCGCGCTTGAAGTCGGACAACAACGTCAGCGAATGCACGTAGTCGGCACCCGGACGTGCCTGCCGGTACAAGCGCGGGACGGTTTCGAGATTGTGGTTCATCACGTCAGGCAGGCCCGCGGCGAACACCCCAAGCGCGGTATCGAGGCGTCCGCGAAAATCCGGCACCAGCACTTCGATGCGCGTGTCGGGGGCGCGTTCGCGGGTGGCGCGGATGCATTCGACGAAGTGCTGCGCACCACCGTCGCGCAAGTCATCCCGATCGACGCTGGTCACGACCACGTAGCGCAGTTTCATGGCGGCGATTGCCTGTGCCAGCTTGGCCGGCTCTTCCGCATCCAAAGGGTCGGGACGGCCATGGCCGACATCGCAGAACGGGCAACGCCGCGTGCACTTGTCGCCCATGATCATGAAGGTGGCGGTGCCGTGGCCAAAACACTCCCCGATGTTCGGGCACGAAGCCTCTTCGCAGACGGTGACCAGTTTGGCGTCACGCAGCAACTGCTTGATTTCGTAAAAGCGCGAGTTCGGCGTCGCCGCCTTGACCCGAATCCAATCAGGCTTTTTCAGCACCGGCGCGTCCGTCACGACCTTGATCGGAATGCGCGCAGTCTTGGACTGACCTTTTTGCTTGACGGTGGGGTCGGCGGGTGCGTTCATGGCGTGAAGGGATGATCGGAGACGGGCTAGACCGGTGAGGTGCGCGCCTGACCCTGCGCTGCTTCGGCGAGCATGGCCAGTTCCGTGGCAAAGCTCATGGCAATCGCGTCGGGTCGGGTATGCACGCCGAGATGCGCCAGGTCGACGGTCTCGAGGCCGGGATAGCCGCAGGGATTGATGCCGGCAAAGGCGCTCAGGTCCATGTCGACGTTGATGGAAACGCCATGGTAGGTGCAGCCGTTGCGAACCTTCAGCCCCAGCGCGGAAATCTTGGCGCCGGCGCGCGGATGCGGCGCGGCCAGGTAGATGCCAGGGGCACCGGGGCGCCGCACCCCCACCACGCCTTGCCGCGCCAGGGTCCGGATCACCGACTCTTCGAGCCGGTGCACGGTTTCCCGCACCATCCAGCGCTGGCGGCGAATGTCGAGCAGCACATAGACCACTGCCTGACCGGGACCGTGATAGGTCACCTGCCCGCCGCGGTCGGTTTGCACGACATCAATTTGTCCGGTGTCGAGAAGATGTTCTGGTTTGGCAGCTTGCCCGAGCGTATAGACTGGGAAATGCTCCACCAGCCACACCTCATCGGGCGTACCGGCGTTCCGCCGTTCGGTGAAACTGCGCATTGCATCGAGGGTGGGCTGGTAGGCCTGCATCCCCAGCTTGCGCACCAGCATCCCACCGGGAAGATCGAGCGCCGGTTGCGCCAGCGCCTGCGCCAGCACATGCTCAGCGACATTGTGATGGCGCATCTGTGAAGCAGTGGTCGCAGAACGCACCCACCGCTGCAGGGTGGCGCTCAAACCGGGAGTGGCGGACGCTCGCATCCGCTTATCGTACTTCGAACTACGGGTTTTCCCCACATCTGCTGCAAGAACCCTGCTGGCGGCATGGTTTGCAGGAATTCCATCAAGCCTGCTCGGAAAGAAGTTGATTGATCAGTGCGTGCAGTTCTACGAAATTCGGCGGGCCGACGTACTGCTTGACGATATGCCCTGACTTGTCAATGAGGAAACTGGTCGGCGTGAGGCGAACACCACCGAAAGCCTGTGCGATGTCACCGCTGCGGTCGAACACGACCGGAAATGGCAAGGCGCCAGCCGGGCCGCTGCGCACGAAGTTCTGCACGAAATCAGGCCTGTCGTAGCTCATCGACACGGCGACGAGGTTGAAGCCTTTGTGCGCCAACTGCTTGTAGGTTTGGACGAGCTGCGGCATTTCGCCGACGCAGGTGGTGCAGGATGTCGCCCAGAAGTCCACCAGCACCACCTTGCCCCGCAAAGCATGGGAATCGAGGGTCTGACCCGTCAGCAGGGGGTAGTTCACATCGGGAGCGCGCGGCGCCGCCGCCAGCGCATTCCACGTCAGCCAGCCGCCAACCGCCAGGGCCAGCATCAGCGCCAACCCAATTGACCGTTTCCAGAGTTTCTGCATTGCGCCTCTCCCGCTGCACGCGTGGGAGACTGATTTTACGTCGGTCGGGAC
>DAICZP010000086.1 GCA_027311065.1 Thiomonas sp. | reverse complement strand
CTCCAGTCCCTTCTCGATGCCGGCAGCGTCATAGCCGAGCTCGACACCGGGCTCGACCGGGTCGAACAGCGCAGGCGCGATCGCCAGGTAACCAGCCGCGGCATATTGGTCGGCCACGCTACGAATGTGCGGATTGACGCCAAAGATCTCCTGGATCACGACCACGCCGCCCCGCGGCGCGCCCGCCGGCCTCGCGACATAAGCGCCAAGCGCCTTGCCGTCCTTGGTCGTCAGGGTCACATGTTGGCCCATGGAATACTCCTTGTCTTGACGTTGCATGGTGGATGGGCACGAACGCGCGCAGCGTCCGTGCGACCACGGTATTGTCGCGGCAAGCGGCAAAACGTGCAGGAGGCCTCAAGCTGCGTCCTGCCGCGCGAGCAGGCGCTCCAGATACCGCCCGGTCAGCGATGCCGCGCAGCCGGCAATGTCGTGGGGAGTACCACAGGACACGATGGTCCCGCCACCGGCGCCACCTTCCGGTCCCATGTCGACGATCCAGTCTGCGCAGGCGATCACATCCAGGTTGTGCTCGATCACGACGATGGTGTTGCCAGCGTCGCGCAGGCGCACCAGCACCTTGAGCAACAGGTCAATGTCGGCGAAATGCAAGCCGGTGGTGGGTTCGTCCAGGATGTACAAGGTCCGCCCGGTATCGCGGCGCGACAACTCGAGCGCGAGCTTGACCCGCTGCGCCTCGCCCCCTGAAAGCGTCGTGGCGCTTTGCCCCAGACGGATGTAGCCCAGGCCCACCTCGCGCAGGGTCTGCAGTTTGCGCGCGATGGCCGGCACCGCACTGAAATGCTCCAGTGCCTGGTCAACCGTGAGGTCGAGCACCTGCGCAATGTTCAGGCCATGCCAGGTCACATCCAGCGTTTCACGGTTGTAACGCAGACCGTGGCAGACATCGCAGGGAACGTAGAGGTCAGGCAGAAAATGCATTTCGACCTTCACCAGCCCGTCGCCCTGGCAGGCTTCGCACCGCCCGCCCTTGACGTTGAATGAAAAACGCCCGGCATCGAACCCGCGCTCGCGCGCCAGATTGGTCTGCGCGAACAACTCCCGCAGCGGTGTGAACAAACCCGTGTACGTGGCCGGGTTGCTGCGCGGCGTGCGCCCCAGGGGAGATTGATCGACCGCGATGACCTTGTCGAGGTGTTGCAAGCCGTCGAGCGCCGCATGCGGTGCCGGTTCGGCGTGGGCTCCATTCAGAGCCGCCGCGGCAATGGCGTACAGGGTGTCGTTGACCAGCGTGGATTTACCCGAGCCCGATACGCCTGTGACGCAGGTGAGCAGGCCCAGCGGAAAGCGGGCGTCGACACCGCGCAGATTGTTGCCGCACGCGCCGCGCAATTCGAGCCACTCCGTACCGGGCTGGCGGCGGGGCGTGCCCGCATGGATGCGCCGGGAGCCGCGAAGGTACGCTCCCGTGAGCGAGGCGGGGTCGGCAGTGATCTGCGCCGGCGTCCCCTGGGAAACCACTTCACCCCCATGGACACCGGCACCGGGGCCCATGTCGACCACGTGGTCGGCGGCGCGAATCATGTCTTCGTCGTGCTCGACCACCAGCACACTGTTGCCGAGGTCACGCAGGCGCCCGAGCATTGCGATCAGGCGATCATTGTCGCGCTGGTGCAGGCCGATGCTGGGTTCGTCCAGAACGTACATCACCCCCGTCAGTCCCGATCCGATCTGGGACGCCAGGCGGATGCGCTGCGCCTCGCCACCCGACAGGGTGTCGGCGCTGCGCTCCAGGGACAGATAGCCCAGACCTACATCGTTGAGAAAATGCAACCGCGTGGCGATTTCCCGCACGATGCGCGACGCGATCTCGGCCTTCGAACCCTCCAGCCGCAAGTTATCGAACCAAGCCTGCGCCTGCAGCAATGTCATACGCCCCAGCCCCGGCAGATCGAGCTCGACAACCCGCACCAGGCGCGCCTCGTTGCGCAGCCGGCTGCCACGGCACTCGGGGCATGCGTGCACGCTGCGCATGCGCGCGAGTTCCTCGCGCACCGCGGCAGCGTCGGTTTCCTTCCAGCGGCGCTCCAGGTTGGGTATGACGCCCTCGAAGGCATGACGACGTGTCGTCGCGCGACCGCGGGCGTCGATCCCCGCGAAAGTCACGGCCTCGTCGCCCGTGCCGTGCAGCACGCGAGCGCGCACGGCGTCCGGCAATTGTTCGAACGGAGTATCGAGATCGAATCCGTCGTGCTTCGCCAGCGCGCACAGTTGATCAAAGTAAAAGCTGCTGCGCCGGTCCCAGCCGCGAATGGCACCGCTGGCCAGACTGAGCTCGGGGTGCGCGACGACCGCCGCCGGGTCGAACACCTCGACCTGGCCGAGACCATCGCACGCAGGACAGGCACCGGCGGGGTTGTTGAAAGAAAACATGCGCGGCTCGAGTTCGGGCAACGCAGTGGCGCAGATCGGACAGGCAAAGCGGCTGTTGAAGCTCTGGGTGGCGCCGGTCTCGAGGTCCAGCGCGAGGGCGCGTCCGTCACTCAGGCGCAACGCCGCTTCGAGGCTTTCCGCCAGGCGCTGACGAATGTCGCCACCCGTGCGGATCCGGTCCACCACCACGTCCACGTCATGACGCCCACCATCGTCCAGCACCGGCAGGGCGCTGGCGTCGAACACCGTACCGTCGACCCGAAATCGCACATACCCCTGCGCGCGCAGGCCCTGAATCAGGTCCACGTGACCGCCCTTGCGGCCGTCGATGATGGGCGCGAGCAGCGCCAGCTTCTGCCCCGGTGGACGCGACAACAAGGCGTCGACCATCTGCGACACGGTCTGCGCCATCAGCGGCTGGTCGGGATGCGATGGGCAGTGCGGGGTACCAGCGCGTGCCCAAAGCAGACGCACGTAGTCGTAGATTTCCGTCACCGTGCCCACCGTCGACCGCGGATTGTGGCTGGCTGATTTCTGCTCGATCGAAATCGCCGGCGCAAGCCCCTCGATGACGTCGACGTCGGGTTTGTCCATGCGTTGCAGGAACTGGCGCGCATACGCCGACAGACTTTCGACATACCGGCGCTGTCCCTCGGCGTACAGCGTGTCGAAAGCCAGCGACGACTTCCCCGACCCCGACAACCCGGTAATGACCACAAGCTCATTGCGGGGAATATCGAGAGAAATGTTTTTCAGATTGTGCGTGCGCGCGCCGCGCACGCGAATGCTGCGCGCCTGTGCGGCACGGACGTCAACGCGGAGCAGATCTTCGGAATTCATTGGTGCATTGCCAGGACAACCTGCAACTATAGAACCAACGACGTCCACATGCGGTCCAATCCGCGATCCCGGACCGCGAAGCGGGCCTTGCAGCAGTGAATTTTGCACATTGACATCGATGCGCTTTACCGGATTGGGCGACAATCCATGGCTGTTGATGTGCAATAAAAGGAAACACTCCATGCCGACTTCAGCCACGGGCCTCGCCGGTTCAATGCCGGCCCCCGCCGGGATGACGCCGTTGGAGCGCCGCGCCACCTTGTCGCTGGCGTCGATCTATGGCTTGCGGATGCTGGGACTCTTCCTCATTCTCCCGGTGTTTTCGGTCTACGCCGCCTCGTTGCCCACGGGATCCAGCAAGACCCTGGTGGGCCTCGCGCTTGGGATCTATGGCCTCTCCCAGGCGGCACTGCAGATTCCACTTGGCGCGGCAAGCGACCGTTTCGGCCGCAAACCGGTGATGATTTTCGGACTGACGCTATTCGCGCTTGGCTCGTTCCTGGCCGGTGCCACCTCCGACCTTCACATCATCATTCTCGGCCGCGCAGTGCAAGGTGCGGGCGCCATTTCAGCGGCGATCTCGGCGATGATCGCCGACGCCACGCGCGAGGAACACCGAACCAAGGCAATGGCGACGGTGGGCATGGCGATCGGATTGAGCTTCGTGCTGTCTCTGGTCGCGGGCCCGGCTTTGTATGACGCCATCAGCGTCCCAGGCATGTTCATGCTCACTGGTGTCCTCGCCGTCGCGGCCATTGGCGTGGTGCTCTGGATCGTGCCTTCGGTGCCGATGACGACCCATTCCGAGGAACTCGAGGGGCACTGGGCGACGGCCGTGTTCACGCCACCCCTGCTCAAGCTGGACTTCTCGATATTCGCCCTGAATTTTCTGCAAATCAGCATGTTCGTCGTTGTCCCGGTGGCGCTTGTAAAGTACGCGGGCATTCCGCTGTTACACCACTGGATGATCTATCTTCCCATTGCAATCCTGTCATTTGCGTTGGCGATTCCAGGCATCATCTGGGCCGAGAAACACGGCCACATGAAAGCGGTCTTCATTTCAGCGGTGGCGATGTTGCTGGTGACGATGGTCGGATTTGCGCTCGGCTACCGCAATACGTATGCCCTGATCGCCGCGCTGTTCCTGTTTTTCGTCGCCTTCAACTTGATGGAGGCACTGCTGCCTTCACTGGTGTCGCGCACCGCACCGTTGAGCCGTAAAGGCCTGGCACTCGGGATCTACAACACGGGGCAATCGCTGGGAATGTTTGTGGGCGGCGCTGTCGGTGGAGTGCTGGCCCAGCATCAGGGGCGCGGCGCGGTATTCGGCGCCGCCGCCTTGCTGGCGACGCTGTGGCTGGCCGTTGCGGTGACCATCAAGCCACCGCCACCGCGCCGCAAGAGTGCGGCATGAGGTCTCTGCGCGGCCGCATCGACGCACGCGCTATCCTCACGCCCTGAATCAATCCTCCAGGACCGATCTCCCATGGCCTCTGTCAATAAAGTCATCCTCATCGGCAACCTCGGCCGCGACCCTGAAGTCCGCTATGCGCCGTCGGGCGCGGCGGTGTGCAACGTCTCGATCGCCACCACCCGCCAATGGAAGGACAAATCCGGCGAGAAGCGCGAGGAAACCGACTGGCACCGCGTCGTGTTCTATGACCGTCTGGCTGAAATCGCCGGTGAGTATCTGAAAAAAGGTCGCCCGGTGTATGTCGAAGGCCGCCTCAAATACGGTAAATACACCGACAAAGACGGCGTCGAGCGCTACACAACCGACGTCGTCGCCACCGAAATGCAATTGCTCGGCGGCCGCGAAGGGGGAAGTGCGGGCAACGGCGAAGAAGAAAGCTACACCCGCACCCGAGAAGCCGCGCCTGCTCCCGCACGTCAGGCCCCGGCCCGACAGTCCAGTGCGCCGAAATCCGCCGCTCCAGGCAACTTCGACGACATGGACGACGATATCCCCTTCTAAAGGGCTGTCTTTTCTGCTCGCGGGCCTGCCGCGGCGACGATCCAAAGTCCCAGCACATGCCGGGATGCAGGCATCGTCTTATTTGGTCCCGGCAGGCGCGCCGCCGTCGCCGCTCAGGACGGCTTGCGCGCCACGGCGTCGATCAGGGCCGAACGTCCATGGTGCGCGCGACCCTCGGCAAGTTCGTCCTCATGTTCTCGCAACAGCAGCCACTCGGCGTCCGGCAGGAGCTCCCGCAGCATGGACGGCGTGTAAAGATGCGCCAGCTTCCCGGGTCCGCCGGTGCCGTAATCGAGTTGCTTGGGCGTGTAGCCTTGCACGAGTATGACACCCCCCGGTTTGACCGTGTGCCAGATCCCCTTGAACATGCGCGCGCGCATGTCGGGATCGGCGAATTGCACGAACACGGCCACTACGGCATCGAACGCCTCGCTGGCCCACGCCCATTCATCGACCCCTGAGACGGTGAACGTCACGACGACGTTGCGCCTTGCTGCCCATTCACGTGCCTTGGCAACTGCCACGGGGGAGACATCGAAGGCGTGGACGTCGTGTCCCTGCGCGGCCAGATGGATCGCGTTGCGTCCCTCGCCGTCTGCCACGCTGAGGACGCGGCTTTGCGGGGCAAGGCGCGCGGCCTCGCGCTTGAGAAAAGCGTTGGGCTCGGCGCCGAAAAGAAAGCCGGGGGCGGAAAAGCGCGCGTCCCATGTCGCGCGAGGATCAAGAAATGCGGTGTCGGCCATGATGGAAGCAATTATTTGATTTTTTGGCCCGTGCCGTCGTAGATCGAAATATCCATCGGGATTCCCGCGCGCACACTCTGACCCACGGTGCAAAACTCCTCGAATTGCGTGAGGATACGATCCAGATGCGGCATCGAGGACGCCTGGGCACCCAGCCGCATGTCCAGTGTGATGCGCAAAACCCGCAGCCGCCCCGCTTCGTTGCGTCCGATCTCGGCGCGGGCGGTCGTGGTGATGCCAGCGGGG
This sequence comes from Thiomonas sp., assembly GCA_027311065.1. Lineage (GTDB taxonomy): Bacteria > Pseudomonadota > Gammaproteobacteria > Burkholderiales > Burkholderiaceae_C > Thiomonas_A. Next base: position 3,356 of record DAICZP010000086.1, on the reverse strand, counting down.
TCGCTTTTGAATTTGGCCAACGCGAAGTACAGGCTTGAACTCATGCAGTTGCCGACCGCGGCGAGCAGCAGTTGGCTCGGCGACGGACCCGCTCCCGCACCTAACGGCGGCGGTTCGTCAGACCGCAGCGCGGGGATATCGTTGCCGAAATCGATCGCGAACTGATAGTCCTTCTGCTGGCGCAGGATGACTGCCTTCTCGTTTGCCTCAGCCACCGCTCGTTCTCCTTGGAATCAATGCCTGCATGCCGCGCAAAGCCGCCTTTGTCAGCGACGCAGCGCCAGGCAGACACAAGGTTGCCGGGGAACCGCCCCGCAGCGCTCCTAGTCTAAGGGCTTTGCCCTCGCCAAGTGCCTTCCAGTGCTTGACATCCGTCAAGCAATGAAAGCAGTCCAGGTGGCGCGGATGATCCAGATCAGGCAAGCTACAGCCTGCGCTCGGATCTGCCCCAGCGCCGCTGAACATGCCTGCCTCGACTCCAGCCCCGGCCATGGCCGATCCGTCGTCATCAAATCGCGCGCCCGAGGCCTGGTTGCGGAGCCTTCGCCCGCGTGTTCAGGCGACATTGAACGTCGCCATCGGCCTCGGTCTGGCATCCGCCGTGCTGCTGGTGGCGCAGGCCTGGGTGATCGCGCATCTCGTGAACGCCGGCGTCATGCTCCGCGCACCCATGCGCGCGCTCTGGCCTTGGGTGTCGGTGCTGCCACCGCTGTACGTGTTGCGGTTCGCGCTCGTGCGCGCTTCCGAACGCGTGGCCTTCGAGGCTGGCGCCCGACTGCGTGCGCAGCTCCGCAACGAGCTGATGACCCATCTGCAACGCCTCGGCACCACGTGGTTGCAGGGTCAGGCACGCGGCGACCTTGTGAACAGCGTGGTCGGGGGGATCGAAGCCCTGGAAAGCTACTACGCGCGTTACCTGCCGTCCATCGCCCTCACTGCGCTGGCACCGCTCGTGATACTCGCGGCGGTGGTGCCAACCGACAGCGTGTCGGCGTTGGTTCTCATCATCACCGCACCGCTGATTCCACTGTTCATGTGGCTCATCGGACGCGGGGCGGAAGATTTGAACCAGCAGCAATGGGGCCGCCTCGCCTTCCTGTCGGCGCGATTTCTCGACACTTTGCAGGGCTTGACCACACTCAAGCTGCTGGGCGCGAGCCGACGCGAAGCCGACGTCGTTGCCCGCCTGTCCGAGGACTACCGCGTCAGCACGATGAAGGTCTTGCGGGTCGCCTTCCTGTCTTCGGTGGTGCTGGAGTTCCTGGCCACGGTGAGCATCGCGGTGGTCGCGGTCCTCATCGGCTTTCGCCTGCTATGGGGCCGCATGGACTTCCTGCCCGGATTCTTCGTGCTCCTGCTGGCACCGGAATACTACGCACCGCTACGCGGCATGGGAACCATCTATCACCTGCGCATGGAGGCGATTGGCGCCGCGGAACGCATCGTGGACATTCTGGGAGTGGCGACACCCCCGGTCAAGCCGGGACGCGTGGCAATCGCGCCGGGCGCGCACCCGATCGCGTTCGACGACGTCCACGTGACGTGGCCCGACGGCACCAAGGCGCTGGCTGGTTGCACCTTCACCGCACCAGCAGGCCGCGTGACCGCCATCATCGGATCCAGCGGGGCAGGAAAAAGCACTGTACTGGCGAGTCTGATGGGCTTCGTGCGACCGACCCAGGGCTGCGTGCGGGTATCAGGTATCGATGTGTGCGAAATCGACGCTACCGCCTGGCTGGCGCAATTGGCCTGGGTTCCCCAGCGACCCCATCTGTTCGCGGATACGGTTGCCGCGAATATCCGCCTCGCGCGTCCCGACGCGAGTGATACCCAGGTGCGCGCTGCCGCTGAGGCAGCGCAGGCGACGGCGTTCATCGACGCCCTCCCGGACGGCGATCTGACCTTGCTGGGCGAGCGCGGAGCGGGGCTGTCGGGAGGTCAGGCGCAGCGCATTGCACTGGCACGGGCTTTCCTGCGCGACGCTCCAGTGCTGCTGCTCGACGAAGCGACCGCCAGCCTGGATGCGGCAAGCCAGGACGCGGTCATGCAAGCGCTTGGGCGCCTGGCAGCGGGACGGACCGTGCTCATGGTGACGCATCGCCTGCAAACGCTGCACCTCGCCGATCACCTGGTGGTGCTCGACCATGGGCGCGTGGTCGAGTCGGGCTCGCCAGACGCGTTGGCCCACGCGGGCGGCCCATTTGCGCGCATGATCGACGCGGGGGGAATGCGATGAAGTCAACCCCCGCGCGCTCCGACCTGCTGCGCCTGTGGCGGTTGTTCCTGCCCTGGCGGGGCTGGATGGCGGCCGGCGCAGCCGTCGCCCTGGTCGCCTTGCTCGCCAATGTCGGGCTACTGGCTGTCGCAGGCGGGTTCGTCGCGTCGATGGCGCTGGCCGGCGCGGCCGGAGTCGCGCTGAACTATTTCACGCCCGCGGCACTGATCCGCGGCTTCGCCATTGCGCGCACCGGAGGTCGCTACGTCGAACGACTGTTGACCCACGAGGCGACGTTTCGTCTGCTGGCCACGCTGCGGGTCTGGTTTTACAACGCCCTGGAGCCACTCGCGCCGGCGCGGCTGCAGGAATTGCGCGCTGCCGATCTGCTCTCTCGCATCCAGGCCGACATCGATACCCTGAACCAGGTCTACCTGCGGCTGTTGGTTCCCGTGGCCGTCGGCGCCGCCGGCGCGCTGTTGTCGGTGTGCGCGATGGCGTTGCTGAGTTGGCGCATTGCATTGAGCACGGCCGTACTGCTGGCCGCGGCCGGCGTGCTGGTCCCCGCCTGGCTGCGTCGCCAGGGTGCGAAGCCGGGAGCCAGCGCGCTGGCATTGCGTGCCACGCTGCGGGTGGAAGTGGCCGACGCGTTGGCCGGTGCCGCCGAGTTGCGCGTCTTTGGGGCTGAGCAGCGCTGGCGCGCCCGCATCGACGCGCAATCAGAAGCGCTGCTGACCCATCAACGGCGCCTGAGCGATCTCGCCGGCATCGGCACCGGAGCCATCGGACTTTGCGCCAACGTTGCGATGTGGGCCGCGCTGCTGATGGCACTGCCCATGGTGGCCGCGGCCACCATGCCCCCCGCGCGCCTGGCCACGCTTGCGCTATTCGCCCTCGCCGCGTTCGAATCCGTGGCACCGTTGCCGTTGGCATTCCAGTCACTTGGCGAAATGCTGGCCGCGGCACGCCGGATCTTCGAACTGGTCGACGTGCAGCCAGCGGTGACCGCGCCACGTCATCCAGCCCCGCCCCCGACATCGACCTCGACAGATATTTGTATCGAAGACGTATGGTTCCGCTACCGGTCGACGGCACCCTGGGTGTTCAACGGATTGACCCTGCACCTTCGCGCCGGGGGGGG
>DAICZP010000075.1 GCA_027311065.1 Thiomonas sp. | reverse complement strand
GCGGAGCGCGCGCGCAAGGGCGAGCACGACTGGTGTCTTGCCGGCACCGCCGGCGGTGACGTTGCCGACGACGATCACGGGAACCGGTGCCTGCCAGCCTGCGCGCCGCCAGCCATGCGCGAAGGTCGCGCGCCGGGCCGCCGCCAAAGCGGCGAACAGCCAGGCAAGTGGCCGCAGGAGGCAGGACGTGATTCCGCGCCGCAGCCACCAGCGCGGCCAGCCACCCGCGCGCGTGCGCAGAATCACGGTCCGGCGGCGTGCTGGGTGGCAAACGTGAGCTGGGTCAGCCCGGCGATGCGGGCCGCTTCCATCACATTGACCACCGATTGGTGCGTGCTCTGCGCATCGGCGCTGATGACCACCATGGTGGATGCGTTGCCATGCGCGGCGTCCTGCAGGGCACGGGCAATCGCTTCGACGCCCCGTGTGCGCAGGAGCTGGCGATCAACCATGGTGGTGCCATCGGCGGCGACGTTCACGACGACTTCGTGCGGGTAGTTTTGCGCCTTCGGGGAATTGGCCGTTGGCAGGTTGATCTTCAGCTCCGTGTACTTCGAATACGTCGTGGTGATCATGAGAAAAATCAGGATGACCAGCAGTACGTCGATCAACGGGATGAGATTGATTTCCGGCTCATCCGGACGCGGCCGCTGGAAGTTCATCGCATCGCCCCACCGCCGCGGGGCGTTTGCGTGTCGAGGTGCGACTGGAGGTGCGTTGCCATGCGCCGGGCGGCCTGCTCCAGTTCGATTCCGAAATCATCGACCCGGCCCCGAAAATAGCGATAGAACAGCAGCGACGGAACCGCGATCACCAGACCGAACGCCGTGTTGTACAAAGCGACCGAGATTCCGTGCGCCAGCATGACCGGATTGGTCCCGGCGCCGCTTTGCGAGCCAAAAATCTCGATCAGGCCGACCACGGTACCCAAAAGGCCCAACAGCGGCGCGACCGAGGCCAGAGTTCCCAGCGCATTGAGATAGCGCGTGAGTTGGTGCATGACGGCGCGCCCGGCGTTTTCCATGTCCTCGCGCAGGCTCTCGGCGCTCGCCTGCGGGCGGCGCACGGCGCGAAAACCGGCGGCGAGAACTGCTCCAAGTGGAGAATTGTGTTCAAGCTTGTCCACGGTGTCAGCAGCCGGAAGGTTGGTCACGGATACCGCGATCGCTTCATCGAGGAGGCGAGGCGGCAGAACCCTGGCCAAGCGCAATGCCGTCAGGCGCTCGAACACGATGGCCAGGGCGGCGATGGAGCAGGCGATCAATGGCCAAATGGGCCAACCGGCGGCTTCGACGATGGCGAGCAAGATGGGGTCCTCGATCTCGGAGAGCAATGTTGGGGAGTGACGTGCATGGATGGTAAACCGGCGCGAAACGCGCCACGCACGCGGCCCATCACGACCGGCGGAACAGGGCGGTCGAACCGGGTGCTTCAACAGGGCACCCATGCGGCCTCTGGTTATCCCAAAAAATTGTGGATAACAATGTGGGAAACGTTGGATCAGGCGCCGCAAACGCTTGAAACGTATGGATCTACATTGGAGTGACGTTTTTTTAAACAGGACATAATGCTTAAAAAACAAGGACTTGCACGGAAGACAAATGATCTGCGAATGGTTCTGTCGTGCTCTTCGCTGTCTCTGCCCACGTGTGGACAGCTTGATTCGGGCCAGGGCGCGCTGGCGGAGGTGGGGCGATGGCATTGAGGGATGCCCAGGGGCGGCTTGCGCCACGTGCGCCGGCGGATGACGGGGAGCGAACATGGAGCGTCGCCGGCTTGGCGCGCGCGTTGGCGGACGCATTGCAGGCGCGTTTTGGCGCCGTGCTCGTTCGAGGTGAACTCAGTGGGTTTACGCGTGCTTCGAGCGGCCATTGCTACTTCACTTTGCGTGATGACACAGCGCAGCTGCGCTGTGTCATGTTCCGCCAGCGCGCAATGCAGGTGGACTTTGTCCTCGCAGACGGCCTGCAGGTTGAAGTGCGCGCGGTGGTCAGCCTGTACGAACCGCGCGGCGATCTGCAGTTGAACGTTGAAGCCGTGCGCCGGACGGGGCAGGGTGCCCTGCTGGAGCAGTTCCTGCGGCTCAAGGAAAAACTTCGCGCCGAGGGATTGTTCGACCAGGAGCACAAACGTCCGTTGCCGACCTATCCGGGCGTCGTCGGCATCGTCACCTCGACGCAGGCGGCCGCTTTGCGCGACGTGCTCGTGACCTTGCGTCGCCGCAGTCCCCAGGTGCATGTGGTTCTCTACCCGGCCAGCGTGCAGGGCCCCGCAGCAGCCGGCGAACTGGCAAGGGCGCTGGGCGCCGCTGCCGCGCGCGCTGAAGTCGACGTGCTCCTGCTCGTGCGTGGTGGCGGGGCGCTGGAAGATTTATGGGCGTTCAATGACGAGCAACTGGCGCGCGCGATCCGCGCCAGCCCAGTGCCGGTCATCAGCGGCGTGGGACATGAAACGGATTTCACGATTGCTGACTTCGCCGCCGATTTGCGCGCACCCACGCCCACGGCGGCAGCGGAACTTTGCGCGCCTGCGCTGGTCGACCTGCGCCAGGCGCTGACTGGTCTGGACACGGCGAGGGTGGCTGCGCTCGAGCGCCTGCTCGCTCGCGAACAGCAGCGCCTGGATCGCCTGCAATTGCGCTTGCCGACTCCAGCGCGTTCGTTGCATCGGGCGGTCCTGCAGCTGCGTGATCTTGGAGCGCGCCTGCTGGCCACGCACGCCATCGCACTTCAGCGCCGTCGGCAGGCGCTTGATGCCCGTGCCACGCGACTGGGTGCCGCCGCGGCGAAGGAATACGCACGTCGCACCGGTGACCTCGATGCGCTGCAATGGCGCTTCGAGGCGGGAGCGGCCCGTGCGCGCGAGCGACGTTTTGCGACCCTCGACGCGTTGGCCCGGCGCCTGCGTCTGCTGAACCCTGCGGCCACGCTGGAGCGCGGCTACTGTCTCGCTTGGAGGTCCGACGGCAAGCTGCTGGAGCAGGTCGATATGCTGGGTTCTGGCGCGACGTTGGTGCTGGCCACATCCCGCAGTGCCGCGCGCCTGGAACTTGCAACCGTCGATGCCGTGCCGCATCCCCTGGCGACCCTGTTGCACACCGGGGTGGAGGATTCTCCCTAGAATTCGGGAAGTTCGAGGGTATTCATTCAACTTAAAGAGGTTATGACCATGGAACACAAACTTCCCCAGCTTCCGTTCGACATTGACGCATTGGCGCCGCACATGTCACGGGAAACCCTTGAGTACCACCACGGCAAGCACCATCAGGCGTATGTGACCAACCTTAACAACCTGATCAAAGGTACGGAATTCGAGAATCTCGCCCTCGAAGAGATCGTCCGCAAGGCCCCGGCGGGTGGCTTGTTCAACAACGCCGCCAAGGTCTGGAACCACACCTTTTTCTGGAATTGCCTGAAACCAGCCGGTGGTGGTGAACCTTCGGGGGACTTGCGCGCCGCGATTGATGCGAAATGGGGAAGCTACGCTGCGTTCCGCGAGGCATTTCACAAGTCGGCGGTCGGCAACTTCGGCTCTGGCTGGACCTGGCTGGTCAAGAAGCCTGACGGTAGCGTGGACATTGTCAACACCAGCAACGGCGCGACCCCACTGTCGGGTGCAGACAAGGCGCTGTTCACGGTTGACGTGTGGGAACACGCCTATTACGTCGACTACCGCAATCGCCGCCCCGATTTTGTCGCCACCGTGCTCGATAAACTGGCGAACTGGGCGTTTGCCGAAGCAAATTTCGCCTGACCGGCGCTTGGTCCGGCTCGGGTCTACAGCTGTGGCGGGGTGCCGAACGGCGTCCCGCGCAGCACCAGCCCCGGCCCGACGCCGCGTGATGCAAACCAGCCCTGCGGCATCTCCAGGGCGAATTGCACCGGACGCGCCGCACAATGTGGCGTTTCAGTTTGCGCTTGCATATCCGCGATATTGACGATCGCGCCGTGGTTGTCGATGAAGGCGACCGACAGCGGGATCAACGTGTTCTTCATCCACATGCACACCGGCTGGGATGTTGGAAAGACAAACAGCATGCCATGGTTGCCCGACAGCTGGCGCCGGAACATGAGCCCTCGCTCACGCTCGGCAGGCGTGCTGGCGATTTCCGCCTGAATCAGTTGCACGCCGGCCTGCAACGGCGCCTCGGTGGGCATGGTCATGGATTGTGACCACGCAACATGCGCGATCGCCATGGCGATGGATGCGGCAAGCAATCGGATGAGCCTGTGCATGTTCATGTTCTGCTCCAGGGGGCCTCGGGGGTGCATGTCCCGACATGAAAAAGGCGCCACCAGGGCGCCTTGCAATGTTCCGGCGGCAAGCTGCAGCCCCGGATCCATTTCACCGCAAATTACTTGGCGGCGGAGCCAGCTTCGGCCTTCTTGTGCATCATTTTCTTGTGCATCATCTTCTTGTGCTTCACGACCTTGTGCGCGGCGGGCTTGGCGGTTTCGGCCTTGGCGGCGTCGCTGGCAGCCGGAGCGGCCATCACGGCAGAAGCGAAGAACATGGCGAACAGAGCGGCGAGGATCTTTTTCATGACTGACCTTTCGTTGATGATTTGGATGTGACGATCCATTGGGATCGCAGCTTTAACGCACAGCATGTGAGTCCGGTTGACAGTGTGGGTCATCAATGATCGACAACGAGATCCATCGGCTTCAGGATATTGTTTATGTCTTATGTCTTATAAAAGACCTCGCGTTGCGTGCCAAGGCTGACTAGAATGACGGCATCGCTCATGGGAGACCCTGCATGTATCAACATATCCGCGTACCGGAAGACGCTCAGCGCATCACCGTCAATGCTGACCAATCCCTGGTGGTGCCTGACCATCCCATCCTGCCGTTCATCGAGGGTGATGGCACCGGGGCCGATATCACCCCCGTCATGATCAAGGTCGTGGACGCTGCCGTGGCCAAGGCTTACGGCGGTCGCCGGAAGATTGCCTGGATGGAAATTTACGCCGGTGAAAAGGCCACGCGGGTTTACGGTCCGGATGTCTGGCTCCCCGAGGAGACGATGCATGCCCTCAGGGACTTCGTCGTTTCCATCAAAGGGCCGTTGACGACCCCGGTGGGCGGTGGCATTCGCTCGCTCAACGTCGCGCTGCGCCAGGAACTCGACCTTTACGTCTGCCTGCGGCCGGTTCGCTACTTCACCGGCGTGCCGTCGCCGGTGAAGCAGCCCGAGAAGGTCGATATGGTGATTTTCCGCGAAAACTCCGAAGACATCTATGCCGGCATCGAATGGGCCGCGGAGTCCGATGGAGCCAGGAAGCTGATTGATTTCCTCATCGGCGAGATGGGTGTCAAGAAGATTCGCTTCCCGTCCACCTCCGGCATTGGTATCAAGCCCGTCTCGCGGGAGGGCACCGAGCGCCTGGTTCGCAAGGCGATCCAGTACGCCATTGATAACAATCGTCAATCAGTGACCCTTGTGCACAAGGGCAACATCATGAAGTTCACCGAAGGTGGCTTCCGCGACTGGGGCTATGCACTGGCCCAGCGCGAATTCGGTGCGCAACTCGTGGACGGGGGCCCGTGGTGCAGTTTCCGCAATCCGAAGACGGGCAAGGACATCATCGTCAAGGACTCGATCGCCGATGCTTTCCTGCAACAAATCATCCTTCGCCCGGCGGAGTACGACGTCATCGCCACGCTGAATCTGAACGGTGACTACATTTCGGATGCCCTGGCAGCCCAGGTTGGCGGTATCGGTATTGCGCCGGGCGCCAACCTGTCCGATACCGTGGCGATGTTCGAGGCCACGCACGGTACCGCGCCGAAGTACGCCGGCAAGGATTACGTGAATCCGGGCTCCGAAATTCTCTCTGCTGAAATGATGCTGCGTCACATGGGCTGGATCGAAGCGGCAGACCTGATCGTTTCTTCGATGGAAAAATCGATCCAGTCACGCAAGGTTACGTATGACTTTGCACGGCTGTTGCCTGGAGCTACGCAAGTGTCGTGCTCCGGTTTCGGTCAAGTGATGATCGACAACATGTAATTTCTGCGAAGGCGCAGCGTCACGACCCATGTCGTGGCGTGTTTGCACCGACGGCCCCGCGCGCGACCCGCCCGCGGGGCCGTGTTTCTTCCGCGTGAACACCCCGCGAATCGTGGAGGAAATGTTCCCACGATCCCCGAAACTTGGTCGACAATGCGCCGTGATGCCTTCGTGTGAGCGAGACGTCCGTCGAACTCTTAAAATCCCTCCATGAGCAAGATCCGCAAAGCCCCCGGCATGGATCCGGGGACGTCCGCGGTGGTCGAGCGCCAGCAGCAAAGCCTCAAACCGCCGCCGTTGTACCAGGTGATCATGTTGAACGACGATTTCACGCCGATGGAGTTCGTCGTGTTTGTGATTCAGCGTTTTTTCGCCAAGGATTTCGACACGGCCACCGAAATCATGCTCAAAGTCCACCGCCTGGGGAGGGCTGTCTGCGGTGTGTACGCAAAGGATGTCGCATCAACCAAGGTCGAGCAGGTTGTCTCGGCGGCCAGGCAGGCCGGCCACCCCCTGCAATGCCTGATGGAATCGGTTTAGGAGACCGCCATGATTGCCCAGGAACTGGAAGTCAGTCTGCATATGGCCTTTGTCGAGGCGCGACAGCAGCGGCATGAATTCATCACTGTCGAGCACTTGCTGCTGGCGCTGTTGGACAATCCTTCCGCCGCGGACGTGTTGCGCGCTTGTTCGGCCAACCTTGACGATCTTCGCAAGAGTCTGTCGGCGTTCATCAAGGAAAACACGCCGATTGTCCCAGGGGCGGACGACGTCGACACCCAGCCGACATTGGGGTTCCAGCGCGTGATCCAGCGCGCGATCATGCATGTGCAGTCGTCGTCAAACGGCAAGAAGGAGGTCAACGGGGCGAACGTGCTCGTGGCCATTTTCAGCGAGAAGGATTCGCACGCGGTCTACTACCTGCATCAGCAGGGCGTGACCCGCCTTGACGTCGTGAACTACATCTCGCACGGCATCCGCAAGTCGGACCCCGTGGAGCCGGCACGGCCACCGGCGGTGGGCGGTGAGGACGAAGAGCGCGACGGCAAGGAAACCCCGCTCGATCAGTTCACCCAGAACCTTAACCAGCTCGCGCGCGAAGGTCGGATCGATCCTTTGATCGGGCGCGAGCAGGAGGTCGAGCGCGTGATTCAGGTGTTGTGTCGCCGGCGCAAGAACAATCCCTTGCTGGTCGGTGAGGCCGGCGTGGGCAAGACGGCGATCGCCGAAGGCCTGGCGTGGCGTATCGTACAGGGGCAGGTTCCGCCGGTGCTCGAGGAGGGCGTCGTCTACTCCCTCGACATGGGTGCTTTGTTGGCGGGTACCAAATACCGGGGCGATTTCGAGCAGCGCATCAAGGCCGTGATCAAGCAGCTCAAGGACTTGCCGCATTCCATTCTGTTCGTCGACGAAATCCATACCCTGATCGGAGCTGGCGCGGCCTCGGGTGGAACCCTGGATGCATCCAACCTGCTGAAACCAGCACTCACATCGGGTCAATTGCGCTGCATCGGAGCCACCACGTTCACGGAATATCGCGGAATTTTCGAGAAGGATGCTGCGCTGTCGCGACGATTCCAGAAAATCGATGTTGCCGAGCCGAGCGTCGAGCAGACCATTGAAATTCTCAAGGGGTTGAAGTCACGGTTCGAGGAGCATCACGGTGTGAAGTATGGTGCCGGCGCCCTCACGGCTGCGGCGGAACTCTCCGCCAAGTACATCAATGACCGACACCTGCCCGACAAGGCCATCGACGTCATCGACGAAGCCGGAGCCGCGCAGCGCATCCTGCCCAAAAGCAAGCAGAAGAAAACCATTGGCAAGGCCGAGATCGAGGATGTCGTGTCACGCATCGCCCGTGTTCCCGTGCATGCGGTGACCACCGACGACCGCTCCAAATTGCGCAACCTCGAGCGTGATCTGAAAAACGTCGTATTCGGCCAGGACGAAGCGATTTCGGCGTTGGCCGCAGCAATCAAGATGATGCGCTCGGGGTTGGGCAAGCCGGACAAGCCCATCGGGTCGTTCCTGTTCAGCGGCCCGACTGGCGTCGGCAAAACCGAAGTGGCACGGCAGCTGGCGTTCGTTCTCGGGATCGAGCTGGTGCGCTTTGACATGTCCGAATACATGGAGCGCCATACGGTGTCGCGGCTGATCGGTGCGCCCCCCGGCTATGTCGGATTCGATCAGGGCGGGTTGCTGACCGAGGCGGTGACCAAGAAGCCGCACGCGGTGCTTTTGCTCGATGAAATCGAGAAAGCGCATACGGATGTCTACAACGTTCTGCTGCAGGTGATGGATAACGGAACCCTGACCGACAACAACGGGCGCAAGGCTGATTTCCGTAACGTCATTCTGGTCATGACGACCAACGCGGGCGCGGAGGCCATGCAGCGGGGGGTGGTCGGGTTCACGAACAAACGTGAAAAAGGCGATGAGATGGCGGACATCAAGCGCACGTTTTCGCCGGAGTTTCGCAACAGACTTGACGCCATCATCAATTTCCGTGCGCTGGATGAGGGCATCATTCTTCGGGTGGTCGACAAGTTCCTTTTGCAGCTCGAGTCGCAATTGGCCGAAAAGCGCGTCGAGGCCACGTTCACCGATGCGCTGCGCCAACACCTCGCGGCCGAGGGTTTTGATCCGCTGATGGGTGCGCGCCCGATGCAGCGATTGATCCAGGACACCATCCGCCGCGCGCTCGCCGACGAACTCCTGTTCGGCCGTCTCGTCGATGGGGGCCGCGTCACTGTCGACGTGGATGATGCCGGGAGTGTCGTACTGGACATCGCCGCGCCAGAGCCAAAGCCGCGCAAGCGCGAGGCGGAAGTCGCCGAATGATGCGCGGCGGTCGTCTCGACCCGGTCTGACCCCGGGGTCCTTGCGCGGTGCAGGCTCGTACACTCCACGGTCATGCTGATCCATCCTGACTTCAATCCCATCGCCCTCCAGCTCGGGCCGATCAAGGTCCACTGGTACGGCATCATGTACCTGCTGGGTTTCCTGACTTTCTGGGTGCTCGCCAAGCAGCGGCTTCGCGATCGCCCATTCGCGCAGTTCGGCTGGACCCTGCGCGATGTCGAAGATCTGTTGTTCGCAGGAGTGATCGGCGTCATCATCGGCGGGCGGTGTGGCTATGTTCTGTTCTATCAGCCGGGTTATTACTTTGCGCATCCGGCGCAGATCGTCGCGGTCTGGGACGGTGGAATGTCGTTCCACGGCGGCATGCTCGGCGTCATGGCGGCGGCGTGGTGGTTCGCACGCAAGCGTCAGGTGGCATGGCTGGATTTGATGGACTTTGTCGCGCCGATGATTCCTCCCGGTCTGGCGTTTGGACGGCTGGGCAATTTCATCAACGGTGAGCTCTGGGGCCGCACGTCTCCGGCCTGGTGGCCATGGGGCATGATCTACCCCGAGTCGGGGAGCATGGTGCCGCGCTACCCATCGGAACTGATAGAACTCGCTCTCGAGGGCGTCGTGCTGTTCGTGACGTTGTGGTGGTTGTCACGACGGGAACGCCCCCGTGGGTTCATCGCCGGCTGCTTCGCGCTCGGCTACGGCGTGGCGCGATTCCTGGCGGAATTCACGCGCGAACCCGATGCCTTCCTGGGTTATCTCTGGGGCGGCTTGTCGATGGGGCAGCTGCTTTCGTTGCCATTGATCGTGATCGGTGTCGTCCTGATCGGATGGTCATTGCGGCGCCGACGCGAGATCTGATGGATCTGGGCCGGTGATCCGGTTCAGGACGTGCGTCACGACCATGGCGGCGGGCGCGTCCGTCGGCCTGGCGATACACAGGCCAAGGCGCCTGGCGTGGGGCGCCAACGCCAGGAGGGCCCGATCGCGCGTGAGCAGCAAGGAGGCTCCGCGGGCGATGGCAAGATCCAGAAACATCTGATCGTCTGGATCGGTGCAGTGCAGCGCCGAGGAGGGTGCGGGGCTGAACATGTGGGCAAGTCCTGCGCTGGCCTGCGCCACGCGCGCGCGCAACACATCTGCCGGGGCGAGGCGCGCAAACTGCGGACGGGCGACGACGTCGAGCGCCTCGTCCAGCATCGCCGTGCAGCAGGCCCAGAGGGCGCGACCTTCGCGCAAGGCGGTGGCTGCCGTGCGCATCGCGGGGTCGTCGAACACCAGCCAGTCGAGCACGACATTGGTGTCGAGCACCCACCAAGGTGGTGTCGGCGCCATCAGCCGATGAGATGCAGCCCCTTCCAACCCATATAGCTGGCCAGGCCAAGCAGAAGCAGTGCAAACACCCGCTTGAGCGACTGCACATGGATACGGTGCGCTACCGCGGCGCCGACCGGGGCCATCAGCACGCTGGTCACGGCACACGCGATCAGGGCCGGAAGATAGACAAAACCAATCGCATAGGGAGGCAGACCGGGAACATGCAGTCCTGCAAATACGTAGCCTGACAACCCCCCGGCGGCAATCGGGAACCCCATCGCGGCGCTGGTGGCGACCGCATTGCGCATGTTGACGCCGCGCCAATGCAGGAATGGCACGGTGAGGACGCCTCCACCGGCTCCGACCAGCGACGAGATGAAGCCGATCCCGCTTCCAGTGGCAAACAGGACGGCGGTCCCGGGAAGCGCTTCACGCGGTGCGTCAGGTTGCCTGGAGGCTGAAGCGATCAACATGCGAATCGCGGATATACCGACGAAAATCGCGAAAAATGCTGCGAGCCATCCTGATCGCAGGTGCCCGGCAAATTGAGCGCCCACAAAGGTGCCGACGACCGCCCCCACGCCGAGCAACACGACAAGACGCCACCGCACCGCACCGCGCCGATGATGGGCACGCATGCTGGACAGCGAAGTGAACAGAATGGTCGTCAGGGACGTCGCGATCGCCATGTGCACCACATGCGCGGGCTCAAATCCGGCCTGGGTAAACATGAAGGTGAGGAAGGGCACCAGAATCATGCCGCCGCCGACACCCAGAAGGCCCGCCATGAATCCGGAGAAGCAGCCGAGCAGCATCAGCGCAAGCAGGAAAGACCAGGCCATGGGTGTGAACGTCAGAAGGTTGGCGTGCGGGAATCCGCGTGCGCGTGGATGGGGAAATTGTCTGGCGAGGTGTCCCCCCGATCTCCACGGCCCATTGATTCCTGAACCCAGTCGGGACAGGTGGGCGAGGTCACCGCATTTCGGGAGCGTCTGCGCGAGACGCTACGCACCCATGCGAAATATTCCAGGCCCGAGGCACAAAGCATCGGTTCAAGAAATGCCTGAGCCGCGAAGCCGGAAGGACAGCCTCTGATTGTAGGCCCAGGTTGGGAAGAGGCGCATCCAGGGCGTCTGTTGGCTCAGAGCAGCTGACCGTCGCCGTCGAGCACGCTGTCGAGTCGCTGACACAGGCGCTGGAGACGTGCGTGCAGATCCAGCGGCGTGGATTCGGGCGGGGAGGAACTGGATGCGCCGGCGCTGGCGAGCAATTTGGCATGCGCCAGGTTCAGCGCTGCGAGTACCGCGATGCGCTCGCGGGCGCGAATACGGCCCATGTCGCGAATTCCGCACATTTCACGGTCGACTTCGGCGACGGCTTGACGCAGGGCGTCCTGCTCGCGTTCGGCGCAGGCCAGCACATAGCTCTGGCCCATGATGCTGACTTCCAGCGTGGCGCTGCTCATGATGTTTGAGAGGATTCCGGGGTCGTGGGTCAGGCGGACGGTGCGGGCGGGTCGAGGCGCGCGAGCAGCGTATCGACGCGCGCCCGTGCCTCTCCGAGACGGGAGCGCAGGCCATCGCGTTCGGTCTCGAGCTGCCGTATGCGCTGCTCGAGCAGCGCGTTGGTTCGCTGGAGTTCGGCGTGCCGCAACGCGAGACGGTCGATCCTCTCGGTCATGGCGTCGAGGTAGGCGTTCAGATCGTTCGGGGCAACGTCGTTCATGGTCCCGATTCTATCCAGCCCGGAACCGCACGTTTCAGATCCAATACCATAGCGTTGTTGGTGCCGGCGCGACGGTGCATGTCGCGCGGTTCAACGGGAAGCAGGGGGACGCCACAACGGTCCTGCCTGCGCTGCCCCCGCAACGGTCGGTGGATGCAGGCCCTCGGGCCTGCAAACCACGGTGCACAAGCCACTGGACGGCGTCTTGCTGTCTGGGAAGGCGCACCGGTGTGTTTTCCGCCCAGCCCGGATACCGGCCAACAGGTGGATATCGGGGTCCTGTCCGGGGTGCGGCAGGCTGGCGTTGCGCGTGCGCTGCGTCCGGCGTGGTTCGTCTCGGCGGGGTCCTGGTGTCCGTGATCGGCGCGTCGTGCGGGGGAGCTCGGCGGCCGGATTCCTTCCGACTCATCCCATGCGAGACTCAACTTTGATTTCCGGCGCGCTTGCGCTGGCTTTTGTGCTTCCTTCACACGCCGCGGAAACGGCACCGACCCTGGCGCCGATCGTCGTTTCGGCGACCGGCTTTCCACAGACGATCGACGATGCCCTCGCGTCGGTCAGTGTCATCGATCGCAGCGCGATTGCCGCTTCAGGCTTGCACGACGTGCCCACGTTGCTGGCCACGTTGGCGGATGTGCAAGTGACCTCCAACGGTGGCATGGGCCAGAGCGGCAACGTCTTCGTGCGTGGCTTCGGCGGACCCGATGTACTGGTTTTGCTCGACGGTGTGCCCATGAATGCGCAGGACAGCACGGGCGTGGCCTACCTGAACAATCTCGATGCGGATCAGATCGAGCGCATCGAAGTCGTGCGCGGCAACGTATCCGCCATTTATGGATCCGGCGCGGTTGGTGGCGTGGTCCTGATCACGAGCCGCAGGGCGGGTGCGTCGCCGCACGCTTCGGTCGGGCTTCAAGTGGGTAGTCGCCACACATTCACGGCGTCGGCCAATGTCGACACCACCGTCGGGGGCACGCGCGTCCAAGCGGGGATCACCCGCGACACCACGGCCGGATTCAGCGCCGCCAATCCCGCCCAATTTCCGCTCGCCAACCCCAATGACAATGGCGTGCGCAGCACCACGGGAACCGCGTCCATCGAGCATGATCTGGCGCCCGGCCAGACCATCGGCCTGCGCGCGTACGCCGGGCGCGGACAGGCAAGTTACGACAGCACGGCTTACGCGACACCAACAGACACCAATCAGAGCACGACGTCCCAGGAACTCTACCAACTGTTCGCGAACAACCGCATCAGCGCGGACTGGCACTCGCACTTGCAGCTCTCGCAGCAGACGACGAGCAATACCATCCAGAACTTCAGTGCCTTTCCGTTCAGCAGCAACTTCCGCACCCGTGTGCAGCAATTAATGTGGAAAAACGTGTTGAAGGCCGGAGGTGGGTGGATCGCAACGGGTGGTATCGATTTGCAGCATCAGTCGATCGACTCATCGACGGGCGATATTGCGCGCACGACCCGCGATGCCGCGGCGGCGTTCGTCGGCATCGAGGGGACGCTGGGGGCAAATCAACTGCAACTCAACGTGCGCAACGATTCGGTGCAAGGGGATGGTGCCCACCCCACGGCCTATCTCGGCTACGGGCGCGAACTCGGCCATGGCTTCAAGGCCATCGCGAGCTGGTCCAGCGCGTTCAATGCGCCGCCCCTCGGCTACCTGTATGCACCGTACTACGGCAATGCCGGCTTGCGTCCCGAACAGGCGCACTCGGTCGAGGCCGGACTGCAGTGGGCGCGGGGCGCGGAGCGCGTGCGGGCGACAGTCTTCCAGACCCGCGCCACCGACCAGTGGCTCTACGACACTGCGACGAGCACATTTGAAAATATCGCCAGCAGCCGCACACGCGGGCTTGAATTCACCGCCCACGGACGGGTGCGTGCCTGGCAGGCCGATGCCAATCTGACGCTGCAACAGCCGGTCAATCTTGCGTTTGCGGGCAACCCGACGTTGCAGCGTCAGGCTCGAACGCTGGCCAACGTGGGTCTGCGTCGGACCATTGGGGCCGTGCGTGTCGGTGCCCAGATTCATTACAGCGGCCCGCGATGGGACCAGTCGCCTGCCGGACCGGTGACCCTCGGCTCTTACGCCACCGTGGGACTGACCGCTGGCGGCGCACTGAACGCGCATTGGGACTGGAATGCCCGCGTCCAGAATCTGCTCGCCAAAAAGTATCAGACGGTCTGGGGCTACAACCCGGAGCCATTCGGCGTATTCGTTGGCGTCGTCTGGCATCCCGCGGGCTCTTGACCCCGACGATGCGATGCCTTGCCGTGAGGCTTCGAGCATGACGGATCCCGGCGCACATGCGGCACCGGGAGACGCACGCCTGGCATTGGCACTGCTTGCCGCGCTGTTGCTGGTGACCGCCGTCGCGTTGGGGACTGGCGCGGCTGGCTGGTCCTGGCCCCTCATCAAGGCGTTGCGGATACCCCGGGTGCTGGCGGGTGCTGGAGCTGGCGCGCTGTTGGCGCAGGCCGGCCTGGCGTTGCAATTGCTGCTGCGCAATCCGCTGGCCGACCCGTATGTGCTGGGGGCGTCCTCCGGTGGCGGGTTCGGCGCCATCGTCGTGCTGGTGCTCTGGGGAGGACCGTTGTGGCTGGGCAGCGTCGGCGGCGCCATGGCGGCGCTGGGCCTGTTGCTGTGGATCGGGCGCCGTTCGCTCGCGAGTCCGCACGATGAGGCATCGGCGCAACTGATTCTCATCGGCGCCATGCTGTCGGCGTTGTTCGGCGCGGGCTCGACGCTGTTGCTGGCGCTGGTGCCGGCGCAAAGTCTGCGAGGCGCTGTTTTTTGGCTGGTTGGCGATCTGTCCGGTGCCCGCTGGGGCTGGGCGTTATGCCTGTTGGCCATGTCGACGACAATCGCGCTGCGCGCGCGCGCACACGCCCTGGATCGTATGGCCCTCGGCGCCGAGCACGCATGGCTGCTGGGTGAACAGGTCGGCGCCATCCGCGTGGGGTTGGTACTGCTGGCTGCGCTGGCCACGGGTGCGGTGGTGGCCCAGGCGGGGGCACTGGGGTTCGTGGGTCTGGTGGCGCCACACCTGCTGCGCTTGCGTGGCGTGGTTCGCATGCGCCAGCAGGCATGGGCCGCACCGCTGCTGGGGGCAACCATGGTCGTCGCTGCCGACACGGTGGCGCGGTTGATCGTTTCGCCGTATGAACTGCCGGTGGGAGCCATCACGGCGCTGCTCGGTGCGCCGCTGTTCATCGTCCTGCTCGGGCGGCAATCGCGATGACGCGGGGAGACGTGCCGTTGCTCGATGCCGAGGGCATCGATGTCCGTGTCGGCGCGCGTGTCTTGCTGTCCGGTCTGCATCTCCGGGTGGATCGAGGCCAGCGGTGGGCCTTGCTCGGACGTAACGGGGCGGGCAAATCGACGCTGCTGCGCACTTTCGCAGGGCTCGACGGGGCCAGCCATGGCTTGCGATTGCGAGGTGATCCCCTGGCACGTCTTGGACCGCGGGAACTTGCGCGCCGCCGTGCCTACATGCATGCGCAATCGCGTGATCGCTTCGGGCTCGGTGTGCTCCACGCCGTGATGCTGGCACAACCCGAACCCGACGCAGGCGCTGCGCGCGCGCTGCTGGAAGAATGCGATTGCGCCTGGCTGGAAGGGCGCAGTGTGTTGCAGATTTCCGCCGGCGAGCGTCAGCGTGTTGCGCTCGCACAGGTGCTGGCGCAGGGGGTCGACTTGTTGCTGCTCGACGAGCCCGCGAGCTTTCAGGATCCCGGTCATCAGGGCATGCTGTCGCGCCTGCTCGAGGCGCGATCGTGTCAGGCGATGGTGTTCGCGGCCCATGACGTGAACTGGATCGCCGGTCTCGCCACGCATGTGCTTGCCTTCGAGCCTGGCGGTGCCTACAGCGCCGGACCGGCCGCGTCCGTCTTGCGGGCAGATGTTCTGGCACGGGTGTACGGCTGTCGCTGGGAACAGGTTTTACGACCAGGAGCCGGAAGTGCTGTATGGGTGTCGGGTTGATGCCCCGGTGACGGCGCGCTGACAGGCACGGAACGTGTGGACGCGCTTCAATGGCGAGCGCGATCGATCGCGCCACACAAAGCGGCAACGCCATCCAGAGTGCGAGCACCCATGCGTGGGAGCTGTGTCCGGTCGAGCAGGAAGAACTGATGATCCCGGGTCGCCGCGAGGGTGGGGAAGGCGCGCCACGCGTCGAAGACACTGGCGTTGGGCGCATCGGCGACGATGAGTTGCGGATTGGCGGCCACCACCGCTTCCCGACTGACGGTGGCCACCGGTACGGCCAGCGATGCGAAGGGATTGATTCCGCCGCAAGTGCTGATGGCTTGACTGATGAGCTGGGTTCCCCCCGCAGTCATCAGGGGTTGGTCCCAGAACTGGACAAACACCCGTATGGGGGGGCTACGCAAATAGCGCTGGCGCAGCGCGTGCAAGCGCGCGTCATAGGCGTCCGCCCAACGGTCCGCCAGGGTCGAGGTACCTGCCAGGGCACCCACGGCGCGCACGGTGGCGGCAATGCCGGAAAGTCGGCGTGTCTCGCTCCAGAACACTGGAATGCCCAGGCGGCGAAGGGCATCGAGCTGCCGCGGTGGCGTTCCCGAACGCCAGGCGAGCACCAGATCGGGATGCAGCCGCGCGATTGCTTCCAGGTCAAGGGAAAATGCGTCGCCCACGCGCGGCAGCGCTTGCGCGAACGGTGGTGCGTCGGAGCCCTTGACGGCGCCGACGAGCGAGGAGCCAGCGCCGGCTGCCGCTGTCAATTCCACCAGTTGGGGTGACAAGGCAACAATGCGCTTCGCAGGCCGCGCAAGGACGATTTGTCGGCCGGTGTCGTCGATGACTTTGATGCCCGAGGCGGGGAAATGCGCGCTCGCCCGGCCGGGATGCAGGCTGGCCGCTGCCAGCACCATGCATGCCATCCAGGCACGCATGACGTTGCGGCGGGATGTACGTCTGTTGCGCGTGCGCATCAGATCGTCGGTGCCGGCGTCTTGGGCCGATGTGCGCACAGGTCTGACACGGCGCAGCGCCAGCACTCGGGCTTGCGCGCCTTGCACACGTAACGCCCATGCAGAATCAGCCAATGATGGGCATCGCGCAGGTAGCGTGCTGGAACCGCCTGGAGGAGCCTCTTCTCGACGGCTAGCGGTGTTGTGCCGCGCGCGAGGCCGAGGCGGTTGGCGACGCGAAAAATGTGGGTGTCGACCGCAAGCGTGGGCTCGCCGAATGCAATGTTGAGGACGACATTCGCCGTTTTGCGGCCCACGCCCGGCAGTGCCTCGAGCGCGGCGCGCGTGCGCGGCACCTCCCCGTCGTGCTGCTCCACCAGGATGCGCGCCATTGCCGCGACATTTTTCGCCTTGGTGCGGTAGAGCCCGATGGTGCGGATGTGTTCGGCGATGCCCTGCTCCCCGAGTGCGGTCATTGCGGCCGGGGTCGGGGCGCGCGCAAACAGCGCCGGGGTGACCTTGTTGACGCTGACGTCAGTGGCCTGTGCCGACAAGGCCACGGCCACAAGCAGCTCGAACGGGTTGGCGTAAAGCAGCTCGCTCCGGGGGTGAGGATTGGCGTCCTGCAGGCGCTGGAACAGCGTCTCGACGGCGGACTTGTTCATCAAGCACTCCGGGTAGCCTGGCGCTGGCGCGCCCGTTCCAGCGCTGCGGCGATCACGGCTTGTTTGCGCACCGGTTCGACGGCGCTCGCGTCGGGCGAAGTCTGCGCTTGCGTGCGTCGTTCGAGCGCTTTTGTCAGACGCCGTTGATGACGCGCCTCATACCTGCGGCGTGCTTCGGCTGCCTGCGTCGGGGTCCAGGCAGCCCAGCCGGTGGCGGATCGCAATGCGGTATCGGACAAGGCTTCCATGGTGATGCAGTCGGTGGGGCAGGGCGCAACGCAAAGCTCGCAGCCGGTGCACCAGGACGCCACGACGGAGTGCATGCGCTTGGGCCCGCCCGCGATCGCGTCGACGGGACAAACCTGGATGCACAAGGTGCAACCAATGCATTCGCTCTCGACGATCTGTGCAACACGGCGGGGTTGTTCAGCGCCGTGGGCCGGATTGAGGGCGATGGGAACCCGATGGAGCAGCGCCGCAAGTCTGGCGATACCTTCGGCACCCCCGGGCGGGCACTGATTGATGTCGGCCTCGCCGTCAGTGATGGCCGCCGCGTAGCCCTTGCAGTCCGGGTAGCCGCAGCGCGTGCACTGGGTCTGTGGAAGCGCGGCATCGATGCGCGCGACGCGGTCGTCGCTGGACGTGACGCCGCTTGCCACCATCAGGCGCGAAGACGCTCAGGGGCCGCGTCTGCATCGGTCGTCGCCTCGGCAGCGACGGTGCCAGCACGGTGCGCGGCGATGAAATCACGCACCCGCGGGTAGGTGATATCTCGCCACCGGCGGCCCGAAAAAATCCCGTAGTGACCGGCGCCCGGAACTGTGAAGTGTCCTTTATGGGACTCAGGGATATTCGCGCACAGCTCGAGCGCCGCTTCGGTTTGCCCGGCGCCTGAAATATCGTCGAGTTCACCCTCGATCGTCAGCAGGGCAGTGCTGCGGATATCCTGCGGCCGCACGCGTTCGCCCGCCACGTTCCACGTGCCCTTGACCAACGCGAAGTCCTGGAATACGACGTGGATGGTGTCGAGGTAATACTCGGCGTCCATGTCGAGAACGGCGTTGTATTCATCGTAGAAACGACGGTGCGCGGAGGCATCGCCGTCGTCGCCACGGACAAGATCAAGGAAGAAGTCGTAATGTGACTTCATGTGCCGGTTCGGGTTCATCGCGATGAACCCGGTGTGCTGCAGGAATCCCGGATACACGCGCCGACCAGCGCCCGGGTAATTGACAGGCACGCGGTAGATCACGTTCGCCTCGAACCACTCGTGGCTCTTGTTCATGGCCAGGTTGTTCACCGCAGTGGGCGACTTGCGGGCGTCGATGGGGCCACCCATCATCGTCATGGAACGCGGCGTGGGTTCGCCTGCACTGGCCATCAGGGAAATGGCTGCAAGCACCGGCACCGTTGGCTGGCAGACTGAGATCACATGGACATCAGGCCCGATGTGGCGGATGAACTCGCGCACATAGGCAACATAATCGTCGAGCGAGAATACGCCTTCCTCAGTCGGCACCATCCGCGCATCGACCCAGTCGGTGATGAAGACCTTGTGATCCTGCAACATGGTGCGCACGGTGTCGCGCAACAACGTGGCATGGTGGCCTGACAGCGGGGCGACAATGAGTACAGTGGGATCGGACTTCATCCGGTCCAGAGTTTTCGGATCATCCGTGAAGCGCTTGAAGCGCAGCAGCCGACAAAACGGTTTGGCCAGCGCCACCTGCTCCTGCACGGCGACATCGCGGCCAGCGATGGCAATATTGTCAATATCAAAGACCGGCTTCTCATAGCTCTTGAGAAGCCGGTGCATCAGCTCGTAACTCGCCGACACGCGATGCGCCGCCGGCGTCTGGGCGAGGGGCCACAGCGGGTTGGTATAGAACTTGGACGCCGCTTGCGCGAAGTCCGCGAGTGGGCTCAGGATGGCCCGTTGCGATTCATACCAGTCGTAAACCATGGTCGCTCCTTGTGCAGCGCACCAATTCTACGTCGAAACCAGGGTTTTTCGTCAGATCATTTAACGCGTATCCGTCCCGGTGGTCGACAACATGGCTGCAGCCATTGCTTTTGCCACGTAATCGACATTGTGCGTGTTCAGTGCGGCCACGCAGATGCGCCCGGTGCTGACGCCGTAAATTCCGTGCTGGGTACGCAAAGCTTCCATTTGCACGGCGCTCAGACCGGAGTAGCTGAACATGCCTTTTTGACGCACGATGAAGTCCAGGTCAGCGGAGACACCATGCGCTTTCAGGCGCTCGACCAGGGCGTGACGCATGGCGCGGATGCGTTCACGCATGGTTCCCAGTTCCTGTTCCCATTGCGCGCGCAATGCGGGAGTGCCGAGCACCATCGCGATGATCTGGGCACCGTGGGTCGGAGGGTTGGAGTAATTGGTGCGGATCACACGTTTGACCTGCGACTGGACGCGGCCAGCCTCTTCCTTGCTCTCGCAGACGATGCTGATCGCGCCGACGCGCTCGCCGTACAGCGAGAAACTCTTGGAAAACGACGTTGAGACAAAGAAATCCATGCCGCTGGCGACGAATTGCTGGATCACGGAGCCGTCTTCCGCAATGCCTTCGCCGAAGCCCTGGTACGCCATGTCGAGGAATGGCACCAGACCGCGGGCCTGGAGCGTGGCGATCACCTGGCCCCACTGCGCCGGATCGAGATCGTAGCCGGTCGGGTTGTGACAGCAGGCGTGCAGCACCACGATGGTGCCCGCCGCCGCCTGGTTCAACCCGGCAAGCATGGCGCTGAAGGCGATGCCACGGTTCGCTGCGTCGTAATAGGGGTAAGTTCCAACCTCGAAGCCCGCTGCTTCGAACAGCGCGCGATGGTTTTCCCAACTGGGGTCGGAGATCAGCACTTTTGCGGCGGGATTCAGCCGCTTGAGGAAATCGGCACCGATTTTCAGGCCGCCGGTGCCCCCCAGTGCCTGTGCCGTGACGACGCGCCCGGAAGTCAGCACCGGGCTGCCGGCATCAAAGACCAGAGCCTGGACCGCCTGATCGTAGGCGGGTATGCCGTCGATCGGTAGGTAGCCCCTTGGCTTGGGGTTCTCGGCAAGCAGATTTTCAGCTTCCTTGACGCAAGCCAACAGGGGGAGCTTGCCGTTCTCGTCCGTGTAGACGCCGACCCCCAGATTAACCTTACTTGGGTTGGGGTCTGCCTGGAACTGTTCGTTCAGGCCGAGGATGGGGTCGCGCGGAGCCATTTCCACGCTGGCGAAAAGCGAAGCACTCATGGTAGGAATGAAAGAGTCGGTGTGTCTGCTCGCGGCGCGAGGCAAAATGGCGGATCGGGGGTCGATGGACGCCGCCTAAGCCGGGGAAAATTCGATTTTAGGCCGATAGCATCCTCTCATCCCGTGAAGCGCGCTCCAGCGGCCCAACATCCCCTCTTCATGTCGGGGTTGCGCAACGCCGGGTGGGCAGAACCTGAACACAACCGAATCCTCCATGACCCGTCCCACCCTCGTCGAGAACAGTGTGTCACAGCCACTCAGGCGGTTCGAGGGCTCACCGTTCCAGCTCTACGAACCCTACCCCCCGGCGGGGGATCAACCCAAAGCCATCGACGAACTGGTGAATGGCGTCGGCGAGGGCCTCAGCTTTCAGACCCTGCTCGGCGTCACGGGATCCGGAAAAACGTACACGATGGCGAATGTGATCGCCCGGCTAGGCCGACCGGCAATCGTGTTCGCGCCAAACAAGACGCTAGCGGCGCAACTGTACAGCGAATTTCGCGAGTTTTTTCCGAAAAACGCTGTCGAATATTTTGTCAGCTACTACGACTACTACCAGCCGGAGGCCTACGTTCCGCAGCGCGATCTTTTCATCGAGAAAGACAGCGCCATCAACGAACACATCGAGCAGATGCGGCTGTCGGCAACCAAAAGTCTGTTGGAGCGTCGCGATGTGCTGATCGTCGCCACCGTGAGCGCCATCTATGGCATCGGCAATCCCGCCGACTATCACGCAATGATCATGACCATGCGTGCTGGTGATCGCATCGGCCAGCGCGACATCATCGCGCAACTTGTTCGCATGCAGTACACCCGTAATGACGTCGAATTCACGCGTGGCGCTTTCCGGGTCCGGGGTGACCAGATTGATATTTTTCCGGCAGAGCACGCCGAGCTTGCGGTGCGGATCGAACTTTTCGATGAGGAAATCGACGCTCTCAGCCTGTTCGACCCCCTCACGGGGGTCACACGGCAGAAGATCCCAAGGTTTACCGTGTATCCAAGCAGTCACTACGTTACACCGAAGGAGCGTGTGCTCGCGGCCGTGGAAAGCATCGAGGTCGAGTTGCGCGAGCGGTTGCGCGAACTCAGAAGTCTGGGCCGCCTGGTCGAGGCGCAGCGCCTGGAGCAGCGTACCCGCTTCGATCTCGAGATGCTGACGGAAATCGGTCATTGCAAGGGCATCGAGAACTACACCCGGCATCTGTCGGGCGCCGCTCCTGGCGAGCCGCCGTCCACCCTGGTGGATTACCTGCCGCAGGACGCGCTGATGTTCCTGGACGAAAGCCATGTGCTCATCGGCCAGTTCAACGGCATGTACAACGGCGACCGTGCGCGCAAGACCACGTTGGTGGACTACGGTTTTCGCCTGCCCTCGGCGCTGGACAACCGGCCCCTGAAGTTCACCGAGTTCGAGAGCAAGATGCGCCAGGCGACCTTTGTTTCAGCCACCCCTGCGACTTACGAGCAGGAGCATGCGGGCGCCGTGGTGGAGCAAGTCGTGCGCCCCACCGGTCTGGTGGACCCCATGGTGGAGGTGCGCCCGGCCACCGCCCAGGTGGACGACCTGCTGGGCGAGATTCGCCTGCGGGTGAATGGGGGCGACCGCGTGCTCGTCACCACGCTGACCAAGCGCATGGCCGAGCAGCTCACCGAGTACTTGTCCGACAACGGTGTGAAAGTGCGTTATTTGCACTCCGATATCGACACCGTGGAGCGCGTGGAAATCCTGCGTGATTTGCGCCTGGGTCTGTTCGACGTGCTGGTGGGCATCAACCTGCTGCGCGAAGGGCTGGACATTCCCGAGGTCTCATTGGTGGCCATTCTGGATGCTGATAAGGAGGGCTTCCTGCGCTCGGAGCGTTCGCTGATTCAGACCATCGGCCGGGCTGCGCGCAACATCAACGGCAAGGCCATTCTCTACGCCGATGTGGTGACCGATTCCATGCGCCGCGCCATGGATGAGACCGAGCGCCGTCGCACCAAGCAGGTCGCCCACAACCTGGCCCTTGGCATCACGCCGCGCGGCGTGGTCAAGCAGGTGCGCGATTTGATCGACGGCGTCTACGACCAGTCGGGCAGCACCGCCCGCGCGCAGCAACGCGCCGACCAGGAGCATGCGCGCTTCGAAGCCCTGGACGAGAAAGACCTGGCGCGCGAAATTCGCCAGCTCGAAAAGCGCATGCTGGAACATGCCCGCAACCTTGAGTTCGAGCAGGCCGCGCGCGCCCGCGATCAACTCGCCGCGTTGCGCCGCCGTGTCTTTGGCGCAGGCGACGATCATGACCTGGACGCCCAGACCGGCTGAGCCTTCTGACTCGCCCAACACCTGCCAACATCGCCGCCGAGCCTGTCCTGGACACCCTTGCCATGTCGGATCCACATGCCCATGATCTCGTCTCCCGTCGCCGGGCCTTGACCCGGCTTGGCGCTGCTGTCAGTTGCGGCGCGCTCGGCGCTTGGGGTGATGGCGTGGTCATGGCCTGGGGCGATGTGCCGTGGTCTTCTGCCTCGCAGCCCCAGTTCCAGGCCGAGT
>DAICZP010000074.1 GCA_027311065.1 Thiomonas sp. | reverse complement strand
CTGGCGCTGGTCGGCGCCAGCGGCGCGGGGAAGAGCACCCTCGTGCAGTTGCTGGCGCGATTCTGGGATTACGAGCACGGCAGCATGCGGATCGGTGGCACCGAACTACGCGACCTTGCACCCGACGATGCGCGCGCGTTGTTGGCGGTGGTATCCCAAGACGCCTACCTTTTCAACGGCACCGTGCTCGAGAACTTGCTGATGGCGCGCCCCGACGCCTCGGAGCAGGCGGTGATCGAGGCCTGCCGCGCGGCGCAGCTTCACGACGTCATTGCAGGGCTTCCCGACGGTTACGCTTCCCGGGTGGGCGAAGCCGGCATGCGCTTGTCCGGAGGTGAGGCACGACGCCTGGCGATCGCCCGCGCATTGCTCAAGGATGCGCCCATCCTGGTGCTCGACGAGCCCACCGAGGGGCTCGACGCCACCACGGCACGCGCCCTCGAGGAAACGCTGGCGCGCGCGATGCAAGGCCGCACCGTGCTGTTGATTACCCATCGGCTGGGCATGCTCGGCGCCCTGGTGGACGAGGTCGCGGTTCTGGAGGCGGGGCGCATCTCGCCATGACCGGCTCGGCGCTCAGGTGAGGCCTGGCAACCCTGGAAGTCGGCGCAGCAGAGGCACGACACGCACCGCCAGCGATCAGGACGTCAGTGTCCGCCGCCCTGCTGCCGACCGGCTTGCACCTCCTCTTCCTGGGCGTCCATCCACGCCCCCCCAGCGGCCGCCACCAGCACGATCATGACGGTGCCGACCAGCCATGCGAAATACCACGACGCATAATCGCCAAGGATCACGCCGAGAACGATGACAACAATCGCAATCAGCATGTACATCAGGAATTGAAACAAAGTTTTCATGACGGACTCCGGCATCAATAGGCGTGATCGTCGCCTTCAATGGTGCGCGCATCGACGACGCCACGCATGACCCAGAAGGCCCAACTCGTGTACCAGACGATCAGCGGGACGAACACCGCCGCGAAACCGGTCGACCACAGCAGATCGAGCTCGCTGGACACACAATTCCAAACTGTCAGGCTGTGCGAGGGGTTCGAGCTCGATGGCATCATGAAGGGGAACAAGGCCACGCCAGCCGTGCCGATGACACCGATCCAGGCCGCGGCGCCAAGCCACCAGGCAAGGACCGAGCGGCGCGCGCGAACAGCGAGGTATCCCAGCGCCATTCCGGCGTATCCCAACCCCGGCACGATCCAGAGCAGCGGCACCGCGCGAAAGTTGCGCAGCCACTGACCGGGTGCCAGACCCACGCTTTGCTGCAAGGGATTCTGCGCCGTGCCCGGAGCAGGCGCGTGCTCGAGTACGTAGCCGTGCATCGAGGCAACCCAGACGCCGCCGACGGTGAAGAGCACCAATCCTGCCAGCGCCGCGAATCGCGCCGCCGCTCGCGCGCGCTCCGCCACGTGGCCGCTGCCTCGGCCCATCAGCATGGCTCCACCCATGTAGACCGACAGCGACAGCGACAGCAGGCCGCACATCACCGCAAAGGGGTTGAACAACGCGAGGAAACTTCCGGTGTAATACGAGCGCAGGTCCCAGTCAAAATGGAACGGAACACCCAGGAACAGATTGCCTACCCCGGCGCCATACACGATCATCGGCACCGCCCCGCTCACCAGCAGCGCCCAGTCCCAGACATTGCGCCATGTCGGCGAAGCCAGCTTGCTGCGGTACTCGAAGCCGAGCGGGCGCACGATCATCGTCCACAGCAACAACAGCATCACAATGTAAAGCCCCGAAAAGGCCGTGGCGTACAGCAGGGGGAAGGCGGCAAAAATTGCGCCGCCCCCCAGAATGAACCAGACCTGATTGCCGTCCCAATGCGGGCCAACCGCGTTCAGGCAGGTGCGGCGCTCGATGTCGGTCCTGCCAACGAACCGCAACAGCGTCCCCACGCCCATGTCCATGCCAACCATGACGGCCATCCCCGACAGTAGTACGCCGAGCAACAGCCACCACAGCACCTTGAGCACGAAATAGAGTTCCATTGCTTAACCCTCCTTACGCATCATTGCGCCTGACATCGCGAAGCCGCCGTAGGCAGATCGGGGGGTAGCGACATGATCGGTCGGCCCCTGTCGGATGAACTTGATCATCAGATACATTTCCACGCCGATGAAGACCGAGTAAAGAACGATGAATCCGACCAGAGAAAACACCATGTAGCCGACGCTGTGCGTGGAAGCGCTCATCCATGTGGGCAGCAGTCCGAACACGGTCCAGGGCTGGCGCCCGACCTCGGCGGTCAGCCAACCCATTTCCGACGCGAGCCACGGCACCGGAATCATCCAAGGCGCCAGTTTCAGGAACCAGCGCTGCTTGTGGACATCGTTGCGCACGGTGAGAATGGTTGCCAGCACGAAAAAGGCCAGCATCAGCAGTCCGAATCCAACCATCAGGCGGAACGTCCAGAACAGCACGAACACGTTTGGAATGCTGTCCCAGGCGGCGCGCGTGATATCGGCAGGGCTGCCCTTCGTGATGTCGTCAGGCCGGTAGCGTTGAAGCAGGAACCCGTAGCCAAGATCCTGCGAATGGGCGTTGAACTGCGCCAGCGCGCGCGGATTTGCCGGGTCTGCGCTCAACACGCGCAAGGCAGCGACAGCGGGAATGCCATTCTCGATGCGCCGGACGTTCTCGGCCACGATCTGGTCGACCCCCGGCACGGTCTCGGTCAACGTGTGCGTCAGGAGCGGCGTCAGCACGTAAGGAACCTGAATGGCGAACGTGTTCCGACGCTGCGCCTGCGATGGCCAGGCAATGACATTGAACGGCGCGGGCGCGGCCTCGGTGTTCCACATGCCTTCCATGGCCGCCAGCTTGGAGGGCTGCGCGTGGGCACCGACAAACCCCAGCGCATCCCCCAACGTGATCACGCCCGCGGTGGACAACACGCCGAAAAGCGCCGCCATGCGGAACGAGCGCTTGGCCAGCTCCATATGGCGGTCACGCGCCATGTACCAGGCGCTGATGCCAGCGACAAAGATCGCTGCCGTCACGTAACCGGCAATGCTGGTGTGGACGAATTTGGCCTGGGCATCCGGACTGAAGATCAGCGCCGGAAGACTCGTGAGCTCCATGCGCATGGTCACCGGATTGAACCTGGCGCCTTGCGGGTCCTGCATGAATCCGTTGGCGACGAGGATCCAGAGTGCTGACAGATTCGAACCGAGCGCCACCAGATAGGTCACGAGCAGGTGCTGGACCCTGCTCAGGCGCTTCCATCCGAACACCATCAAACCGATGAACGTCGACTCCATGAAAAACGCCATCAAGCCTTCGATTGCCAGGGGAGCGCCGAAGATGTCGCCGACGAATCCGGAGTAAAACGACCAGTTGGTGCCGAACTCGAACTCCATGGTCAGCCCGGTGGCGACGCCGAGGGCGAAGTTGATCATGAAAAGCTTGCCCCAGAACTGGGTCATCTGTCGGTAGATGGCACGACCCGTGGTGACATAGATCGTCTCCATTGCCGCGAGCATGAAAGTCATGCCCAGGGTCAGTGGAACGAAAAGGAAGTGGTACAGCGCGGTGGCGGCGAACTGCCAGCGCGACAGTTCCACGACGGTGCCATCGATCATTTGGCGCTCCTTGGTTGGCGGCCTTTGCGGATCATCGCGCCGGGCCGGACGGCGCAGCGAAGCCGGAACACGGTCTGCGTGAATCCGATTGCGACGCCATGAATGAAAACATAGGACAGATCCGATGTGTTTTGATTGATGATGTGCAATTTTCAGGACTGGAAAGGGCCTCGAAAGACTGCGCGGTGTTGCAACACCCGCGCGTCACGACCCGGATGCGCCCCCGCGTGGCATCGATGGCATTGGCGTTGAACTCCGGTTAGAGTGGCGCACCGGGGCTATTGGTTCCCGATCAGGCAGCGCAAACACCATGATCTACCGATTCCAATCCAAGGCCGACGCAGACTTGTTCATGAACCAGGATCCCGCCGAACGCATCCTGGCAATCATCGGCAAGTCGCCGCAGGCTCAGGGCATCATCGAGCCTGCGGCGATGGCCGCAGCCATTGCCCGCCTGGAAGCGGCGGTGGCCAGCGACGCGGAGGAGCGCGCTGCGCGCACATCCGAAGGCGGCGCGGCTCGCGCTGGTGGCATCACCCTGCATCAGCGCGCGTGGCCATTCATCCAGCTGCTCAAGCGCAACCTCGAGGCGGGCACGCCCGTGGTCTGGGGCGTTTGATTGATCTTGACACCGTCGCGGGGGTCGGTTCGCCGCGTCATCTTCGCGTCAGCGCTGGGCACGCTGTTCGAGTGGTATGACTTTTTTCTCTATGGCGCTCTGGCGCCTGTGATCGCACGCCATTTTTTTTCGTCAGGCACACCTGGCTCGAGCTTTCTGCTCGCGCTGCTGGCATTCGCGGCCGGATTCGCCATCCGCCCCTTCGGTGCGTTGATGTTCGGGCGGCTGGGTGACATCATTGGCCGCAAGTACACCTTTCTCATCACCATTCTGCTGATGGGCATGTCGACGTTCGTCGTCGGACTGCTCCCTGGGTTCACCAGCATCGGCACGGCAGCGCCCCTGATTTTGTTGAGTGTCCGCCTCTTGCAAGGGTTGGCGCTCGGCGGTGAGTATGGCGGCGCGGCCACGTATGTGGCCGAACACGCTCCCATCGGCCGACATGGTGCGTATACCGGTCTGGTACAAACCACGGCCACCGTCGGACTGCTGTTGGCGCTGGTGATGGTGGTGGGTTTGCGCGCCCTTCTGGGAGAGGCCACTTTCAATGCGTGGGGCTGGCGCCTGTGTTTTCTTCTGTCGAGCATGCTGCTCGGAATTTCGGTCTGGATTCGCCTTCAACTCGATGAATCGCCCGCATTCCTCCGCATCAAGCGCGCGGGACGGACATCGCCGGCGCCGATTCGCGAGGCGTTCGGCGAACCCGCCAACCTTCGCGTCATCCTGCTGGCGCTGTTCGGATTGTGTGCTGGACAGGGCGCGGTCTGGTATGGAGGGCAGTTCTATGCCTTCCTGTTCCTGACCCAGACGCTGAAGGTTGACATCAGCGACGCTGCCACCCTCCTCGGAATCGCGCTGCTGATCGCGACGCCGTTTTTCTGGATTTTCGCAGCGCTTTCGGACCGTGTCGGACGCAAGCCGATGATCCTGACCGGTTTCGCGATCGCCGTGGTGGGCTACTTTCCGCTGTTTCATGCCTTGGCCGCCGCCGCCAACCCGGCGTTCGCCCATGCGTCGCGGGTTGCGCCGGTCATCCTCGAGATCGATCCATCCCAGTGCACGTTCCGGTTCAGCGCCGCGATCGCGCACGATCCCGCGCGCACATGCAATGCGGCACGTGAAGCGTTGGCCGCGGCCGGCGTGAGTTTCGACCATCGATCCACGCACGGACCTGCACGCATCATCGTCGGCACGCGCATCGTCCCGGTCACGCCAGTCGGACAACCGGAGGGTGACGGGGTGCCGGAGCTTAACGCACGTATCGATGCCGCCTTGCGTGGCGCTGGCTATCCCGCCGTGGCCGATCCAGCCGCCATCGACCGCCCCAAGGTGACGGCGCTGCTCGTCCTGCTCGCGCTCGATGCCGCCCTGGTCTATGGGCCGCTGGCCGCCGCGCTGTGCGAGCTGTTCCCCACGCGCATCCGTTACACCTCGATGAGCCTTCCCTATCACATCGGCAACGGCTGGTTCGGCGGCGTGCTGCCCACCGTCGCGATCGCTCTCGTCGCCTGGGTCGGGAATATCGACGCCGGCTTGTGGTACCCGGTCGCCATCGCCGCGATGAGTCTGGTGGTCGGACTGATCTTCCTGCCCGAAACCCGCGGCCGAGGACTCGACGCATTCGATTGATCTGGTTGCCTCCGCCGCGCAACGCGAGGCGCTCACGCCACGCCAGGACCGGAGGCGCAATCCCCAATGGCTGCCAGCAACGCCGCGAGATCCGCAGGCGCATGGGCTGCCGAAAGACTCAGACGTAAACGCGCGCTGCCTTCGGGAACCGTGGGGGGGCGAATGGCCGGCACCCAGAATCCACGGTTCCAGAGCGCCTCCATCGCTGCCAGCGCCGTCGCGTTGTCGCCCAGGATCAGGGGCTGGATGGGTGTGAGCGACGGCGGCAGATGCCACCCAGCGGGCAGGCGGGCGGCGCGCAACATGACCACCAGCTCGCGCAGGCGTGCACGACGCCAGTCATCGGCGGCGATGATCCGCAGGCTGGCGCGCACGGTTTCGGCGATCAGTGCCGGCGCCGCGGTGGCGAAGGTGTAACTGCGCGCACGCTGCAAAATCCACTCGACTGCAGACTCTTCACCTGCGACGAAGGCACCGGCGACACCGGCGGCCTTGCCCAATGTGGCCATGTAGATCAGGCGCGGGTCGCGCACCGCCAGCAGCGCCGCGCTACCGCGCCCTTCAGGACCGTGCACGCCGAAACCATGGGCGTCGTCGACGAGTAGCAGGGCATCATGCCGGCGCGCGAGGTCGAGCAAGGCTCGGAGCGGTGCGAGATCACCGTCCATGCTGAATACCGCGTCGGTGGCGATGAGCTTGCGGTGCGCCGTGCTGGCCGCGAGCATGCGACCCAGCGCGTCAGCGTCGCCGTGGGGGTAGATCCCGATAGTGGCGCGTGACAGGCGCGCGCCATCGATCAGGCAGGCGTGGTTCAAGGCGTCGGAAAACACCGCGTCACCGCGACCGACGAGCGCCGGGACGATGCCGACGTTGGCGGGAAAGCCAGCGTAGAAGTACAGCGCCCTCGGCATGCCGACAAAAGCGGCAAGTTCACGCTCCAACGCCTCATGCGCCGCACTGTGGCCGCAGACCTGGGGCGACGCGGTCGCACCAACCCCCCAACGCAGTGCAGCTTCGCGTGCCGCCTCCACCAAGGCTGGGTGCTGCGCGAGGCCGAGGTAGTCGTTGCTGCAGAACGCCCGCAGTTCGCGACCTTCCACCTGCAAGCGTGCGCCGTCGTAGTGCTCCACCACGCGACGGCGCCGCCGCAAGTGAGCGCGGTCGAGACCCGCGATATCGGTGGCAAAACTCCAGGCGCTGATGTCGGGTTGCATGGTCGCGGGCTCGATCGGCATCTCAGTCCGGCACCACGAGGTAGCTGGCCGCGGCGATGGGGTCCGCGTGCGGCAGGTGGGGAATCACACCCAGGCAGGGCGCGCGCAAGCGGGCGCGCAAGGTCACGATATTGCCATCGAGCATCTCCATGCCTGGATCCACCACGCTGCCGATCCAGCCCGCGAAGTGCAGCCCGCGCGCGGCGATGGCCTCCTGCGTCAGCAAGGCGTGATTCAAGCAGCCGAGCCGCAAACCGACGACCAGGATGATCGGCAAGCGCAAACGACGGGCGAGATCGCCTCCGTCCTCGGTGTCCGACAGCGGCACCAGCAACCCGCCGACACCTTCGACGATCACGGCGTCGGCATCGCACCGCAGACCTTGCACCGCGCGGTGGATCCGATCAAGTTCGATGCGCGTCCCCTCGACGGCCGCCGCGAGATGCGGCGAGGCTGGCAGGCGCAGCAAATATGTGTTGTCCAGCGCTGCGGCAACAGCGCATGTGCTGGCGGCGCGCAGGCGCACGACGTCATCATTGGTGCCATCGGGTCCGGCACCGGCCGCCACCGGCTTGGCGCCGACCACGCGGGCGTGCCGTGCGCGCAACCGATACAAAAGCGCACTGGCGGCAAGGGTCTTGCCGATCCCGGTATCGGTGCCGGCGACGAACCAGGCGGGCGCGAGTGCCTCTGTCATGGCAATGCGGGGAATGCGTCGGCGCGCGCCCCCGGTGCATCGCTGCCGAGCACGGCGTCCAGGGCGTCCAGCGCCGCGTCACGCAAATGCACGGCTTCACCGTCGTCGATGATGTAGGGTGGCATGAAATACAGGGTTGCCCCGATGGGGCGCAGCAACGCACCTCGATCCAGCGCGGCATCGGCGAAGCGGCGCCCGAAATCAACGGGTGCATCGACCACGTCCCACGCCCAGATGGTGCCCCGCCGGCGCGCGTGCCGCAAGCGCGGGTGTTCATGCAGCGGCGCGAACAGACCGTCGAGCCGCGCCCCGAGCGCCCGGTTGGCCGCAAGGCGGCCATCGTCGAGCATGTCGAGGGTGGCCAGGGCGGCGCTGCAAGCAAGCGGATTGCCGGTGTAGGAGTGCGAGTGCAGGAACGCCCGCGTGATGTCGTCGTCGTAGAACGCCTCGAACACCGCATCGGTGGTCAGGACCACCGACAGCGGCAGGTAGCCCCCTGTCAAACCCTTGCTCATGCAGACAAAATCAGGGCGTACGCCCGCCTGCTCGCAGGCCAGAAAAGTACCCGTGCGACCCATGCCCACGGCGATTTCGTCAGCAACGAGATGCACCGCGTAACGGGTGCACAGTTCGCGTGCCCGTGCGAGAAAGGCCGGTGGATAGAACGCGAACCCCGCCGCACACTGGATGAGCGGCTCGACGATCATGGCCGCGGTTTCGGCGGCGTGCAGCTGCAAGTGGGCGTCCAGGGTCGCGACGGCCTGCTCCACCCACGCGTGCTCATCGACGCCGCCCGGCATCAGACGAAGATCGGGGGCTGGCACGGTGTCGGAAATGCGCACCAGTGGCGCATAGCTTGCCCGAAACAGCGCCACGTCCGTCACGGAGAGCGCGCCGACGGTCTCGCCATGGTAGCCACCGGCCAGGCCGATGAACCGATGCTTCTGCGGATGCCCGAGGTTGCGCCAGTAATGGGCGCTCATCTTGAGCGCGATCTCGGTGGCGGATGCGCCATCGCTGCCGTAATGCGCGTGGCCAAGGCCGGTGCGCGCCGCGAGGCGCTCCGACAACTCGACCACCGGCGCATGGGTCAGGCCCGCCAGCATGACGTGTTCGATGCGGTCCATTTGCGCGTGAATGGCCGTCTTGATGCGCGGCTGGTTATGCCCGAACAGATTGACCCACCAGGAACTGATGCCGTCGAGAAAACGACGACCTTGCGCATCGAGAAGCCACACCCCGTCGCCACGCACGATTTCCAGCGGCGGCGCGTCGGCGTGACGCTTCATCTGCGTGCATGGGTGCCAAACGGCCTGCAGGCTGCGCAACGAGATCTGGCGCGCCGGTGGGTGAGCGTGGGCAAGCATCGGACTTGGCGAGGTCGGTGAAAGGGTCCATCATAGAGACGTGTTGTCTTTTGGGCCCCGTCCCCCGTCGAACCATGTGGAAACTTAGTGGTCCACTGCAGAACATCGATACATTCCACGCCGAATTGACGCGTATTCGCCACGACTTGCACGCGCATCCGGAGTTGGGATTCGACGAACACCGCACCGCCCGTCTGGTCGCGGATGCGTTACGCGCCTGGGGTGTGGATGAAGTTCACGAACGCATCGGCAAGACTGGCGTCGTGGGGGTGATCCGTGGCGGGCGCGCACTGCAGCCGTGCCCACAGGACGCGCCGGGCCTGGAGCCCTGCGTGCGCGCCGTCGCACTGCGCGCCGACATGGACGCACTCCCGATACACGAGGACGGCGACGCGCCGTGGCGGTCGCAACATGGGGGGCGGATGCACGCTTGCGGACACGACGGGCACACCACCATGCTGCTGGGCGCTGCCCGTTATCTGGCTGCAACGCGCGCGTTCGCCGGTACCGTGCATTGCATTTTCCAGCCCGGCGAGGAAGGGCTGGGGGGCGCCAAGGCGATGATGGACGACGGTTTGTTCGAGCGCTTTCCGTCGGACTGGATTTTCGCGATGCACAACTGGCCGCAGCTCCCGGCAGGTTCGATCGGACTGGCCCCCGGCCCCATGATGGCCGCGGCGGACCGCATCACCATTCGCGTCCTTGGCAGCGGCGGTCACGGCGCACACCCGGATCTGGCCGTTGATCCCGTGCTGGTCGCAGCCCACATCATCACAGCCGTGCAAAGCATCGTCTCGCGCAATGTCGATCCCGTCGACGACTCGGTGGTCAGTATCTGCGCCATGCAAGGTGGGGATCTGGGCGCGATGAGCGTGATTCCGCGGCAAGTGACCTTGGTGGGGACGGTACGCAGCTTCAAGCCGCAGGTGCAGACCTTGATCGAAAAGCGCCTCACTGGAATTGTTCACGCGATCGCGCAGGCATTCGATGCCAGCGCCGAATTGCAATACGAGCGGGTCTATCCCGCGACGATCAACACACCACAGGCGGCCCACTACGCCGCCGAGGTGGCTGCGGAGCTTGTCGGGGACGCCGGGGTGGTGCGCAACCTGCCTCCCAGCATGGGAGCGGAAGACTTTGCGTTCATGTTGCGCGCGGTTCCCGGTGCCTATCTCCGTCTCGGCCAGGGCAACGGGCGATTTCTCCACACCTCGCGCTACGACTTCAACGACGCGGTACTCCCCCTCGGGGCGGCACTGTATGCGCGCCTGGCCGAGCGGGTCCTTGCACAGCCCCCGGTGCCGATGCTCTAGCGGGCTGTGGAAAACCGGAGGGGGCCCCCGCTAGCCCAGCACGACACGCGCGAATTTGCGCTTGCCGACCTGCAGCACCCAGGTACCCGCGCCCAGCTTGCAGCCACGATCCTCGAGCACCGTGCCGTCGATACGCACGCCACGCTGCTCGATCATGCGAAGCGCCTCCGCCGTCGATGGCACCAGTCCGGCCTGCTTCAGCGCCGCAGCGATGCCGAGACCTTCGGCGCCACACGCAAGACGCACCTCGGGAATGTCGTCCGGGACGCCGCCGCGGGCGCGCAGCTCGAAATCGGCTTGCGCCGCATCGGCGGCGGCAGCGCCGTGGAAGCGCGCCACGATTTCACGCGCCAGCATGACCTTGGCGTCTTTGGGATTGCGTCCGGTGGCAATCTCCGCCTTCAAGGCCTCGATCACCGAGACGTCCCGGAACGACAGCAACTCGAAATAGCTCCACATCAGGTCATCGCTGATGGACAGCAGCTTGGCGTACATGGTGGCCGGCGCTTCCTGGATGCCAATGTAGTTGCCCTTGGATTTGGACATCTTGTCGACGCCGTCAAGGCCCACCAACAACGGCATCGTCAGAATGCACTGCGGCTCTTGGCCATATTCCTTCTGCAAGTCACGTCCGACCAGGAGATTGAACTTCTGGTCGGTGCCGCCGAGTTCCAGATCGCTGCGCAGCGCCACCGAGTCGTAGCCTTGCATCAGCGGATAGAGGAGTTCGTGCATCGCGATCGGCACGCCGCCCTTGAACCGCTGGGTGAAATCCTCGCGTTCGAGCAGACGCGCAACGGTGTAGCGCGAGGCCAGGCGGATCATGCCGTCCGCGCCAAGGGCTTCGCTCCATTCGGAGTTGTAGCGAATCTCGGTACGCGCCGGATCCAGCACCATGCTGGCCTGGGCGTAATAGGTCTGGGCGTTGGCCTGGATCTGCTCGATGGTCAGCGGCGGACGCGTGGTGTTCCGCCCAGAGGGGTCGCCGATACGCGACGTGAAATCGCCGATCAGGAAAATGACGGTGTGCCCGAGGTTTTGGAGCTGCCGCAGTTTGTTGAGCACCACGGTATGGCCAAGGTGGATATCGGGGGCCGTGGGATCCAGACCGAGCTTGATCCGTAACGGCGTTCCGCTGAGAACACTGCGTTGGAGCTTGGCGATCCAGTCCGCTTCGACCAGCAGCTCCGCGCAGCCGCGTTTCGTCACCGCAAGCGCGTGCTGTACGGCCTCGTTCTGTTCGGGGCCAAGTGGGGTCGGTGCGGGCATGGGGGATTCGGTTGTCGATGCAGGCATGGGTGCTACACTGAATTTGGCTGGGTCGTCGGACTGCGTCCGGGTTCGCGCATGTGCGCGCTCACTGGGTGGCGTGACGTGGCATGATTGACCCTGGTTTTGCCGTGAATCACCGCGTTTCGGCGGCGCCCGCGCCAAGCGCAGGACACAAGTGTATTGGACGACCGCGCTGCACCGGGGCCGCGACTCTGGCGCCGCCGCTGCAAGGCGCCCTCGCGGTCTGGCCGAATACTCTCATCGGGATGATCCCGACACTCGAACGCAACAGGAGTGCGCATGCAGTTTTTTGCAATTTGCCGCGATGCTTGGGTCGCCCGACTGCGCAGGGCGCAAGATACCGTCGAGCGCCATCCCCGCCGGATCGCCGCTGGCGTCGGCACCCTGCTGCTTGGCAGCAGCGTCACGGCATTCGGCCTGGCGGAATACGGTCCCCAACCCGCATTGCCACCCGTCATCCAGATCGTCCAGCCGGTGTCCCTCAACCTCGGCGGCCAGTTGCAGGGGCTGGATGCGCTGCCGCGCGTCGCCTACGCCACCACCGATGTTCGTCGCGACGACACGGTCGAGTCGCTGCTGCACCGTCTTGGCGTCACGGATCCAGCGCAAACACGTCAACTTGCGCACAACGTCGCCTTGCGCCAGTTGCTGGAGCATCCCCGTCAAGCAGTTGACGCCCAGGTCGACGGCGTCGGTCGGCTGCTGCGTCTCGACGCACTGCTCGCCGGGGATGGCCACGCCAGTGCCAACGCCGACCAGCAACGCGACGCCTTGCAGATCAGCGCGAGGACCGACGGGACCCTGCACACCGAGATGGTCCCGCGTGAGGTGCAGTCGCAAGTGCGCGTGGCCAGCGGCGTCGTGACCTCGACACTGTTCGCAGCCACCGACGCCGCCGGGCTACCCGACGCGCTCGCCATGCAAATGGTCAACCTGTTCTCCGGCGAAGTTGATTTCCGGCGTGAATTGCGCCCCGGTGACCGTTTCGCGGTCGTCTACCGGGTGGAGGTTGCGAACGGTCAGACACTCGGCGTCGGCCGCATTCTGGCCGCCCAGGTCGACAATCGGACCGGACGCCACGCTGCGGTCTGGTTCGCGCCACCCAACCGTCCCCAGGATGGTGCCTACTACACCCCCAGCGGCGGAAGCCTGGCGCGATCCTTCCTGCTGTCGCCGCTGCCATACGACCGACTCACGTCGGGGTATGGCTGGCGCATCAGCCCGATTTTTCACAGGCCCGAATTCCACCTCGGCATTGACCTTGCCATTCCTGTCGGGACCCCCGTGCGCACGGTGGCGGATGGCCGCGTCGTGTTCGCCGGCACCGGCACCGGCTACGGGAAGTACGTGAAGGTTGCGCATCCGGGTGGGTTCGCGTCCCTCTATTCACATCTGAGCCGCTTCGAAGTCCATGTCGGCCAGACTGTCAAGCAGGGCGAGGTGGTGGCGCTGTCAGGCAACACCGGCTGGTCGACGGGGCCGCACCTGTACTACCAGTTCTTTGTCAACGGCAAGCCCGTCAATCCGCTGGACATCTCTCAATACACCCCGAGGGGTCGGCCGCTACCGGCCGCAGAGCGCTCGGCCTTTGGTGCGCAGGTGCTGCCCTCCATGCACCTGCTGGCCTTGCTGCCAGGGCAAGGGCCGGCCCTGGCTGACGCCGCCCGCACGACGCAGGCGTCTGGGCGCAGGGGCTGACCGCCGCGTCAAGGTCAGGCATGGCCGGCTTGTTCATCGGCCTGATGTCGGGCACGTCGCTGGATGCGCTCGACGGTGTGATCCTCGACGTCGGCGCGCTGCGGGTGGTGGCCCATGCGCAGGCGCCACTGCCCGCGTCGCTGCGCGCGACATTCGACGCCCTGAACCGCCCCGGTGCCGATGAATTGCACCGCGCAGCCATGGCCGCGCGCGATCTCGCCGAACTGGGGGCAGGGCTGGTGGCCGCGCTGTTGCGCGATGCCGACGTCCCCGCATCGCGCATCTGCGCCATCGGCTCTCACGGCCAGACCGTCCGCCACCGACCCGAGCTCGGCTACACCCTGCAAATCGACGCCCCGGCGCTGCTGGCCGAGCGCTGCGGCATGACCGTCGTGGCGGACTTCCGCAGCCGCGACGTCGCCGCCGGCGGCCAGGGGGCGCCGCTGGTCCCCGCATTCCACCGCGCATGCTTCGGGCGCGCGGGGCATGCGCTGGCGGTCCTGAATCTAGGCGGCATCGCCAATCTGAGCCTGCAGGGCGGGCACGGCGACGTCATGGGCTTCGACTGCGGGCCGGCCAACACCCTGCTTGACGCCTGGGCCCAGCGCCACCTCGGGCAACCTTTCGACGCCGATGGCGCCTGGGCGAGCGGCGGAACCGTCGACACCGCGTTGCTCCGCACCCTGCTGCGCGACCCCTACTTCGCTGCCCCGCCACCGAAGAGCACCGGGCGCGACCACTTCAATATCGACTGGCTGGACCGCGCGCGCACTGCCCACCCGGAGGTGACGCCGCGCGACGTTCAGGCGACCCTCGCCGAGCTGAGCGCACGGGCGATTGCCGCGGACCTCCAGCATCATCAACCCGAAGGACGTGAATTGCTGGTTTGCGGGGGCGGCATCCGCAACCGTGATTTCATGGCGCGCCTGGGTCGCCTCCTGCCGGCTTGGCGGCTGATCGACACCACGGCGCGTGGCATTCCCCCCCAGCAGGTGGAAGCGGCGGCGTTTGCCTGGCTGGCGCATCGCGCGCTGGCTGGACTGCCGGGCAATCTTCCCCAGGCGACCGGCGCCACTGGCCCGCGCGTTCTCGGCGCGATCTGGCCGGCTGGCGAAGCCGGCGCATTGGCAAGCCAGGCCTGGGTCGCCGCTACCCCGCCCAGAGGCGCAGGACGTCGAGACTGACCACACCGCTCCAGGGAGCGGCATGGACGTGGCCATGCGCCGGTGCGCCTGGCGCGCCCAGACCGTCGAGCAAGGCGAGGGCGCCAGGAAACGCCTCGCCACGGGTGTAGGCTCCAGTCGTGACCACGGTCCGCAGACCAGCACCGACAGCGGCGCGCAAGCCGTTGGCGGAATCCTCGAACGCCACGCACTGCGCGGCTGTCAGTCCCATGCGGGCGAGGACCCAGGTGTAAATGCCGGCATCCGGCTTCTTGCGTGGCACGGCATCTCCTGCGCCAATGCAGTCGAACCAGCCCATTGCATCGGCACCGAGCGTGGCGCTCACCAAAGCTTCGACGTTGTCGGGGGTCGTCGTCGTCGCGATCGCCAGCCGCATACCGGCCGCGCGCGCCTCCCGCAGCAGCCGCTCCACCCCCGGACGCAGGCCAATCCCACCCTCGGCGACGAGCCGCACATAATGCGCGGTCTTGCGGCGGTGCAGGTCGTCGATCCGGGCGGGCGCGTCGGAGGCCTCAGCCGCTGCGGGATCGAGCTCACGCCAGTAATGCAGCATGCGCTCCTTGCCGCCGGCGACTGCCAGCAGCCGCGCGTAGGTTGCATCATCCCATGACCAAGGCACCCCGGCGTCTGCGAAGGCCTGGTTGAATGCGACGCGGTGACCGTCGCGCTCGGTTTCCGCAAGCGTGCCGTCGACGTCGAAAATCAGCGCCTGCAACGTCATCAAGCATCCTTCCACTTGGTCGCACGGCCAACCGAGGCGCCCTGCCGGCGCGAAGCGTCGAGTTGGCCGCGGTACTGCACGCCCAGATTCGCGTTGAATCCGTCAGAGAGACCCCTGCTCGTAAAGCGCATACATGGCGTCGAGGCTCAAGGGCTTGATCCTTGATGCATGTCCGGCGGTCCCGAAGGCTTCGTAGCGAGCCTTGCAGATACCCTTCATCGCCTTGGTCGAGGCGACGAGGAACTTCCGCGGATCGAATTCCTTGCGGTTCTCGGCCAGGAACTTGCGCGTGGCGCCGGTGGACGCCATGCGCAGATCGGTGTCGATGTTGACCTTGCGCACACCATGCTTGATGCCTTCGACGATTTCCTCGACAGGCACGCCATAGGTTTCGCCCATGTCCCCGCCGTACTCGTTGATGATCTTCAACCATTCCTGGGGCACCGACGAGGAGCCGTGCATCACCAGGTGGGTGTTGGGAATGCGGGCGTGAATGTCCTTGATGCGGCCGATGGCAAGGATATCGCCAGTTGGCGGACGGGTGAACTTGTAGGCGCCGTGGCTCGTGCCGATGGCAATGGCCAATGCATCGACCCCGGTCTTCTTGACAAAGTCCGCGGCTTCCTCGGGATCGGTCAGCAGCTGGTCGTGGTCGAGCTGACCTTCGGCACCGATGCCGTCTTCCTCGCCCGCCGTGCCGGTTTCCAGCGACCCCAGGCAACCGAGCTCCCCTTCGACCGAGACGCCGCAGGCGTGGGCCATCTCGACCGTACGCCGCGTGACCTCGACGTTGTAGGCGTAGCTGGTCGGTGTCTTGCCGTCGGTGCCGAGCGAGCCATCCATCATCACGGAGGAGAACCCGAGCTGGATGGAACGCTGGCAAACCGCCGGGCTGGTGCCGTGATCCTGGTGCATGCAGACCGGAATATCGGGAAATTCTTCGATCGCTGCCAGGATGAGATGGCGCAGGAACGGCGCACCAGCGTATTTGCGGGCACCCGCCGAAGCCTGCACGATGACCGGGGAGTCGGTCTCCTGCGCGGCCTCCATGATGGCGCGCATCTGTTCAAGGTTGTTGACGTTGAAGGCGGGCACGCCATAGGCATGCTCGGCGGCGTGGTCGAGCAGCTGTCGCAGGGAAATCAGGGCCATGGTTTGAACTCCGGGTTTCGTAAGTAGCTGGGAATCAATCGGGCGAGGCTCAACCGTGCTGGCGCGAGCGCTGTTCCAGGATTTCGAACGCGGGCAGGGTCTTGCCCTCGAGCACCTCGAGGAAGGCACCACCGCCGGTGGAGATGTAGCCGATCTTGTCGGCGATGCCGTACTTGGCGATGGCGGCGAGGGTGTCACCCCCACCGGCGATCGAAAATCCGCGGCCGTCGGCGATTGCGCGCGCGAGGGTTTCGGTACCATGAGCAAAGGCGTCGAACTCGAACACGCCCACGGGGCCGTTCCAGACGATGGTGCCGGCGGCCTTGAGCTTGTCGGCAAGAATGGCCGCCGTCCTCGGCCCGATGTCAAGAATCATGTCGTCGGCCTCGACGTCTTTCGCGTCCTTGACGGTCGCCACCGCGGTGGCGCTGAATTGCTTCGCGACAACGAC
Organism: Thiomonas sp.; assembly: GCA_027311065.1. Classification (GTDB taxonomy): domain Bacteria; phylum Pseudomonadota; class Gammaproteobacteria; order Burkholderiales; family Burkholderiaceae_C; genus Thiomonas_A. The sequence continues at coordinate 9,992 of DAICZP010000074.1, read as the reverse complement.
GTCGATCGGAACCGGCACCTCGGCGCCACGGGCCTTCATCTTGTCCATGACGCGACGGGCATCCTCGATCAGGTCAGGCTCGGCCAGACTCTTCCCGATGGTAAGGCCGGCGGCGAGCATGAACGTGTTGGCGATGCCACCACCGACGATCAGGCCGTCAACCTTGTCGGCCAGGCTTTGAAGAATGGTCAGCTTGGTCGAGACCTTGGAGCCGGCGACGATTGCGACCAGGGGGCGCGCGGGGCTGGCCAGCGCCCGGTTGACGGCGTCGATCTCGGCCGCCAGCAACGGGCCTGCGCAGGCGATGGGGGCATACCTGGCGACACCGTAGGTGCTGGCTTCGGCGCGGTGCGCGGTACCGAAGGCGTCGTGGACGAATACGTCGCACAGCCTGGCCAATTTTTGGGAGAGTGCGTCATCGCACTTTTTCTCGCCCTTGTTCAGACGGCAATTCTCGAGCAGCACCACATCGCCCGGTTGCAGCGCGAACCCGCCGTCAACCCAGTCGCGAACCAACCGGATCTCCCGACCCAGCAATTCGCCCAGGCGGACGGCGACCGGCGCCAGGGAGTCCTCGGGCCTGAATTCGCCCTCGGTGGGTCGACCGAGATGGGACGTGACCATCACTGCGGCACCGGCGTCGAGCGCCATGCGCACTGCCGGGACCGAGGCGCGCACGCGTGTGTCCTCCGTGATCTGGCCGGCGGCATTCAGCGGCACGTTGAGATCGGCACGAATCAGCACGCGTTGCCCGGCGGCCTGGCCACGTGCGCAGACTTGTTGGAAGGTCAGAATTTGCATGAAACAGTTCCTCGACGCGCGGGCGCACCCGGCGCCCGCTTCAGACGGATCGGCTGAGGGATCAGTTGGACGCGACGTGTTTGACGAAGCGCAGCATGTTGCATGTATAGCCGTACTCGTTGTCGTACCAGGACACAACTTTGACGAAGGTCGAATCCAGCGCGATCCCGGCCTCCGCATCGAAGATCGAGGGCTGGGAGCAACCGCGGAAATCGGTCGACACCACCTTTTCGTCGGTGTAGCCGAGCACGCCCTTGAGCGCGCCCTCCGACGCGGCCTTCATGGCGGCACAGATGTCATCCATGGACGCTGGCTTTTCCAGTTCGACCGTGAGGTCGACGACCGAAACGTCGGAGGTTGGCACACGGAATGCCATCCCCGTGAGCTTCTTGTTGAGTTCGGGAATCACCTTGCCAACGGCACGGGCGGCGCCCGTCGACGACGGGATGATGTTTTCGAGAATGCCGCGGCCACCCCGCCAATCCTTGCTCGAGGGACCATCCACGGTCTTCTGCGTCGCGGTGGCGGCGTGCACGGTGCTCATGAGTCCGCGCTTGATGCCGAAACTGTCGTTCAGCACCTTGGCCACCGGAGCCAGGCAGTTCGTGGTGCACGAGGCAGCCGAGACAATACGCTCGCCGGCGTACTTCGCGTGGTTGACACCGTAGACGAACATCGGGGTGTCGTCCTTGCTCGGTGCGGACTGCACGACTTTTTTCGCGCCGGCATCGATGTGCTTCTGGCAGGTGTCCAGCGTGAGGAAAAAGCCGGTTGATTCAATGACCACATCCGCGCCGACGTCATTCCATTTCAAGTTGGCGGGATCGCGCTCGGCGGTCAGGCGGATGATGCTGCCATTGACGACCAGGTTGTTGCCCTCGACCGCGATGGTCCCGGGGAAACGCCCATGCACCGAGTCGAACTCCAGCATGTACGCCAGGTAATCGGGCTCGAGCAGATCATTGATGGCGACGACCTGAATGTCATTGAATTCGGATTCCTTGGCGATGGCGCGGAAGGCCATGCGACCGATACGGCCGAAACCGTTGATGGCGACGCGGATGGTCATTGCAGATGTCCTTGGTGATTTTTGAGTCGTTTGAATGTGTAACGTATGTAAATTCCGAAAGCGTGACGCATCTGTGAGGCCTGCGGCCGGCAGCGCTCAGGCCACGCAGCGTCGCACGTCGACCGCGCCCACGGCATCGGCGACCGCAGCGATTGTCGCAACGACGCGATCCGGGCCGGCTTCGGCAATGGGTTGCCCCATGTTGTAACCGTACGGAACTGCCCAGATCGCAACGCCCGCAGCACGCGCCGCAGCCACGTCGATGCGAGAGTCACCGACAAAGAGCGCACGCGCCTGCTGAACGCACATTGCGTCCAGGCAATAGCGTACTGGCAACGGATCCGGTTTCTTCGCTTCCAGCGTGTCGCCCGCAATCACCAGATCGAAGAAATGGCGAATCTGGTGCACCAACAGGACGGTTGCGGTGAAGCGCTGCTCCTTGTTCGTCACCACGGCCATGCGCACCTGCTGGGCGCGCAGGCGGCGCAAAGTCTCGAGCACCCGGGGATAGAGCCGGCTTCGGGTTCCGCACCGCTGTTCATAAAACGCTGTGAAGCGCGGCATGAAGTAGTCGAGAGTGCCTGCGCGACGGACGGTGTCGATATCCGTTCGCGTCACGTGCGCGTAGGCCTGGATCATCAATTCGCGCGTACCGTGGCCGATCCAGGTTGCGATCAGGTCCTCGCCCACCGCCGGCAAGCCTTGATCGGCGAGCAGATCATTGACAGCGTCGGCGATTTCAGGCGCGGTTTCCACCAAGGTGCCATCAAGGTCAAACATCACCAGATCGAACATGGCTGGAGCGTCGGGATCCGGCATCAATTCATCGAGCGCACGACGTTGCCATCTTCGGCTTCGCGGCGCGAAGCGTGCAGACGAACCACCGCCTGGGCCACCTCGGCAGCGTGCTCGGCGGTGATGCGGAAGTACTTGTAAAGCTGCGACGCCGGCGCCGACTCGCCAAAGCTCGCAATGCCGACCACGCCGCCGGACAGGCCGACGTACTTGCGCCAGAAATCGGGTTGTGCCGCTTCGATGGCCACGCGCGGCACGTAGAGTGGCAACACAGTGTTGCGGTACGCCTCGTCCTGGCGATCGAATACCGAGGTGCAGGGCATGGAGACGAGGCGCGCGGCCACGCCGGCGTCAGCGAGCAACTCCTGCGTCCTGCGCGCCAGCTCGACTTCCGAGCCGGTGGCGATCAGCACCACCTGTGGCTTGCCGCCTTCGCAGTCGGCCAGCACGTAACCACCGCGCTCGAGCTGCGCTTCGGCACCCGCGGGATGCTGGGTGGACATGAGGTTCTGGCGCGACAGCAGCAAGGCACTCGGCCCGTCGCTGCGCTCCACGGCATGCTTCCACGCCACCGCGGTCTCGAGCACGTCGGCCGGGCGCCAGACGTCGAGGTTGGGAATCAGGCGCAGGCTCGGCGTTTGCTCGACTGCCTGGTGCGTGGGGCCATCCTCGCCGAGTCCGATGGAGTCATGCGAGAACACGTGCACCACGCGCTGTTTCATCAGCGCGCTCATGCGCACGGCGTTACGCGAATAATCGGAGAACATCAGGAAGGTTCCTCCATACGGAAGGAAGCCTTTGTGAAGCGCCATGCCGTTCATCATCGCGGTCATGCCGAATTCGCGCACACCGTAGGAGAAGTAGTTCACCACCGCATCCGGCGCGGCGCCAGCCCAGGGCTTGGAATCCTTCACCGCGGTCAGGTTGGAACCCGTCAGGTCGGCGGAACCGCCGAACATGCCGGGCAGCGCCGGCACCAGTGTTTCCAGGGCGATCTGCGAAGACCGCCGCGTTGCCGTAGGCGCCGTGACAGCACGCGCCTTGGTGTACATGGCTTCAACCGTCTGGCTCCAATCCGTCGGCAACTCCCCGGCCATGCGGCGTTCGTATTCGGCGGCAAGCGCCGGATGGGCAGCCGCGTAGGCCAGGAAGCGCGCGTTCCAGTCGGCCTCGAGCCTGGCGCCGTGCCGGCGCGCGTCCCACGCCGCATAGATATCGCCCGGAATCTCGAACGAACCATACTCCCACCCCAGCGCCTTGCGAGTGGCTTCGACCTCGGCAGCACCGAGTGCGGCGCCATGCACGTCGTGGGTGCCAGCCTTGTTGGGCGAACCCCAGCCAATGGTGGTCCGACAAATGATGAGCGTGGGCTTGTCGGTGCTGGTCCTGGCCTCCGCGGTCGCGCGTTCGATCGCCAGCGCGTCGTGTCCATCGATCGGTCCGATGACGTTCCAACCGTAGGACTGGAAGCGCAGCGCCGTATTGTCGGTGAACCAATGCTCGACGTGGCCGTCGATGGAAATCCCGTTGTCGTCGTAATAGGCGATGAGCTTGTTGAGCTTCAGGGTGCCGGCGAGTGAACACACCTCATGGCTGATGCCTTCCATGAGGCACCCATCACCCATGAACACATACGTGTGATGATTGACGATTTCGTGCCCGGGCTGGTTGAATTTGCGCGCCAGCATCTGCTCTGCAAACGCCATGCCGACGGCATTGGCAAGCCCCTGGCCCAACGGGCCGGTGGTGGTCTCCACCCCCGGCGTGTAGCCGACCTCGGGATGCCCCGGAGTCTTGCTATGCAACTGCCGGAAATGCTTGATCTCATCGAGTGGCAAGTCGTAGCCGGTGAGGTGCAACAGGGCGTAGATCAGCATCGAGCCATGCCCGTTCGACAACACGAACCGGTCACGGTCGACCCAATGCGGATTGGCCGGGTTGTGGTGCAGGTGGCCCCGCCATAGCACCTCTGCGATGTCGGCCATGCCCATCGGGGCGCCGGGGTGCCCTGACTTGGCCGCTTCCACGCCATCAATGGCGAGAAAGCGAATCGCATTCGCGAGGCGACGCCGCTGCAGCGGGTCAATCACGGGGAACAGTTGGTTGTGCGCATTCATGGGGATGTCTACTTGCGAGTACGGATTCTGGGCCCAAAGGCTAATTTTCAACTGTAAACGTCTCAGCCCGCGCGACGCTTGATGTCCATCAGGCGCAAGATCATCGGCGTAAAAATCAATTGCATCGCCAAACCCATCTTCCCGCCAGGGACGATGAGCGTGTTCGGCCGTGTCATCCACGAGTCGTGCAGCATGGACATCAGGTATTGGAAATCAATTCCCCGCGGGTTGGCAAAACGGATCACGACCATGCTCTCGTCCAGGCTAGGGATGTCCTTGGCGATGAACGGGTTGGAAGTGTCGACTGTCGGGACACGCTGAAAGTTGACGTGCGTGCGGGAGAATTGTGGAGCGATGTGATGCACGTAGTCGGGCATCCGGCGAAGAATGGTATCCATCACGGCATCCTGGGAATAGCCACGCTGGGTCTGATCGCGGTGGAGCTTCTGGATCCATTCCAGGTTGATGATGGGTACAACGCCGACGAGCAGGTCGACCTGGCGTGCAACGTCGATTTCGCCGTCGGCGTAACCGCCGTGCAAACCTTCGTAGAACATCAGGTCAGAGCCTGGTGCGACGTCTTTCCAATCGGTGAAGTTGCCAGGCTCGACGCCGAATTCCGTCGCTTCACCGGCATCGTGGATGTACTTCCGCACTTTGCCACCGCCCGTGGCACCGTATGTGCGGAATACATTCTCCAATTCGCCCAACAGGTTGGCATCCGGACCGAAATGACTGTAATGGCGATTGCCGGCGGCCTCCTGCTTTTTCATTTCTTCGCGCATTTCGGCGCGATTGAACCGGTGAAACGAGTCGCCCTCGACGATTTGCGCGTTGAGGTGCTCACGACGGAAGATGTGCTGGAAACTGCGCATCACCGTGGTGGTACCGGCTCCGGACGAACCCGTGATCGCGATGATGGGGTGTTTGGCTGACATGGCGTGAACCTTGCAATTGAGAACCTGTAAACCACCCCGACGGTGGCGGAGCGGACAATCGGGCTGGGTATGCGAGACGCGCGCGGTCTCAGGCGCGGTTTTCCCCGCCGTACAGCGAGCGGTCCTTGAACAGGGGGGACGCGAACGGCTTGTCGTCGCCGTTATCGTATTCCCGGTGGTAGCGGTCCAGGCGCTCGATTTCATTCTTCGAACCGAGCATCACCGGCACGCGCTGGTGCAGGGCCGCCGGCGTCACTTCGAGGATGCGGGCGCGCCCGGTCGACGCGGCGCCCCCCGCCTGCTCGACAATGAGCGCGATCGGGTTCGCCTCATACATCAGGCGCAGGCGCCAGGGCTTGCCCGGATCTTTCGCGTCCTTCGGATACATGAAAATTCCGCCGCGCATCAGGATGCGATGCACGTCCGCCACCATCGATGCGATCCACCGGGTGTTGAAGTCACAGCCACGGTCGCCCGTTTTCCCGGCCTTGCACTCTGCAACATAGCGCTGCACGGGCGGCTCCCAGAAACGCTCGTTACTGGCGTTGATGGCGAATTCAGTCGTATCTTCAGGGATCTTCAGGTCGGGATGCGTGAGGATGAAATTGCCGATCTCGCGGTCCAGCGTAAATCCGTGCGTGCCCTTGCCGACCGTGATGACCATCATCGTTGACGGCCCGTAGATCGCGTACCCGGCCGCGACCTGCTCGATGCCGGGGCGCAGATAGTCGGTCACGCTCGGATCACCGATCTTGCTGTGCCGCAGCACGGAGAAAATGGTGCCGACCGACACGTTGACGTCGATATTGGACGATCCATCCAGCGGATCGAACACCAGCAGGAACGCACCGCGCTCGAACTGCCTCGGCAGCACATAAGGCTCTTCCATTTCCTCGGATGCCATCCCGGCGACGAGGCCGCCCCATTCGCACGCCTGGATCACGGCATTGTTGGACAACACGTCAAGCTTTTTCTGCGTCTCGCCCTGGACGTTCTCCGTGCCGAGCGAGCCGAGGTAGCCACCAAGTGCGCCCTTGGCCGTCATCGAGGCAATCGCCTTGACGGCTGCAGTCACGTCGACCAGCAGCGCGGCCAGATCGGCCTGATCATCGGCGCCACGGAGTTGCTCGATGAGGAATTTCGAAATGGTCGTGCGGCCTTGCAGCATCGTGACTCTCCAGATTCAAAATTGTTGTCGGAACAGCGCAAGCTGCCCCTGCCGGACATGCTTTTTCAAAAACCCCGGAATGCCCGAGACGCTTGAAAAAGCCCGCAGTCAAAATTGACGGAGACTCGCATGAACAAACACTGCGACTGCGGGAAAAGCTCTTCGGTTGCCTTCAGAGCCCGTTCACAACCTCGCACGCGCCGCCCGGAGGTGAGAAGGCACGCTTGCGACCCAATATAAGCCATGGCTCAATTAAGGTAAATTCACGATTTCTTGCACGTTAGTTAAGTATTTCTGATGAAAAACGTCACCTTGCGCCAACTCCGTGTGTTCGCCGCCGCCGCACGCCATCTAAATTTCGGCAAAGCGGCCGCCGAACTCCACTTGAGCCCCCCCGCGGTGTCGATGCAGATCCGCGAGCTCGAGCAGCACGTCGGGCTGCCCCTGTTCGAGCGCAATGGCAAAGCCGTGGCGCTGACAGTGACGGGGGAATATTTCCTGGTCTATGCGAGGCGCGTCATCTCGACTTTGAAGGACGCCGACGACGCAATGGCGCGCTTTCGAGGCCTGCAGTCAGGCCGGCTGACCATCGGGATGGTCAGCAGCGCCAAATACTTTGTCCCGAGGCTGCTCAAGTTGTTCCGCGAAGAACATCCGCACATCGAAGTGCGATTGGTCGTCACCAATCGCGAGCAGCTGGTGCGCCAATTGCAGGGCAGCGACCTCGATCTTGCCATCATGGGCCGGCCGCCGCGCGACATCGCGACGCGCGCCGAACCTTTCGCCGCCCATCCGCTGGGCATCATCTGCGCGCCCGACCACCCCCTCGCCGGTGGCGACAGCCGGCCAGCCTCCGCGCTGGGAAACTTCGGATTCATCATCCGGGAGTCAGGTTCCGGAACTCGAAATGCAATGCAGGAATATCTGCGCGAATACCGAATCGACGTACGCGTCGAGATGGAGCTCGCGAGCAACGAAACCATCAAGCAGGCGGTGATGTCCGGGATGGGCATCAGTTTTCTGTCGCTGCACAGCATCGGGATGGAACTTCGCAACGGTCTGATCGCAGTTCCTGAAATCGAAGGCCTGCCACTGGTGCGCAGCTGGCAGGTGGTCAACACCTCGAGCAAGATGCTGTCGCCCTCGGCGGAGGCGTTCCGTTATTTTGTTCTGGAACACGGCGAAGCATTCCTGGCCCAGGAGTTTGGTGCGCTGCAGCCGGTTCAGCCGGTGGCAGGCGTCCATGCCTGGTCGGCACGCGCGTCGGTCAGCGAGCCACGGACCCCAGGGCCGCAAGCCACGCCAGCGGCGCCGTCTCGGCGCGCAAGATCCTCGACCCGAGATTCAGCGGGCTGAACCCGGCTTGCACGGCGGCGTCGATCTCGGCGTCGTCGAGCCCGCCCTCGGGACCGCTGAGCGCAACGAGGCGGTGCGCGGATGCAAACGTCGGCGCCCAGGACGCGCGATCGGGTGTGACGTCCGGCCCCGGTAACGCCAACAGGCAACGCGCCTCGCCAGCCTGCCTTGCACCTGTCGTGCCAAGCCAATCGGCCCAGGCCATCGGCGCGGCGATATGCGGGATCTGATTGCGGCCGCATTGCTCGCACGCAGCAACCGCAATCGCGCGCCAGTGCGCCGCCCGCCGCTCGGCGCGCTCACCATGCAGGCGCAAGACCGTGCGTGCCGTCATCAGCGGACGCACCCTCGCCGCGCCAAGCTCGACCGCCTTTTCAACCAGCCAGTCCATGCGTTCGTTGGCTGGCATCCCGACCACCAGCTCGACGTCCCAAGGCAACTCACGCTCCACGACCACGTGCGCCAATACCTGCACGCGCGCTCGCGGGGAGGCGCTGACGAGTTGCGCGACCCACTCGCCGCCGCGTCCATCAAACAAAGTGAGCGCAGCACCGACCCGAAGCCGCAGGGCCTGCAGGTGACGCACGGTGGCATCCGGCAGGGAAAACTCCCCGGCCTCGATCGGCCCGGGCAGATACAGACGCGGCACTGCGGACCTCAATCGGTCAGTAGCGCCTGCAACGACGCACCGTCGGCACTGAACAGGGCGATACCTTCCTCGAGCTTGGTGCGGGTCATGGTGTCAGCAGCGAGAGCGGCATCGAAAGCCGCGCGCGAGAGCGCCAGCGGAGCGTCATCCTCGGGGACTCCCGGCGCGCTCGGGTCGAGACGGCAGGGCACCGGCGTTTCCTCGGCGGCAAGCGCTTGAATCAGCGCCGGCGACACGGTCAGCAGGTCACAACCACTGAGCGCCACAAGCTGCGCAGTTTCACGAAAGCTCGCGCCCATGACCTCCGTGGCGACACCCCGCGCCTTGTAAAAACGCCAGATGCGGAGCAGCGCCTGCACCCCCGGATCACGCGCGCCACGCATCGCCTGCGGGTCCCAGGCCGCGCCAGCCTGTTGGCGCGCCCAGTCGGTGATGCGCCCGACGAACGGTGAAATCAACTGCACGCCAGCGGCGGCGCACGCGCGGGCCTGTGCAAATGAGAACAGCAGCGTCATGTTGCAGGCGATACCCTCGTCCTTCAAACGCCGCGCCGCCTCGATGCCCTCCCAGGTCGTGGCGAGCTTGATCAGGACACGCTCGCGCCCGATGCCCTCGGCGGCATACAGGGCGATGAGGCGGCGCGCACGTGCGAGATTGGCATCCAGATCGTTCGACAGCCGCGCGTCGACTTCGGTGGATACGCGCCCAGGGACGCGTTGCAGGATTTCACAACCGAACCGTACCAGCAGGCGATCCATCGCGAGATGGATATCGGTGCGCGCGGCCGTGCGCACGCCAGGGTCGTGGCGCAGCGCGGCATAGTCGGGCTGGCGCAGCGCGCGCAGCACGAGGCTGGGGTTGGTCGTCGCGTCACGCGGCTGAAGCAGAGGAAGCTGCAGGTATTCGGCCGTATCAGCGACGAGAGCGCTGTGTCGGCGGAGCTGGTCAAGGCTGTTCATCGTGAAGCCATCAGGAGCGTGAATGTACTGGGAGCTATCGTACGTCGTCGGCGTCGCCGAACACCGCCAGGGTGAGCGCTCGCACAGCGCCGCGCTCGCTGCGCACCGCCTCCGGCTCCGCCAGCGCAGCGCGGCGGGGG
>DAICZP010000063.1 GCA_027311065.1 Thiomonas sp. | reverse complement strand
CCCCCGATGCTGACCGCCATCTACCCTGGAACCTTCGACCCGTTCACCCGCGGTCACGAAGATCTCGTCCGGCGCGCAAGCAAGCTCTGCGATCGCCTGCTGGTCGCCGTCGCCGCCGGACATCACAAAAACGCCTTGTTCAACCTCGACGAACGCCTCGATCTGGCGCGCAGCATCCTGGCGCCTTACCGCAACGTCACCGTCGAGGGCTTTACCGGTCTGCTTCGGGATTTTGTTCTGGCGCGGGGCGCCCAGGTCGTGATCCGTGGGCTGCGCGCCGTCAGCGATTTCGAGTACGAGTTCCAGATGGCCGGCATGAACCGGCAGCTCATGCCCGAGGTCGAAACCATCTTCATGACGCCCGGCGATCAGTACCAGTTCGTTTCCGGTACGTTCGTCAGGGAGATCGCGCTGCTCGGTGGCGATGTCGATAAATTCGTGGTCCCATTGGTGACTGAACGCCTGGCTGCGAAAGTCGCTGCGCGACGAACTTCCTGAGGATTGCCGTCATGGCACTGTGGATCACCGACGAATGCATCAATTGTGATGTTTGTGAACCGGAATGCCCCAATCAGGCCATTTCCATGGGGCCCGACATCTATGTGATCGATCCCGACCGCTGCACCGAGTGCGTCGGCCATTTCGACCAGCCGCAATGCGTGCAACTGTGCCCCGTCGACTGCATTCCCGTGCGCCCCGACCGGGTTGAAAGCCGCGAGCTGCTCATGGCACGGTATGTGCGGCTGCAGGCACAGGAAGCCTGCACCGCGACGGCGGAGGCTCCCCGCGGGCTTGCAACAGCGGGCTAAGGGGTGTTGCCGCGGTGCAGTTGCATGATGGCGGCGTCGAATGCGCCCTCGAGCAACGTTGGGAGCACGTCCAGCGATCGATCCATCGCCTGCTCGATCAGCGCGAGTTCACTGCGCGGTGGTCGCCCGAGCACGAAGCCGACCACCGCGGCACGGTCTCCGGGATGGCCGATGCCGATGCGCAGCCGCCAGAATTCCGGTGTCCCCAGTTGCGCGGCGATATCGCGCAACCCATTGTGCCCGGCGTGGCCACCCCCCCGCTTGAGCCTGACTTGTCCAGGCGGCAGATCGAGTTCGTCGTGCACGGCCAGAATCTCCTCCGGCGCAATCTTGTAAAAGCGCGCCACCGACCCCACCGACTGGCCCGAACGGTTCATGAACGTATCGGGCTCGAGAAGCCAGACATCGCCATGCGGGCCCTGCATGCGTCCGAGGTGACCGAAGAAACCCCGTTCCGCGCGCAGCGGCACGCCCTCACGCTGCGTCACCTGGTCCACCCACCAGAAGCCTGCATTGTGGCGCTGCTGCGCGTGCTCAGGTCCGGGGTTGCCCAAGCCGACGATGAGACGAATCACGGCCGCGCCACGCCCGGACGCTCGGCGCGCGGGTCGCGCGCCAGCAACGCATGCACGGCGTCGATGGCACGCGTGGATCCATCGAGCAGATCGCACACCGCTGCGGTGATGGGCATGTCAACCCCCTGGGCACGCGCAAGGTCGCGCAAGGTCGGCGCTGTCTGCACGCCCTCGGCGACGTGGCCGAGATCGCGCACGATTCCGGCCAGCGGCTTGCCCGCGGCGAGTTGCAGGCCGACGCGCCGGTTGCGGGACAGCTCACCCGTGCAGGTCAGCACCAGATCGCCCAGACCGCTCAGCCCCATGAATGTTTCCGGGATGGCTCCAAGCCCAGCCCCGAGGCGGGCCATTTCAGCCAGACCGCGGGTGATGAGCGCGGCGCGCGCATTGTGCCCCTGCGCAAGGCCATCGCTGACGCCGCACGCAATGGCCAGGACGTTCTTCACCGCACCGCCCACCTGCACGCCCATCACATCGCTGCTGGCATAAATGCGCATGGCGCCATGATGCAATGCAGCGACGGTGCGATCGCGCAGGCCCGGATCATGGCTGGCGACGGTGAGCGCCACCGGCAATCCACGCGCCACCTCCTGTGCGAAACTCGGGCCTGACAACACACCGAGCGCAGGACCACCGTCGGCGAACACATCGGTAAGCACCTGGTGCGGAAGCCGCCCGCTGGCGCGCTCGAAACCTTTCGCCAACGCCAGGATCGGGGCCCGCACCGGACCGCGCGCGCGCAGGGCCTCAGCGAGTTGGCGCAGCCCGGCCATGGGGGTGGCGAGAACCAGCAACCCGTCGTCGCCGGCAAATTGCATGGCGGCGTCGAGCGATTCCTCGAGCCGCAGCGCATCGGGAAGTTCGATGCCGGGCAGGTAGCGGGAATTCTCGCCATGGCGCCGCAACTGGCGGATCTGGTCCGGGTCACGCGCCCAGAGCACGACGGGGCCGGCGCCGGCGGCATGACATGCCAGCGCTGTGCCCCAGGCACCCGCGCCGAGAACGGCTAATCGCGTCGTCATCAACGTGCAACAGCAGCGAGCGCCGGGCCGCGCAGGCTCAGCTCAACTGGACGGCGCTGTTGACGCCCCCGCCCGCCTGCTGGCTCTCGTACATGGCCTGGAAATTGATTTCGGCCAGATGCACCGGCGGAAAACCGGCGCGGGTGATGGCGTCCGCCAGGTTGGCACGCAGGTAGGGGTACACGGTTTGGGGGCAAGCGATCCCAAGCAGCATCGGGGCATGCTCTTCGGGAATGTTGCGCATTTCGAAAATGCCGGCTTGCTTGCCCTCTACGAGAAACAGGGTTTTATCGCTCACGCGTGCCGTGATGGTCGCCGTCACAGTGACTTCGAACACACCGTCCGCAACGGACTCTGATCCGACATTCATCTGGACGTCGACCGAAGGCTGCGCCGGGTCCAACAGGATCTGCGGGGAATTGGGCTGCTCCAGCGACAGATCCTTCAGGTAGCAGCGCTGCAGCGCGAACACGGGTTGCTGATCGGCCAGGTCGGTCGGATTCGGGGTGCTCATGCAATGACTCCAGGGAGTGGGGCATCCCGCAAGGGAATGCCAGACGACAAATCCGCCATTGTAGGCTGCGTCACCGGGCGAACCGGAACCCGGTCAGGTGGCGTCGGCCTCCAACAAAGGCATCAACCCGCCCCGCGCGTCGAGCGCCTGCAGATCGTCGCAACCGCCAACGTGATGTTCGCCGATGAAAATCTGCGGCACGGTCCGACGCCCCGTGCTGCGCATCATTTCGTCGCGCGCCGCCGGATCCAGATCGACGCGGATTTCCTCGATCGACTGCACGCCGCGCCGCGTCAGGAGTGCCTTGGCACGTATGCAGTAAGGACAGACGGCTGTCGTGTACATGCGGATTTTGGTCATGGTGCGATCCTCAATTTTTTTCCACCGGCAGGCCCGCTTCGCGCCACGCGCGAAGTCCACCCGCCACCGCTGCCGCGCGCGTGTAGCCGTGCTTGCGCAAGGTGGACGCGGCACGCCCCGCGCGCATGCCGCTCTGGCACATCACGAGCACAGGCAGTTCCTTGTTCTTCGGAAGTTCACCCAGCCGCTGCTCGAGTTGGCCGAGTGGAATGTTGCGCGCCCCAACACAGTGGCCGGCCGCATGCTCCTGCGGCTCACACACGTCAATCAGGGTGCCTTTCTCGCGATTGAGCATGCGTACCGCCTCGGCGGGCGCGACACCATCGCCGCCGCTGCGTGCGAAGGTGGTCCAGGCGAGCATGCCGCCGGACACCACCGCGATGGCGATCAGTGCAAGATTGTGAATGATGAAGTTCAAGGTACTGCCTCCGGAACACCCAGGAATCCCTCATTCTAGGAATTTCGCGCTGCCGCCGCCGAACCGCGCGTTTTGACACCCAGGCGCCGCCATCGGACGCCCGGTCCTGCACTAACATGCGGGCGATCCCAGACATTCACGACAAGCCCCGTCCAACCATGCACAAGCTCGTTCTGATCCGCCACGGCGAATCAACCTGGAACAAGGAAAATCGTTTCACCGGCTGGGTCGATGTCGACCTCACGGAAAAAGGCGTTGCCGAGGCGCGTCAGGCCGGTCGGCTGCTGAAGGCGCATGGCCTGGATTTCGACATCACCTACACCTCGGTGCTCAAGCGGGCAGTGCGTACGCTCTGGCTGTCCCTGGACGAAATGGACCGCATGTGGCTGCCAACCGTGCACAGCTGGCGCCTCAACGAACGCCACTACGGCGCGCTGCAGGGCCTGAACAAAGCGGAAACCGCCGCCAGATTCGGTGACGAGCAAGTCATGCTGTGGCGCCGCAGCTACGACGTGCCGCCCCCCGCGATGGACCCGGCCCACCGGCGCGAACTCGGCAGTGACCCGCGCTACGCGCGCGTCAACCCGGTCGATCTGCCGCTGGCGGAGTGCCTCAAGGACACCGTGCACCGTGTGCTTCCGTTGTGGGAAGAATCGCTGGCGCCGGCGATTCGCGCCGGCAAGCGCATTCTCGCCGTCTCGCACGGCAACTCGATGCGCGCCATCATCAAGCACCTGGATGGGATCTCGGACGCCGACATTGTTGGGCTGAATATCCCCAACGGAACACCGCTTGTTTACGAACTTGACACCAGTCTTAAGCCAATCCGTCGTTACTACCTCGAAGAGCAGACCACGACTGCCTAAGATCGTCAAGGCGCGGTCCGATCTGGCGCATGCGCCGCGCCCGGCCTGGGTGCAGCCGGGCCTATATACTGTAAGGTCTTCGAGGGATTGAGCATGGCAGGGAAACTGAAAACCACGGCTTGGGTGGGGGCCGGGATTCTCACCGGAGCGCTGGCGACGCTGCAACTGCAGGCACTGGCGCGGGGTTCGTCGGCGCCGCTCCCGCTGGAAGAGTTGCAGCAATTCGCGGCGGTCTACGGACTGGTCAAGGCGGACTACTTCGAGCCGGTCGACGGCAAGAAACTGGTGAACGACGCCATTACCGGCATGGTCGCCTCTCTCGACCCGCATTCGGAATACCTCGATCCGAAGAATTTCAAGGATTTCCGCGAAAGCACCAGCGGCAAATTTGTCGGTGTGGGGATCGAAATCGCATCCCAGGACGGCCTCGTCAAGGTCGTTTCGCCGATCGAGGGTTCCCCTGCCGCGCACGCCGGGATTCAGGCGGGCGACCTCATCACCCGCATCGACGACACCCCGGTCAGGGGCCTGAGCCTGGACAAGGCGGTGAAGCTGATGCGTGGCAAGCCCGGAACCAAGGTCACGCTGACCCTGTTACGCAAGCCCCAGGGCCAGACCCTGAAAGTCACCATCACGCGCGAAGAGATTCACGTCCAAAGCGTGCGCGGCAAGGAAGTGGCGCCAGGCTACGCGTGGGTGAGAATCACCCAGTTCCAGTCGGACACCCTGCCGGACTTCGTGCACCGCGTCGACGCCTTGTACGCGGCCGATCCCAAACTCAAGGGGCTGGTGCTCGATTTGCGCAACAATCCCGGCGGGTTGCTGGAAAGCGCGGTCGGCGTCGCATCCGTCTTCCTGCCGCAGGACGCGGCCATCGTCTCCACCCGCGGCCAGATTCCCGAGGCGAACGTCACGTATCGGAACACCCCGAGCGACTACTCGCGCACGCCGGGCGTCGATCCACTGGCAACGCTGCCGGCGGCCGTGAAAAAACTTCCACTGGTGGTGCTGGTCAACGGCGGCTCCGCGTCGGCATCGGAAATCGTCACGGGTGCGCTGCAGGATTACAAACGCGCGACGGTGATGGGTACGCAAAGCTTCGGCAAGGGCTCGGTCCAGACCGTGTTGCCCCTCGGCCCTGACACGGCGCTCAAGCTGACCACGGCGCGCTACTACACCCCCAACGGCGAATCGATCCAGGCCAAGGGAATCACCCCCAACTTCCTGGTCGACCCGCTGCCGAGTGGTGACCCGTACGCGGCGCTGCGCATGCGCGAAGCGGACTACAAGAATCAGATCGGAAGCGGTCAGCCTGGGGTCGCCCAGAGCCTTCCCAGCGCCGAGGAACAAAAGCTCGACGACGCGAGGCGCGCCCTCGAGGACGCGATCGAGAAAGACCCGAAGAAGTTTCCGAAGCTGCCACCCTATGGAAGCGCGGATGACTGGCAACTGACACAGGCCTTGCACAAGCTCGAGGGTCAACCGGTAATCACGGCGAAACCCCTTGGCGCTGCCAGCGCTGCGGTCGGTGCGCCAGCCGGGAGTCCGGCTGCGAGCAAGGCCTTGCCGCCGGCCAAGCCGGCCCGATGAATGACGATGCGCTGCTGCGCTACTCGCGGCATATCCTTCTCGACACCATCGGCGTCGAGGGGCAGGAGCGCATTCTCGCCAGCCACGCCGTGCTGCTGGGTGCCGGTGGGCTTGGCTCGCCGGTCGCCCTGTATCTGGCCGCAGCGGGCGTCGGGCGAATCACCCTGGTCGATGATGACGTCGTCGACCTGACCAACCTTCAACGCCAGATCGCGCATACCCAGGCCCGGGTGGGCGAATCCAAGGTCACATCGGCGCGTGCGTCGATGCTGGCGCTCAACCCCGGGGTTGAAGTCGTCACAGTACCCCGGCGCGCCGATGCGGCACTGCTTGCCATCTTGGTGGCCGGGGCCACCGTCGCCGTCGACTGCAGTGACAATTTCGTCACGCGTCACGCCCTCAACCGCGCCTGCGTTGCCGCCGGCGTGCCGCTGGTCAGCGGGGCAGCCATCCGCGGCGACGGACAAGTCAGCGTGTTCGACACGCGGCCCGGTGCTGACGGCGCGCGCGGCCCATGCTATGCCTGCCTTTTCCCTCCCGACTCTGCCGTGGAGGAGGTCCGCTGCGCGGTCATGGGTGTGCTCGCGCCCCTGGTCGGCGTGGTCGGAAGCCTGCAGGCGGTCGAGGCCTTGAAACTGATGGCGAATGCCGGCATCAGCCTCGCTGGTCGGCTGCTGATGATCGATGCTTTCGGCATGGATATCCGCACGTTGCGTGTCGCCCGGAATCCGCGTTGCCCCGTGTGTGCGCCCGCCGTGGAAGCCGCGCGGTAGCACCGAGG
>DAICZP010000062.1 GCA_027311065.1 Thiomonas sp. | reverse complement strand
GGGGGGGAGGCCGACGGGGCCGCGGAGGCAGCCGACGCGGCGCCGGGGAGCAGCGCCAGCGCGTCGGGATGAATCTGCTGCCTTAGCCGCTGCGGCTCAGTGACGGGTGCCGGGCCGATGCCGGCGGCGCGCAGCCAGCCGTGCGACCAGGCGAGGAACGCGATATTGGCGAAGATCAGCAAGAGAACCAGAGTGCGAAGCATGGGGGGGACCAGGACGCGGCGATGGCCCGTCAACGGATCTGATTGTCCTGCATCGTGCGCAGCGACACGTCGCCGCTGACAATCCGTCGTCGGCCTTCCGGCGTATCCAGCATGAGGCAGCCGTCGGCATCGGCGCCAACGGCGACGCCACGTTCACGCGTGGTGTTCGCGTCCACCACGCGCACCGCGGCTCCCTGCCATGCGTGTCGTGCGTTCCAGGCGTCTTGCCAAGGCCCGAATCCCGCTTGCGCGTACACGGGAAGCGCAGCCAGCATGGCCGGGACAAGCTGGCCGAGGACGTCCCAGCGCGATACCTTGACACCGCAATCGTCGAGCCCGCTGGCGCCGGGCACATCCACGGGGCGGCAGAGGTTGAGGCCGATGCCGATGACGGCCCAGCGCGCGTGCCCGTTATCGGCCAATTCAACCAGGATGCCCGCGAGCTTTCCGCCGTGCAGCAGCACGTCATTGGGCCATTTCAGGCGTACATCGTGCGCGCCGAGCGCCTGTAGCACCTGCGCCAGCCAGACTCCCGCCGCCAGGCTGAGCCCGGCAACGGCTGTCGACACCGGGAATGGCCACGCCAGTGACATCAGCAAGCTTGTCCGGTCATCGTGCCAGGGACGTCCCTGCCGCCCGCGGCCGGCATGCTGGTGCCCGGCAATGCGGCAGCGCGGCCGGGCCGTGCCGTTCGCCTGGCGCGCGTATTGAAGAAGATCGGCGTTTGTCGAGGCGGTTGCATGGGTCCATTCGACGGCGCAATCGTGTCCTGCGCGCTCCAGGGCGCGTTCCAGCGCATGCGCATGCGCCACATCGGCGGACAGTGTGACGTTCAACGCTTGGGCGCAAGCATGGTGCCGCGGCAATCGGGCGCTCCACAGTGACAGGCATACGCGCGCTTGCGCCCGGCTGTATGGCGTCCGTCAAGTGTGAGGCGATAGTCATAAAACAATTCTTCGCCGGGGTTGAGGTCACGCAGCGCGTGGATGAATACACGTCCGTCGACCTCCCGGGCTTCGCAATTCGGCGCGCAGGCATGGTTGATCCAGCGCGCACTGTTGCCTCCCACGCTGGCATCGATGACGCGGCCGTCTTCGAGCGAAAAATAGAACGTGTGGTTCGGTTGGGCGGGGTCATGCGGGTGGCGCTCCAGCGCCTCGTCCCAGGCGATGCGCTCCCCGCGGTATTCGAGGATCCGGGTGCCACTGGCGATGGTGTCTCGCGCGAACACGCCCTTGCCATGGACCGGCGATGTACGCACTGCCGTCCGGGGTGTGTGCTTGCTGTTTGAGGGCGGCGGATTCAAGGCAGTCACGAAACTGGTTAAAGTAAAAAAAGGAGCCGCAGCCGATTCCTGCCCGGCAACCCGCAAATCGCATCGCGCGTCATCGAAATTCTAAGTTGTGCCGTTGCATGTTTCACCTGGAGTCATCTGAAACACCATGAGCAAAACCCTGGTCATCGCCGAAAAACCCAGTGTCGCGCAGGATATCGTGCGCGCGCTCACTGCGACCGAGGGCAAATTTGACAAGTCGGATGAATATTTCGAAGGCCCTTCGCACGTCGTCACGTCGGCGGTGGGCCACCTTGTCGAGATTGGCGCCCCGGACGATTACGAAGTCAAGCGTGGCAAGTGGAGCTTCGCCCATTTGCCTGTGGTGCCGCCGCATTTCGATCTCAAGCCCATCGAGAAAACTCGCTCGCGCCTGGGGGCAATCGTCAAACTGCTCAAGCGACGTGACATCACTGCCGTGGTCAACGCCTGCGATGCCGGGCGCGAAGGTGAATTGATCTTTCGCTTGATCCAGCAATACGCGGGGGCGAAACAGCCCGTGCACCGGCTTTGGCTCCAGTCGATGACGCCGCAGGCGATCCGCGACGGTTTCGCGCATTTGCGCGCCGACGCCGACATGCAGCCGCTGGCCGCGGCCGCGCGCTGTCGTAGCGAGGCGGACTGGCTCGTCGGCATCAACGGCACGCGGGCGATGACGGCATTCAACTCGCGCGATGGCGGATTTTTCCTGACCCCGGTGGGGCGGGTGCAGACGCCGACCCTGTCCGTCGTGGTGGCACGCGAGGAACAGATTCGTCGGCACGTGGCGCGCCCCTACTACGAGGTCCAGGCCACGTTCGGGGCGAGTGCGGGAACCTACGTCGGCAAGTGGTTCGATCCCGGATTCAAGAAGGATGCCGACGATACGGACCGTCGCGCCGACCGCTTGTGGGACCGCGCGCAGGCGGAGGCGATCGTGGCGATGTGCCACGGCGGCCATGCGGAGGTGCACGACGAGTCCAAGCCTGCGACCCAGGCGTCGCCAGCCCTGTTCGATCTCACCACCTTGCAGCGTGAGGCCAACTCCCGTTTCGGGTTTTCAGCCAAGACCACCTTGGCGCTTGCCCAGGCCCTGTACGAAAAGCACAAGGCGCTCACCTATCCCCGAACCGATTCCCGGCATCTGCCGGAGGATTACGTCGCCGTGGTGCGCGACAACCTGCAGGTGATGGCCGATGGGGGCGGTGTGCTGTCCGGGTTCGCCGCCAGCGCGCTTGCGCGCGGCTACGTGAAGCCGACCAAGCGCGTGTTCGACAACGCGCGCGTGTCGGACCACTTCGCGATCATTCCAACCAACCAGGTTCCGAAGGCTTTGTCGGATGCCGAGGCCAAGTTGTATGACATGGTGGCGCGGCGGTTTCTTGCCGTGTTCTACCCCTCGGCCGAGTTTCTCGTCACGACCCGTGTCAGCCGCATCGGCGAGCATCCATTCCGTACCGAAGGCCGCGTCCTCGTGAACCCTGGATGGCTGGAGATCTACGGACGCGCGCAGCAGGGCGAGGAAGCCAACCTCGTGGCGGTGGGCGAAGGCGAACGGGTGCAGGCCGATGCCGTCGACCTGCTGGAGCACAAGACGCGCCCGCCGGCGCGCTACACCGAAGCCACGTTGCTCAGCGCGATGGAAAACGCCGGCAAGATGGTCGACGACGAAGAGTACGCGGAGGCAATGGCGGGCAAGGGACTGGGGACGCCGGCGACACGGTCGAGCATCATCGAAGGGTTGATCGCGGAGACCTATATGGTCCGCGAGGGACGTGAGCTGGTGCCGACCGCCAAGGCGGTCCAGCTGATGACCCTGCTTCGCGGCCTTGGCGTCGAGGAGTTGACCAAGCCCGAGCTCACGGGGGAATGGGAACACAAGCTCGCGCAAATGGAGCGCGGGCATATGCAGCGCGATGCGTTCATGCAGGAAATCGCGCACATGACCGAAACGATCGTGCGGCGCGCCAAGGAGTTCGACCGCGACAGCGTGCCGGGCGACTATGCCACGATGGCCACACCATGTCCGAATTGCGGCGGCGTCGTCAAGGAAAATTACCATCGCTACGCCTGCACGCAGTGTGACTTTTCGATTGGCAAGCACCCGGGCGGTCGCAGCTTCGAGCTTCAGGAGGTCGAGACGCTGCTGGCGACGAAACAGCTGGGGCCGCTGACAGGTTTCCGCAGCAAGATGGGGCGCCCGTTCGCTGCCGAGCTCAAGCTTGCCCGGGACGGTGATGCGGGCCAGTGGAAGCTCGAATTCGACTTTGGGCAGGCGTCTCAGGCCGAGGGTGGCGAGGCACCCGACTTCAGCGCCCAGGAGCCATTGGGTCCCTGCCCCAAATGCGGGGCGCAGGTGTTTGAAGCGGGAAGTTCCTATGTCTGCGAGCGCAGCGTGGGCGAAGCACCGTCCTGCGAGTTCCGTAGCGGCAAGATCATCCTGCAGCAGCCGGTGGAGCGTGCGCAGATGCAAAAGCTCCTGCATGAAGGTCGAACCGATCTGCTCGATGGGTTTGTGTCTTCCCGCACGCGCCGCAAGTTCAAGGCTTTTCTCGTGCGGCAGGAGGATGGAAAAGTGGGGTTCGAATTTGCGCCCAGGCCTGGCGCTGCCGCAAAGGCGGCCGCGAAGGCATCCCCGAAGGCGGCTGCTCCAGCGGCGAAAGCGGCGCGCAAATCCGCGCCAAAGGGAGGGAAGGCGGCGGCCAAGGTGCCTGCACCAGCGCGCAAGCGGGCGCCACCAGCTGGCGAGGGTTGACGGCAGATCAAGGGGGCCACGCATTGCGCGCTGGTTCAGGGGTACGGTCGGATGCGGTGGTGTCGAACCGGACGCGTACCACCAGCCCGGGCATGTCCTTGCCCTCGCACGCGGGGTTGGCCCCGATCTCGATCGTCGCGCCGTGTTGGCGCGCAATTTCCTGCACGATCGACAGACCCAGGCCGCTACCGTCAATGCCGGTCCCGAGTACCCGGTAGAAAGGCTCGAATACGAGCTCCCGGTCTGCCGCTGCAATGCCAAGCCCGCTGTCTTCGACGGCAAGTTCGACGCCTCCCGGCACGATGCGTAGCCGCACCGCGAGGCTTCCTCCACGCGGTGTGTAGACAATCGCATTGTCAAGCAGGTTCTTGGTCAGTTCCTGCAGCAACAGTGCGTTTCCGCTGATCCGCAGCGGGGTCTCGGGAGCGTCGAATTCGAGCTCCTGTCCCTTGCCAAGGGCAAGAGGCGCCAGGTCCTGTACGGCGTCGCGGACAGGTTGCCGCAGGTCGAGCAGGCGGTCTGCGCCTTGCGCTGCGATGCCTTGGTTTTCGGCCCTGGCGAGCGCGAGCAGCTGATTGACCAGGCGCGTCGTGCGATTCACCGAAATTGCGATTTGTCGCAAATGGAGATGGAACTGCTCAGGGTCGGTTTCGCGCTGTGCCAGCTCCGACTGCATCCGCAGTCCGGCCAGCGGGGTTTTGAGTTGGTGCGCGGCGTCGGCGATGAAGCGCTTCTGGGTTTGGATCGAATGCTCCAGGCGGCCGAGCAGGCCGTTGATGGAGTCGACGAGGGGAGCGATTTCCTCGGGTGCGTCGCGTTGATCGATCGGACTGAGGTCATCGGGGCGCCGCCGGCGGATGCGCGCCTGAAGGTCGTCGATCGGAATGATGCCCTGGCCAAGTCCGAACCAGACCAGGAGAATGGAAATCGGGACCAGGACGAACTGCGGAAGAATGACGCCACGCATGATGTCGCGCGCCAGTGCCCATCGCTGCGCCCGGGTCTCCGCGACCTGGATCAGCATCGGGGGCGCACCGACCGACGGCCACAGCCACAGCGATCCGATGCGCAGGCTGTTGTCGCCAACGGTGGCGTCGCGGAGATGGATCTTCGCATTGCGTGCAGGCTCCGGGGACGGCGGCGGCAGCGAGGGATCGCCGGCAATGATGCGTCCGTCGGCGGCTCGCACCTGGATGAGGCCAGGTTTCGTATCGGTGCGCAGGTCGCTGTCCCGGAGCATGCGCAGTTGGCCTGCCACATCGGCCGGATCGGTCCGAACCAGATCGGCGATTCGCGTGACTCGATGCGTCAAGACGCGGTCGAACGGTTTGGATGCGACCGTCTGCGCGACCAGGAAGGTAATGCCGATGGATAGCGGCCACACCAGCAACAGTGGCACGAGCATCCAATCGAGGATTTCGCCGAACAGCGATCGCTGCCGCTTCCGACGCAAGGGCGGTTGCCGGTTCGGCGCGGTGTTGGCGTTCACACGCAGCCTGATTCAGGCGCGGAGCATGTCATCATGGTTCAATCCCGCATCACGCGGCCTGCTGGGGCGGGCCGGGGATCTTCTCGAGGCAGTAGCCAAGACCTCGTACCGTGGCGATGTGAACCGGCCCGACCTCGATCTTCTTGCGCAGTCGATGGATGTACACCTCGATCGCGTTGGTGCTGACTTCCTCCCCCCACACGCACAGGTGGTCGACCAACTGGTCCTTGCTGACCAGTCTGCCGCTGCGCTGCAGCAGGACCTCAAGCAGGGCCAGTTCGCGCGCGGACAGGTCGACGACCTTGTCATCAAGCATCACCACCCGTCCGGACAGGTCCACGCTGAGTGGACCATGCCGGATGACCGAGCTGGCGCCGCCCATGCCACGCCGGGTGAGGGCTCGCACGCGTGCCTCGAGCTCGGCGAGATCGAACGGCTTGGCCATGTAATCATCGGCTCCAAGATCCAGGCCGCGCACCTTGTCCTCGGTGTTGTCGGCGGCCGTCAGGACGAGGACGGGGAGCATGTTGCCTCTGCCGCGCAGGCGCCGCAGGACTTCGAAGCCCGATAGCCGCGGCAGGCCGAGGTCGAGGATGAGGAGATCGAATTCGCCGGTTTGCAGGGCGCTGTCGGCAACGACGCCATCACCGACCTGGTCCACGGCGTAGTGACTCGCACGCAGGGAACGGGTCAGCCCATCGGCCAGGATCTGGTCGTCTTCAGCGATCAGGATGCGCATCGCGGTCTCCTCTGGATTGTTGAGGGCCCGCATTGAACCGGGGCCGTTGCCCGGATTCTAGGCAGTCCCGGCACCGGTGGGCCAGTCCGGCGCTCGCGCCAGCGACAACAGCACGTCGATTGCAGCCCAGCCGTCGAGTGCGCGCGGATGATTGATCATCGCCACCACGGTCCGATGGCGTCCGTTTGGGGTGAGGACGTAGCCAGCCAGGGACAGAACATCGCGCAAGGTTCCGGTTTTTGCTCGCACCATACCGGCGTCCGGGGTGCCGGCGAAACGCCGCGCCAGGGTGCCGTCCTCACCCGCCAGCGGCAGCGAAGCCACGAATTCGGGCATGACCGGCCCGGCCCAAGCCGCACGCAGCAAGCGGTTGACGTCCCCGGCCGCGATCCGTGCCGTGCGCGACAGGCCGCAGCCGTTGTCGAGCACGAGCGCCGGCATCGCGAGGCCGTGCGCATCGAGCCAGGTCCGGGTGGTGGCGGCGGCGTTGGTGAAATCGGCTGGAATCGCGCCCGCTTGCAGCGCCAGAGTCAGAAACACCTGCTGGGCCATGACGTTGTTGCTGAACTTGTTGATGTCGCGAACGATCAGCGCCATCGGATCGGACTCCCAAGTCGTCAGCGGGGTTGCACCCTGCGGTATCCGCCCCGCGACCACGCGCCCCTCCCATGCAATGCCCACCTGGCTGAGAAGAGCGCCGAACAGCGCCTGCAGGTAGGCGTCTGGAGCCATGTCGGCCGTGAGGTTCCAGGTCTGCGCGCCGCAGCTGGTCGCATAGCTGCCGGCAAACCGCGGGGCGAGCTCGTTGGTGAAGTCGGGTTGCAGGCGCGCTTTCCAGTCGCCACAGGTGTGCGCCGCGGCCCGCGGTGGCTGGTTGACGCTGAAGCCCGCCAGGGGGGGGTCGACGTCGACTGCGACGGTGCCCGGGGTGATGCCGGGTGCAAAGGTCAATCGCACGGCACCGAAGTTCACCAGGAAGGCGTCGGGGCCGACGTTGTATGCCGCGAGGCCGTCGCCGTCAAAAGTGGCTGGATCGTGGGCATTGAGCGCGAATGCACTGCGATCGATGCGCACATTGCCGTCGATCATGCGCAGTCCCATCGCGCGCAGTCGGCGCAGGATGGTTCTGATGTCGTCCGCCATCAGGTGTGGGTCGCCGCTGCCAGCGAACCCCAGATCACCCGACAGCACGCCGGCGCGAAGCGCTCCCAGCGCGTAAACCGGGGTCTTCCAGCGATACGCTGGTCCGAGCGCGTTGAGCGCGACATAGGTGGGTATGAGCTTGAGGACCGAGGCCGGGTTTCTCGGCGTATCGGCATTGAAGGTGCATGCCTGGCGGGGGTCGTCGAGATCCTGAAGCACGAAACTGCATGCCGATGCGGGGATGCGCGCCTGTTCCAGCGCTGCTGCAAGGTGGGCGGGCAGGCGCGGCGCGGCCTGCGCGAACTGACCGACGGCAGCCACCGCGCCGCCGGCGAGCAGCCGGCAGGCGTTGCGGCGCCCACGGCCTGCGACGGAGAGTTCGGATCGAGGCATCTTGGTGACCGGAGTGAACACGTCCGATGCTAGCCCACGCAAGCATGCCGATGGCATGTGCGGAGCTGGCAAGGATGGGGCGACAGTGGCACCGCGCGATCCGTTGGCAGGTAAACTCCGGCGGAAACGGCACCGATTCCCCGCATGGCGTCGCCGTGTTCCGCGCTTTTCATGCCGACGACACGCTTTCCACGAATCCACGCTCGCATGATGTCCGCGTCCAGTCAGCCCGTCGTGCTCGCCTTCGATACCAGCACCGAATGGATTTCGGTGGCCCTGGTCACCGAAACGCGGGCGATCTCTCGCATCGAGCCTGGCGGTGCGCGTGCCTCGGCTCGCCTGTTGCCGCTGGTGCAGGAGATACTGGGGGAGGCCGGACTCGCCCTGCCCGACGTGGGGTTGATCGGATTTGGCGCCGGTCCCGGTGCGTTCACCGGGTTACGCGCGGCGTGCACGGCGGCGCAGGGTCTCGGATTCGGTCTCGGAGTGCCGGTGGTGCCGGTGCATACATTGCTTGCGGTAGCGGCCTCGGCGACGACCGACGTGCCATCGGTGCTGGTTGCGAACGACGCGCGCATGGGCGAGTTGTACTGGGCGCTGGCGGCCCGGGAACCGCGCCAGGGCCGGGTATCAGGCTGGTCCTTGCGCAGTGACGCTCGCGTCGATCCGCCGGCGGGAGCAGCTGTCGCATGGGTGGACATGCTGGGTGCGCAACCCGGCGCGCTGGCGCTGTGCGGCAACGCGTGGATGCAACATCGCGACGCCTTGGTGGCTGCACTTCCCGACGCCTGGCAGCCTTTGCTCGTGCAAGCGCAGGAAGTGGGCCCCGGTGCGATGGCCGTCGCCGCGCTGGCCCTGGACGCGTTTTGCCGCGGCGAGGCCGTCCCCGCGGCGCAAGCCCGTCCCGTGTATGTGCGCGACAAAGTTGCGCTCACCAGCGCCGAGCGCGAGCAGGCGCGCCTGGCCAAGGGCGCGGTGACTGCGTCATGAGCCAGCCGCGCGGTCCATCCGGGGTTGTATGCGACGGTCTCGTGGGTATGCGGGGGCCGGTCTTTCGCGCGATGCGACTCGACGACCTTGACGCGGTCATGGCCATCGAGTCGCGTGCTTATGACTTTCCCTGGACCAGGGGAAACTTTGCCGATGCGATGGGGGCTGGTAATGAAATGCTGGTGCTTCTCGATCACGATGGCGCCATGATCGGCTATTTCGTCGCGATGCCCGGGGTCGAGGAAATGCACCTGCTCAACATCACGGTCGACCCGCTGCGGCAAGGTCAGGGTTTCGGTCTCGACTTGCTCGATGCGGTGGTGTGGGCCGCGTCGTGTCATCACGCGACCATGGTCTGGCTGGAAGTGCGTCCGAGCAACCTCCGCGCGCTGCGCCTGTATGAGCGCTATGGCTTTCACCCGGTTGCGCGGCGGCGCAACTACTACCCCGCGTTCGATGCCGAAGGGCGAGCGTGCAAGGAAGACGCGATCGTCATGTCGGCGCGGACCGAAGCGCTGCGTCGGCGCCGTGCGCCGGGGCTGGGGCATTGAGCCCGGGTATCACGTTCCATCTCCATGGCCCATCCCCTGCGTGACCCATCCCGCCTCGCCGCATTGCGGGTGTTCGGTCTCCCACAGATCTTCGTGCTGCGCAGCGCTCTTGGCGCGGGAGAGTTGACTGCCCTGCTGCCAGCCGCTGCACAGACTGGTTCGTTCGCACCTCACGCGCCTTCGCCGCCTGCGCGCTGGGTGGCTCCTGCGTCGGCTGCCGCCCGCGGCGTGGCCCCAGCGGACGCTGCCGCCACCGACGCTGCCCCCGCGACGTCACCGCGCGCGCAGGGGTCGCGCCTGCAGCAGATCGATTCACTGGACCTTGACGGGCTGCGTGCGCTGAGCGAGCAATGTCGGGCTTGCAAGCTCGGCGCTCAGCGGCATCGTGCCGTGTTTTCGGCTGGAAACAAGGAAGCGTCCTTGATGATTGTTGGCGAGGCGCCGGGCGCTGATGAAGATCGCATGGGTGAGCCTTTCGTCGGCGCCGCCGGCAGGTTGCTCGACAACATGCTGCGCGCGATCGGCCTGGACCGCAACGCTGCCGACCCCGCACGATCGGTTTACATTGCCAACGTCATCAAGTGCCGCCCCCCCGGAAACCGCAACCCTGAGCCGGACGAAGTCGCACAGTGCGACCCCATCCTGCAACGTCAGATCGCCTTGCTGCGCCCCCGCGTTCTGCTGGCGCTCGGGCGCTTCGCGGCGCAGGCGCTCACGAACTCCACCGAGCCCGTGGGGCGTCTGCGCCAGCAGCGCATGCGCTACCGCGACGTTCCTGTGATCGTCACTTACCATCCGGCCTACCTGCTTCGTACGCCGATGGACAAGGCCAAGGCGTGGCTCGATCTGTGTGCCGTGCGCGACCTGCTGGATGCGGGCGCGGCTGATTCCCCCGCCTAAAATGTCAGCCATGACTTTCATCGACCAATGGCAGGGCGCGGCGTCGCGTCACGCGAGCCGCCTGTGCGTGGGGCTTGACCCTGAACCCGAGCGCCTGCCCGCGCCATGGACCAGGGACACGACGCGGCTTTACGACTTCTGCGCCGCGATCGTGGATGCCACAGCGGATCTCGTGTGCGCGTTCAAGCCGCAGATCGCCCATTTCGCCGCCGTGGGCGCCGAGGCGCAACTCGAGAAGCTCATTCGGCACATTCACCGGACGGCACCCGGTGTTCCGGTGATTCTGGATGCCAAGCGGGGGGATATCGGCTCTACCGCCCGCCACTACGCCGCGGAAGCGTTCGAGCGCTACGGCGCCGATGCACTGACCGTGTCGCCCTTCATGGGCGCCGATTCGCTGGATCCCTACCTGGACGGCCATCCGGACCGGGGCCTGTTCGTCTTGTGCCGCACCTCCAATCCTGGCGGCGAAGACCTCCAGTCGCTACGTGTCGAAGGCGGCGAGCGCGTGTTCGAACGCGTGGCGCGGCTGGCGTGCGGCCCGTGGAACCGGCACGGTCAGATCGGTCTGGTCACGGGGGCGACGCGCCCGGACGATATCGCCGGCATCCGCGCCATTGCCCCCGATGCGCCATTGCTCATCCCGGGTATCGGGGCACAGGGAGGTGATCTGGAAGCCACCGTGCGCGCCGCCCGCCATCGCTTTCTGATCAACGCGTCGCGAAGCGTGCTGTACGCGGGCGACGGCACTGATTTCGTGCAGGCTGCCCGCGCCGAGGCGCGTCGCCTGCGCGACGCCATCGAAACACTGGCAGGAGGCGCGCATGGCTGACGCTTCGCTGACCCACTTCGACCTCACCGGCCAGGCCCACATGGTCGATGTTGGCGCCAAGGACGAAACCGCGCGCGTGGCTGTGGCGGCTGGCACCATCCGCATGCAGGCGGCCACGCTGGCGCTGATCCAGGCCGGCAACGCCCGCAAGGGAGACGTGTTGGGTATCGCGCGCATCGCGGGCATCATGGGCGCGAAGCGCACGGCCGATCTCATTCCGCTTTGCCACCCGATCGCGCTGACGCGGGTGACGGTCGACTTTCACGTTGATCCCGACGCGGGCGCAGTGGAATGCACCGCCCGCGCGCAGACCCGCGGCCGCACCGGCGTCGAGATGGAAGCGCTGATGGCGGTCCAGGTCGCGCTGCTCACCATCTACGACATGTGCAAGGCCGCCGACCGCGGCATGACCATCGACGGCGTGCGCCTGCTGGAGAAGCACGGCGGCAAGTCGGGGGACTGGGTGGCGGACTGAATGTGCCGCGGCCAATGTCCACCATCGATGCAGGGGCCGTCACCGTTTCATTTGCATGAACGCCGCACGAGCGACGCCGTATCCACAACGCCTGCGCTTTGACCCTCATCAGCCGGGGCGCGCGCAGCTTTCTACAATGGCAGGATGACCATGACCACTGATCCGGCGCGCGCGCGCCTCGACCAAGCCCGCCAGCTGCTGCTTGAGCCCTACGGCATCGATGAATCGACCTTGCAGCGCGCCCTTGCCAGCGCGTTCGAGCACCGGCTCGACGATGCTGACATCTACCTTCAGTCGACGCGATCCGAAGGATGGAGTCTGGAGGAGGGCATGGTCAAGAGCGGCAGTTTCGGCATCGAGCAGGGTTTCGGTATTCGCGCCATCGAAGGCGACAAGACGGCATTCGCGTATTCGGACGATATTTCCGCGACGCGTCTGCTGGAGGCCGCGTCCACCGTGCGCAGCATCGCCCGCCAGGGGCGCGGCCGCGTGCGCCTGGGAGCACCGCGCCATGCGCCGGGCGGACACGCCCTGTACCCGGCCGTGGACCCGCTCACAACGCTTGATTCCGCGGCCAAGGTCGAACTTCTCAAGCAGGCGGATGCGATGGCGCGTGCCAAGGATCCGCGCGTCGCACAGGTCATGGCAAGTCTGGCTGGAGAGTACGACGTGGTGCTGGTGCTGCGGGCCGACGGTCGGCTTGCTGCCGATGTACGCCCGCTGGTGCGTTTCAATGTCACCGTGATTGCCGAGCAGGCGGGGCGCCGCGAAACCGGCTCCTCTGGTGGTGGTGGGCGATTTGCAATCAGCGAATTTGACACCCGGTCCGTGCGCGAGCACGTCGATGAGGCGGTGCGCCAGGCCTTGCTCAATCTCGAGTCACGCCCTGCCCCGGCGGGGGAAATGAGCGTGGTGCTGGGCTCGGGCTGGCCCGGCATTCTGTTGCATGAGGCCATCGGCCACGGGCTGGAAGGCGATTTCAACCGCAAGGGCTCGAGCGCATTCGCCGGACGTCTGGGACAGCGCGTTGCCGCGCCTGGAGTGACGGTGCTCGATGACGGCACGCTGGAGCGGCGCCGCGGGTCGCTCAACATCGACGACGAAGGCAACCCGACCGAGCGAACCGTGTTGATCGAGGACGGCATTCTGGTCGGCTTCATGCAGGACACGCTGAACGCACGCTTGATGAAACGCCCCGTCACGGGCAACGCACGTCGCGAAAGTTACGCGCACGTGCCGCTGCCGCGCATGACCAACACCTACATGCTGGCTGGGGACAAGGATCCCGATGAGATCGTTGCCAGCCTCGACCGCGGCCTCTACGCCGTGAATTTCGGCGGCGGGCAGGTCGACATCACCAGCGGCAAGTTCGTTTTTTCCGCCAGCGAGGCCTGGTGGGTCGAAAACGGCAAGCTCCAATATCCGGTGAAAGGTGCGACGCTCATCGGCAACGGTCCTGACGCACTGACGCGCGTCAGCATGATCGGCCGTGACATGCGACTGGATCCTGGGGTTGGAACTTGTGGCAAGGAAGGTCAGAGTGTCCCGGTCGGGGTGGGTCAGCCGACCCTGCGCATTGATCGGATCACGGTTGGCGGTACGGGCTGAGTCCGGACGCAGCGGTTCAGCGATAACAACAACGACTACCCGGAACACACGCCATGTCCATCAACGATTCGCGCCGCCCAGCGGTCTACAACCCGATAGCCCGTTTTTTTCACTGGGCTCTTTTCCTGCTGATTGCGGCCGAATTCGCGGTGGCCCTGCTGATGCCTGATATTCATCGCGATACCCAACCCGTCGGGCTGGTGGCGCTGCATATCGGGCTGGGCACATTGATCCTGAGTCTGATGGCGCTGCGGCTGGTGTGGCGCATCGTCGGGGGAGCGGCGCCAGCGCCGGCCGGCCATGGCTGGCAGCGCACCGCGGCACGCGGAGTGCACGATTTGCTGTACCTGGGTTTCCTGGTGCTGCCATTGCTGGGCTGGGCCAACGCCTCGGCGCGCGGCTGGCAAGTGCATTGGGCCGGTCTGATGACCTTGCCGGCGCTGGCTTCCCGAGGATCCGCGTGGGCACACGAGGCTGGTGACGTGCACCAGTTCGTGGCGTACACCCTGATGGGTCTGATCGGACTGCACATCCTTGCAGCCCTGCAGCATCAGGTCCTGCTCCGCGACGGTCTGCTCCAGCGAATGTGGCCGTCGAGTCGTCGCAACGGCTCGTCCGGGAGTTGATCCGTTTTTGTGGCTGCCACACAACGGGCTTGCTGCGTGGCAGCAAGCCCGGCTAAACTAGTTTCATACGTTATTCAAAGCACCATGCCCATTCCCAGCTTCCCGTTTTTTTGCTGGTTCTCGTACCGCGGCGGCGGAGGGAGAGGGCAGAGTTCAGCCTGAATTGATCGAATCCCCAGAAAACCGCCGGCGAATCCGGCGGTTTTTTTTCGCCGGTCGCGTGTTCACCGCAGACCAGGAGATGCCCTTGATGTGCCCCAAACCGTCCGCAGCCATGCCCGAAGGGCGTGCCACCCCGTCCGAGAAAACGTCGGCCACTGACGACCAACGTGTAAGGGATGTCATGCCGCTTCCACCGCCCGAACACCTCATCCGCTTTTTCCCTATTGCTGGAACACCCCTCGAATCGCTGATCCAGGGCACACGCCGGGCGATTCATCGCATCATCCATGGCGATGACGACCGGCTGTTGCTGATCATTGGCCCATGTTCGATCCACGACCCTGACGCCGCACGGGAGTACGCCCAGCGCCTCGCGCAGCAGCGGCGGAAACATGCGCAGGAGCTCGAGATCGTGATGCGCGTGTATTTTGAAAAGCCACGCACCACCGTCGGTTGGAAGGGGCTGATCAACGACCCTTACCTGGACCAGAGCTTCCGCATTGACGAAGGGCTGCGTATTGCGCGTGAAGTCCTGATCGACATCAACCGCCTGGGTGTGCCAGCTGGCAGCGAGTTCCTGGACGTGATTTCTCCTCAATACATCGGTGACCTCATTTCCTGGGGGGCCATCGGTGCCCGCACCACCGAAAGCCAGGTTCATCGCGAATTGGCATCGGGCCTTTCGGCCCCCATCGGCTTCAAGAACGGCACCGACGGCAACCTTCGCATCGCCATCGACGCCATCCAGGCGGCCCGACGCGAGCATTCGTTCCTGTCAGTGCACAAAAGCGGACAGGTGGCCATCGTCCAGACGCGGGGCAACAAGGACACACACGTCATTCTGCGCGGCGGCAAGACTCCCAACTACGACGCTGCAAGCGTCGCAGAGGCTTGCAAGGCGTTGGAAGCATCCAAGCTGGATGGCCGCGTGATGATTGACTGTTCGCACGCCAACAGCGACAAGCAACCCGCGCGCCAATTGGATGTTGCACGCGACATCGCCAGCCAGATCGGTGGCGGCGCACGCTGCATTTTCGGCGTGATGGCGGAGAGCCATCTGCAGGCAGGGGCGCAAAAATTCTCCCCTGGCAAGGACGATCCGGCACACCTCACGTACGGGCAGAGCATCACCGACGGATGCCTGGGATGGGATGCGTCGCTCGAACTGATCGATGTGCTGGCAGCCGGGGTGAAGGCGCGTCGGCACGCGCGCTGAGCTGGCGGAAACGCTTGCTGCCTACAATGGGAGCGCTCCCCTACAAGGCACGACGCGCATGACCACGACCCTGCTCAACACCTCGATTCAGTCCCTCCCATTGCTGTCGCGGGGCAAGGTCCGCGACAACTATGCGGTCGGGGACGACAAGCTGTTGATGATCGCCACCGACCGCATCTCGGCCTTCGACGTTGTGATGGAGCAGGGTATCCCCGGCAAGGGTGCGGTCTTGACCGGGATTTCAACGTTCTGGTTCGATCTGCTTGCCGACCTCATTCCGAATCATCTCACCGGGATCGATCCAGAGTCGGTGGTTGCGCCCGAGGAGCGCGCACAGGTGCGTGGACGCGCACTGGTGGTGAAGCGACTGCAGCCGTTGCCGGTGGAGGCCGTGGTGCGCGGCTATCTGGCGGGCTCGGGTTGGAAGGACTATCAGGTGCTTCACAAGGTGTGCGGCGTTTCGCTGCCGGCCGGGCTGCGCCAGGCTGCGCGTCTGCCGCATCCGATTTTCACCCCGGCGACCAAGGCAGAGTTGGGTGCGCACGACGAGAATATCGACTTCGGTCATGTAGCACGCATCGTTGGCGTCGAAATCGCCGCGCAGATTCGTGATGTGAGCCTGGAAATCTACCGGCGCGCGTCCGAGCATGCGCTGGCACGCGGCATCATCCTGGCCGATACCAAGTTCGAGTTCGGCCTTGACGCGCAGCAACGGCTCGTTTGGATGGATGAAGCACTCACTCCGGATTCATCGCGATTCTGGCCGGCTGAGCAGTGGAAGGAAGGCATTTCCCCACCCAGCTTCGACAAGCAGTTTCTGCGGGACTGGCTCGAAACCGTGCCTGGCTGGAACAAGCAGGCACCGGCTCCGGAGCTTCCCGCTGACATCATCGCGGGCACGGCCGCCAAATACGCCGAGGCGCTGGCACGGCTGGCCGGCTGATGCCGTGACGGCGGCGTCGGCGCGCCCTCAGCTGAGCACGACCATGCTCAGGCGGCGGCGATACGCTTCCAGGGTCGGGTCGGGCATTGCGGGCGGGTCTTCGGGAGCAGATTTCGGCGCTCGCGGGGTGATCAGTTCGAGCACCGCCACGTAGGCCTTGCGCGCGGCGTCCTCGTTCCAGGTTTTGTCGCGCATCAGGATTTCCAGCAGTTCGTCCAGCGCGGCAGTCCACTGCAGCGCTGCCATCAGACGCTGCGCGAGCGCGAAACGTGCATTGAAGTCGCGGCGATTGGTGTCGATGGCTGCGCGCAGAGCCTCTTGAGCGGGTGATGCCCGCGACGCGTCGAGCGCATCGAGCCATGTTTTCAGGGCCGCTGCGCGGCGATCGATGGCGAGTTTTCCGAGCAGGGGCTCGAAGGCGCGGCGTGCGTCATCCTCTCGGCCGCCGTCGAGCAGCAGCATCACGTAGTCGGCCCGCGCCGCATCATCAGCGGGGTTCGTCGCCAGCGCCTGCTGGAGACGTTCGAGTTCGTCCACAGCGGTTGGCGCTGGCGCGGCGGCGGCTGTGTCAGGGTCCGGTTCCGCGACGGTGACATGCTTGTCGAGAAACTGGCGGATCTGACTTTCGGGTAGCGCGCCGACGAAGCCGTCCACCGGTTGACCACCCTGCATCAGGACCACCATCGGGATGCTGCGCACGCCGAATGCGGTCGCCAGGTCAGGCTCTTCCTCGGTGTTTACCTTCACGAGTTTGAACGCGCCACCGTAGGCGGCCTCCAGCTTCTCCAGCACCGGCCCCAGGGACCGGCACGGGCCGCACCACGGCGCCCACAAGTCAACGAGGACCGGCAGGGTTTGCGATGCGTCGACCACCTCGGTTTCGAAATTGGCAATGGTTACGTCGATCATGGCGTTGCTCCAGGCAGATGCGCGGGTCACTCCCGCGCTGCAATACCTGAAAGCATACCGGCCCCCGTAGAATTCCAGCTTTTGCGGGAGTGAGAATGGCCTTGATCGGCGTGGTGATGGGATCGAATTCCGACTGGGACGTCATGCGGCACGCCGCTGAACTGCTTGCGCAGTTCGCGGTGCCGTTCGAGGCGCGCGTGGTCTCGGCGCATCGCATGCCCGACGCGATGTTCGCATATGCGGAGGGCGCGCATGCCCGTGGTCTGGCAGCGATCATCGCGGGCGCGGGCGGTGCCGCGCATCTTCCCGGCATGCTCGCCGCCAAGACGACGGTTCCTGTGCTGGGTGTTCCGGTGCCGAGCAAATACCTGCGCGGCGAGGACTCACTGCATTCCATCGTGCAAATGCCCAGAGGCATCCCCGTGGCCACGTTCGCCATTGGTGAATCCGGGGCTGCCAACGCGGCATTGTTTGCTGTTGCGATGCTGGCCAGACACGACCCGGCGTTGCAGGAACGTTTGGATGCGTTCCGCGCCACGCAGACAGCGGCCGCCACCGCCATGCGGATCGAATTGTGACGGGCGGCGCCATGCGAGACCCCCACACGGCGCAACCCTGGATCGCGCCCGGCGCCACACTTGGCGTGCTCGGGGGTGGTCAGCTCGGTCGCATGTTCATCCACGCGGCGCAACGCGCCGGCTACGGTGTCGTGGTGCTTGAGCCTGAAGCGCATGCGCCAGCAGCGCAGGTCACCACCCAGCATGTGCGGAGCGCGTACGACGATAGGGACGGGTTGCACAGCATCGCACGCAACGCAGCAGCGGTGACCATTGAGTTCGAGAACGTACCCGCGCAGGCACTTGAATGGCTGGACGCGCACCTGCCGCTCGCCCCTCACGCGGGGGCCGTGGCCGTGTGCCAGGACAGGGCCGCGGAAAAGGCGCTGTTCACCCGCGTGGGGGTGAAGTGCGCGGCGCATGCGGTGATCGCCAGCCACGATGCCGCCGCCGACCCCGCGCATGCCGCACTGTTGCCCGGCATTCTCAAGACCGCGCGCATGGGGTACGACGGCAAGGGGCAAGTTGGTATCGAGCATCCCGGGGATCTTCCCGCTGCCTGGAGTGCGCTCGGCGGCGTGCCCTGCGTGCTGGAACAGCGGTTGGACCTGCGCAGCGAGATCTCGGTCATTCTCGCGCGTGGTCGTGATGGCGCCAGCGTCCACCTGCCACCGCAGTGCAATGTGCACCGAAGCGGGATCTTGTTCGCGAGCTTCGCGGGCGAAGGCGCAGTCGACCCCGACGTCGCAACGCGTGCAGTCGCGGCGGCGCACGTGATTGCCGAGGGCCTCGCGTACGTTGGGGTGCTGTGTGTCGAGTTTTTCGTGCTTGGCGACGGCAGCCTGGTGGCCAACGAAATGGCGCCGCGGCCGCATAACTCCGGGCATCACACCATCGATTCCTGTGACGTTTCGCAATTCGATCTTCAGGTGCGCACGCTGGTGGGCGCGCCTCTGGTCACCCCACGTCTGCACAGCGCTGCGGTGATGCTCAACCTGCTCGGTGACCTCTGGTTCGACGCGCGGGGGGCGCAAAGGGAGCCGGCGTGGGACGCAGTGCTGGCGCTGCCGGGCGCGCATCTGCATCTGTATGGCAAACGTGAACCTCGCCGGGCACGGAAGATGGGGCATCTCACCTTCACCGCAGCGGTCGGTTCCCAGGCGCGCGCGGCGGCATTGCGGGCTTGCGACCTGCTCGGCCTGGCGCCGTTCGAGGCGCCTCCATGGACGCACGATGCTGGTGACTGAAGCCGCCGTGAACCTGCCCGAAATCGTTGCGGCGGTGCGTCTGCTCGAGCAAGGCCGGCTTGTCGGGTTGCCGACCGAAACGGTTTACGGGCTGGCTGCCGACGCGGAGAGCGACGCTGCGGTGGCGCGTATCTATGCAGCCAAGGGCCGTCCCGCGGACCACCCGGTCATCGTTCATGTGCATCGGCATGCCGACCCGCTGCGGTGGGCCTCCGAGCTCAGTCCCGATGCGCTGCGCCTGATGGCGGCGTTTTGGCCGGGTCCCCTCACCTTGGTGCTCCGGCGCAACCCTGGCGTCGCCGACGCCTGCGCTGGGGGACAGGACACGATTGCGTTGCGCTGTCCTGACCATCCATTGGCGCAAGCCTTGCTGAAGGAGTTCAAGGCCGGGCAGGGTGGACTCGCCGCGCCGTCGGCGAATCGATTCGGACGCGTGAGTCCCACGACTGCCGCGCATGTGCGTGCCGAACTCGGGGATGCGGTCGCGATGGTGCTCGACGGCGGCCCCTGCGCTGTAGGGATCGAAAGCACGATCGTCGATTGTTCCCAGCCGGGACGTCCGCCACGCGTGCTGCGACCGGGAGGCATATCCGCACAAGCCCTGGCCGACGTGCTGGACTGCGCGGCCGAGGATCTCCTCGCGCGTCCGCTGGAGTCGGCGCCACGAGTCCCTGGCGCGCTGGCCTCGCACTACGCGCCACGCACGCCGCTGCGATTGGCGGCCGCGGCGGCCATCGATGCCCGATGGAAGCCCGCGGGGGCAGTCGGCGTGCTGGCGCCACGCCCGGCGCCGCTTGCCGATCCGCGCGGAATATGGATCCAGGCGCCGTCGGACGCCGAAGGGTATGCCCACCACCTGTACGCTGCCTTGCGTGATCTCGATGGCCGCGGGCTCGACGCCATTTGGGTCGAGCGTCTGCCGGGCGATCCAGCATGGGATGCCGTGCGCGATCGCCTGCGCCGCGCTGCCACGGACACGACATGATGCGGTGCCCCACCCACGTGTCTTGCCTGTATTTCCATACAGTCATGTGATACAGTTCCCCTTCAATGTCACACGAAGCGGGGCTGACTCAAATGGAACAGGGCAAGACCATGGTGAACGCGGAAAAAGCCAAGGCGCTGGCCGCAGCGCTGGCGCAGATCGAGAAGCAGTTCGGCAAGGGCTCGATCATGCGGCTCGGCGAGGGCGAGGTGGTGGAGGACATCCAGGTGGTGTCCACTGGCTCGCTCGGCCTCGACGTCGCTCTGGGGGTCGGTGGATTGCCACGTGGCCGGGTGGTCGAAATCTATGGCCCGGAGTCCTCTGGCAAAACCACGTTGACTCTCCAGGTCATCGCGGAAATGCAGAAGCTCGGAGGTGTGTGCGCCTTCATCGACGCTGAGCACGCGCTGGATGCGCAGTACGCGCAAAAGCTCGGTGTCAACCTGCAGGATCTTCTGATTTCCCAGCCCGATACGGGGGAACAGGCGCTCGAAATCGCTGATGCCTTGGTTCGCTCCGGGTCCGTCGATCTGATCGTGATCGACTCGGTGGCAGCGTTGACGCCCAAGGCGGAAATCGAAGGCGAAATGGGCGATTCCCTGCCCGGCTTGCAGGCGCGGCTCATGAGTCAGGCCCTTCGCAAGCTCACAGGTACGATCAAGCGCACCAATTGTCTGGTCATTTTCATCAATCAGATCCGCATGAAAATCGGAGTCATGTTCGGTAACCCGGAAACGACGACCGGGGGCAACGCCCTCAAGTTCTACGCGTCGGTGCGTCTGGACATTCGCCGCATCGGTGCGATCAAGAAGGGCGAGGAAGTCGTCGGATCGGAAACCCGGGTGAAAGTCGTCAAGAACAAGGTCGCCCCGCCGTTCAAGCAGGCGGAATTCGATATTCTGTACGGTGAAGGCATTTCCCGGGAAGGCGAGATCATCGACCTCGGCGTGGTCGCCAAGGTGGTCGACAAGTCCGGCGCCTGGTATGCATACAAGGGTGAAAAAATCGGCCAGGGTAAAGACAACGCCCGTGAATTTCTCAAGGAGAACGCGGACATCGCACGTGAGATCGAGAATACGGTGCGCGCCCAGCTCGGCGTGCCGACGATGCAGTCGGCAGCAGACCCCACTGGCGAGTAAACCGTCGATCGCATGCTGGCGCGGGCAATCTGTTCGGGTCTGGAGTAGCACGCGTGGCCGCATTGTCGTTGAAGGGCAGGGCGCTGCGGCTGCTTGCCATGCGTGAGCACAGTCGCAGCGAATTGATGCGCAAACTGGGCCGTCCTGACGCGGGTGGACAAACGCCCGCTGCGGCGGACATCGACGCGGTGCTCGACACGCTCGCCGCCGAAGGTTGGTTGAGTGATGCAAGGTTCGCGGCGTCGTTGGCGCGCCGACGCGGAGGCAAGTACGGGAACCTTCGTATCGTGCGGGAGTTGCGCGGCCATGGTCTGGATGCCGAGGTTGTCGCGCGCGCCCTGGCCGGCGAACTCGAGAGTAGCGAACTGGCGCGTGCCTTGCAGGCGTTACGGCGTCGCCATCGGGATCGCGCCGCCGATGCAAGCGCGCTCGCGCGTCAGCAGCGTTTCCTTTTGGCGCGGGGGTTCGGTTCCGATACGGTTCGCCTTGCGCTGCGCATGCACAATGGCCCCGAGTCCGAACTTCCTGGCGACGACGAAACGAATAGCGCGTAGCGAGAGATGGCCTTGCGGCGCTGCTAAACTACATTTTTTGCGCCGCATCAATCTCTCGTGCAGCCGAACAATATTCTGAAGCAAAACGACGCCGGCCACGCCGCAGCGAGCGTTCCCGTCCCGGCCGACCGGAGACTGGTGCATCGCCGCGCAATTGACGTGCGCGTTTACGCGCGCGCAGATGGCCTTTGGGACGCGGAAGCTGAGCTCATTGATACCAAGGCGAGGGATTTTGCGCTCGCGACCGGGATGCGCCCTGCGGGGGAGCCCATTCACAGCATGTGCATCCGGCTGACCGTCACGCGGGAGTTTCAAGTCGTCGATGTCGATGCCAGGACACTGGCTGCCCCCTATCCGGGTTTCTGTGAAGACTTCGGTGATGCTTATCGCAGCCTCGTCGGACTGAACCTCCTGCGCGGATTTTCAAATGAAGCACGCCAGCGCCTGCATGGTGTGCGCGGCTGCACGCACCTCACCGAGCTGTTGCGGGTACTGCCAACGGCTGTGGTCCAGGGTTTCGCCGGCGAAGTCGTCGCGGCCGAGCACGGCGACGATGTGCAACCCTTCCAGCTTGACCGCTGCCACGCGCTGCGCCTCGATGGGCCGGTGGTGATGCGTTACTACCCCCGCTGGGTGCGCTCTGCTGAGCCCATTCAGGCGGATTGAGATCGGTCTACCCCTCAACAGACCACGACCTTGACCAGAAGACTGAACTTCCACCATCGATCGGAGACGACCTAGATGAAAATCCACGAATATCAGGGCAAGCAGATCCTTCGCGAATTCGGCGTTCCGGTGCCGCGCGGCATTCCCGCCTTTACCGTCGACGAAGCCGTGCACGCCGCCGAGCAGCTGGGCGGGCCCGTGTGGGTGGTCAAGGCGCAGATTCATGCCGGCGGCCGCGGCAAGGGCGGGGGTGTGAAGCTCGCGCGATCCGTCGACGAGGTTCGCCAGATCGCCGGCCAGATGCTGGGCATGCAGTTGATCACCCACCAGACGGGCCCCGAGGGGCAAACGGTGCGTCGCCTGCTGATCGAGGAAGGTGCCGACATCCGTCACGAGTATTACGCCGGCCTGGTCATCGATCGGGCGTCGCAAAAGGTGGCGCTGATGGCGTCGAGTGAAGGCGGCATGGACATCGAGGAAGTCGCTGCGCACACCCCGGAGAAGCTCCACAAGGTGTGGGTTGATCCGCTCGTCGGCCTGGAAGATGTCGACGCACTGTCACTGTGCGAGAAAATCGGCTTGCCCGTAGCCAGCCGGGCCGAGGCAGCACGTGCGCTCCAGAGCTTGTACAAAGCATTCTGGGAAAAAGACGCATCGTTGGCCGAGATCAACCCTCTCATTCTTCAAGGCGATGGTGGCATCAAGGCTCTTGATGCGAAATTCAATTTCGACGATAACGCGCTGTTCCGTCACCCGGAGCTCGTCGCGATGCGCGACCTCGACGAAGAAGATCCCGCCGAAATCGAGGCTTCGAAGTACGACCTCTCCTACATCCAGCTCGATGGCAACATCGCATGCCTGGTGAATGGCGCCGGCCTGGCCATGGCGACGATGGACACCATCAAGCTCTTCGGTGGCGACCCGGCAAACTTCCTTGATGTTGGTGGCGGCGCGACGGCCGAAAAAGTTACCGCCGCATTCAAGATCATGCTGCATAACCCGCAGGTGAAGGCAATTCTGGTCAACATCTTTGGTGGGATCATGCGTTGCGATGTGATCGCGGAAGGCCTGATCGCGGCGAGTCGCGCGGTGGGCCTGAAAGTGCCGCTCGTGGTGCGCATGAAGGGCACCAACGAAGATCTCGGCAAAAGCATGCTCGCCGAATCGGGCTTGCCCATCATCAGCGCCGAGACTCTGGCCGACGCGGCCAGGCAAGTCGTCGCCGCCGTCGCCTGAAGACCGCACACCGCCGCAGAGGAAAACCATGTCCATCCTGATTGACAAGAACACCAAGGTCATCACCCAAGGCATTACTGGCAAGACCGGCCAGTTCCACACCCGCATGTGTCGCGAGTACGCGAACGGCCGCGCCTGTTTCGTGGCCGGGGTCAACCCCAAGAAGGCCGGCGAGGACTTCGAGGGCATCCCCATCCACGCGACCGTCGCCGATGCCAAAGCGGCAACCGGCGCGACGGTGTCCGTGATCTACGTGCCACCGGCGGGCGCCGCCGCGGCAATCTGGGAAGCCGTGCAAGCCGACCTTGATCTCGTCGTCTGCATCACCGAGGGCATCCCTGTGCGCGACATGATGGAAGTGCGTGCACGGATGAAGGCCAAGGAAGCGGCTGGCGGCAAGACGACGCTGTTGCTGGGTCCGAACTGCCCGGGCCTGATCACGCCGGATGAAATCAAGATCGGCATCATGCCGGGGCATATTCACCGCAAAGGGCGCATTGGCGTGGTTTCGCGCTCTGGCACTCTTACCTACGAAGCGGTCGGACAGGTGACTGAACTGGGCCTGGGGCAAAGCAGCGCTGTGGGAATCGGGGGCGATCCGATCAACGGGCTCAAGCACATCGACGTGCTCAAGCTTTTCAATGACGACCCTGATACCGACGCAGTCATCATGATTGGCGAAATCGGTGGCCCAGACGAGGCCGAAGCCGCGCGCTGGGCCCAGACGCACATGAAGAAACCACTGGTCGGCTTCATCGCTGGCGTCACCGCGCCACCCGGGAAGCGCATGGGGCACGCGGGCGCGCTGATCTCGGGGGGGGCTGACACCGCCGAAGCCAAGCTGGCCGTGATGGAGGAGTGCGGATTCACCGTCACCCGCAACCCCTCCGAAATGGGTCGTTTGATCCGCCAGCGTCTGGGCTGAGGCCTCCGCGCGCGCAGGCGCTATGCTTCGTGGTCATGCAGGCCGGGCGGAGCCCCGGCCTGTGCCCGCTGGAGCATGGATTGTCGTTGCATACGATTGTCGACATTCAAGTCTGGGAAGCACTCGGTCAGATCGTCGTGATCGATATTTTGCTGGGCGGCGATAACGCGGTGGTCATCGCCCTTGCCAGCCGTCGGCTGCCCGGTCATCAACGCCGGCGTGCGATCCTGCTTGGGACTGTGGGCGCGGTGCTGATGCGCGTGGTGCTCGTGGCATTCGCGCTTGCCATGCTGCAGTGGCCTGGCCTGAAGCTGACGGGTGCCGCGCTTTTGCTCTGGATCGCTGCAAAGCTGCTGCTGGATGAGGAGCAGGGCCATGGTACCGTCGAGGCGCAGGACACGCTCTGGGCCGCGGTGCGCCTCGTGCTCGTCGCGGACGTGGTCATGAGTCTGGACAACGTGATTG
The DNA here is from genome assembly GCA_027311065.1 of Thiomonas sp. Classification (GTDB taxonomy): domain Bacteria; phylum Pseudomonadota; class Gammaproteobacteria; order Burkholderiales; family Burkholderiaceae_C; genus Thiomonas_A. The sequence goes on along the minus strand of DAICZP010000062.1, from coordinate 6,049 downwards.
CACTCGCGGGCGCAGCGCAAAGCGGCCCCGGCCGGGGGGCGGGACTGGGGCTGATCGTGTTCGGCCTCGTGTTCAGTGTGCCGATCATCGTGTGGGGCAGTGGCGCGGTGCTTTGGTTGATGCAGCGCTTTCCCATCATCATTACCCTGGGGGCAATGATGCTGGGCTGGATCGCAGGCGCTTTGGCCGTGGGCGATCCGCTGGTCATGCGCGTGTGGGGCGAACTGTCCGTCTGGCCGTTCGGGACAGGCGGCGCGATGCTGATCGGAGCGGTTGGCTGGTGGGGGGCACGCCATCGCCTCGACGCGCGTGCCTGAGGGTGCCATGACGCCTCGCCCGCACAAGCGCCGGGCTTTGGAAATGGCCAGTTGTACCGACCCAGGCCGGGTGCGGGAGCACAACGAGGATGCGCTGGCCTGCGACGCGGTCGCAGGCGTTGCCGTGCTGGCGGACGGCATGGGTGGCTATGCCGCTGGAGAAGTTGCCAGTGGCGTTGCAGCTTCCCAGATTTGCGCCGATCTCGCGCGACTGAAGGCGGAATACCCGTCCATCGACGCCGAGGACTTAGCGCAGGCGATGCATGACGCGATCAGGCGCGTCAATCTCCAGATTCATCGCGCTGCACGCATACATGCACATTACGCGGGGATGGGTACCACGGTCGTCGCCGCGGCCATCACCGGCTCCACGCTGGTGCTGGCACACGCGGGCGACTCCCGTGCCTACCTGTTGCGAAACGGACATTTGTCGCGGGCGACGCGAGACCACTCGCTGCTGCAGGAGCAGGTGGACCAGGGGCTGCTACGGGAGAGCGACGCCGCCGCGCGCGCGGTGAAAAACCTCGTGACGCGGGCGCTGGGGGTGGATACGGCCATGAAGGCCGAACTGGGCATGCTTCAGCTCGAGCCCGGGGATCGACTGCTGCTGTGCTCGGACGGGCTCAGCGACATGCTGACCGACGTGGCGATGGAGAATGTGCTCAACGCGTACGGGGATGCGCTCGATCCCGCGGCCCGACGCCTGATTCAAGAGGCAAATATGGCCGGTGGAGTGGACAATATTTCTGTCATTATCATCCTGTTCAATCGCGCGCTCGCCTGAATGATGCAGGGCGAATCAATTTTCAAGGGGTTGATGCCATGACCAAGCTGGTCATCTTTCTCGACGACAAGGTTCTGAAGGAGGTGGTCCTCACCAAGGATCGCGTCACCCTCGGCCGTCGTCCCCACAACGATGTCGTGATCGACAATCTTGCCGTCAGCGGTGAGCATGCGGTCCTGCTCAAGGAGGGTGAAGGGTATGTCGTGCAGGACCTCGGCAGCACCAATGGAACGTATGTCAACGGCAAGCCGGTCAAACGCGCCGCGTTTGGCGAAGGAGATTCGCTGGACATCGGCAAATACACGCTACGGCTGCTTCCCGACGCCCGCATTTCGGCATTCTCCGGATCACGATTCAGCAGCTCGCGTTTGGTGCAGTCGGGGTTCGGCGCCACCGGGTTTCGTACGTCGCGCAGCGGACCGTCGAGCTTCAGCCCGACGCAGCATCATGACGTCAATCTGCCCACGTTCAAGATCCGCGTGGTCAGTGGCGCAGCGGCGGGGACGGAACTCGTGCTGAGCAAACCCCAGACCACCTTCGGTCAGCAGGGTGTCATGGTGGTGGCGATCCAGCGAAATCCGCGTGGCTACGAGCTGTCGCAGGTGGAGGGAGAGCAGCGTGTGCGCGTCAATGGCGCGGCGCTGGGTCTGGTGCCCGCGGTTCTGACCGCGGGCGATGTGATCGAACTGGCGGGTGGAACCCGGCTGCAGCTGCTGCCAGCCTGAGGCGCCCCCGGCGTGGGTGCGCTGCTCAGGCACCCACGCGCAGCAGTTTGAGCATATTGGTCCCGCCCGGTGCACCGATCGGCTCGCCGCAGGTAATGGCGTAGCTGTCGCCGCTGGCGAGGGCGCGGTTGCCGACAAGCATGGTTTCGGCCTGCCGCAGCGCCTCGTCCCGGTCGTCGGGCAATTCCATCAACACCGGGCGCACGTTCCGGTACAGGGCCATGCGGCGCACCGAGCTGTGCTTGGGTGAAAGACCATAGATCGGCATGCGAACCCGGTGGCGGCTCATCCAAAGCGTGGTCGACCCCGATTCTGTCAGCGCAATGATGGCCTTGCAGCCCAGATGATGCGCCGTGAACAGCGCGGCCATGGCGACCGATTGATCGATCCTGGTGAATGTTTTGTCGATGAAATCGTGCTCCAGCTTCATTTCCTCAAAGCGCTCCGCCTCGACGCAGATGCTCGCCATGGCTTCCACGGTTTCCACCGGGTACTTGCCGGCGGCAGTTTCTGCGGAAAGCATGACAGCGTCCGTGCCGTCGAGCACAGCATTGGCCACATCAGAGACTTCCGCCCGCGTCGGGACCGCGTTTGTAATCATGGATTCCATCATCTGGGTCGCGGTGATGGCCACCTTGTCCATGTCACGCGCCATGCGGATCATGCGTTTTTGCAGTGCCGGGACAGCAGCGTTACCGACTTCGACCGCGAGATCTCCACGCGCCACCATGATGCCGTCAGAGGCTCGGAGGATCTCCGCAAGGACAGGGATGGCCTCTGCGCGTTCGATCTTGGCGATAAGGCCCGGGCGGTGGCCCCAGGGCTCCCCGGCGACGGTCGCAAGTTGCCGAGCCAACTCCATGTCGGTCGCGTTTTTCGGGAACGACACGGCAAGGTAATCGGCCTGGAAGGCCATGGCGGTCCGGATATCCTCCATATCCTTGGCCGTCAACGCGGGCGCCGACAGGCCGCCGCCTTGCTTGTTGATGCCTTTGTTATTCGACAGTTCACCCCCGATCACGACGGTCGTGACAATGCGCGAGCCCTCCACGGCGTCGACGGCGAGAACGATCAGGCCGTCATTGAGCAACAGGCGATCGCCGCGGTGGACATCGCGCGGGAGGTCCTTGTAGTCCAGCCCGGCGAGATCCTGGGTCCCCAACTCACATGCCGCATCAAGCGTGAAGCGCTGGCCCTTCTCAAGTTGAATACGGCCATGCTCGAACTTGCCGACGCGAATTTTCGGTCCTTGCAAGTCGGCCATGATCGCCACTTCGCGGCCGCAGCGGGCGGCCGTCTCACGCACCAGCGTGGCGCGATCGATGTGGTCCTGCGCTTTGCCGTGCGAAAAGTTCAAGCGAACGACATCGACACCGGCGCGGATGATGCGCTCGAGCACGTCGGGGGAAGAACTGGCGGGGCCAATCGTGGCGACGATTTTGGTTGCGCGTGACATGGAAGGCAGGTTTGGATTGGGTGGAGGGAAATGACGCGACGTCCGTCGGGCTGACCAGCGTCACCTCATTTGTCAAGCCATGGCAGTGTAGGCGCAGTTCACGTCAGTTTCGTGTAAACAGGTCCGAAGGTCGCGTCCCAGCCTGAGGTCGCGCCGTCTCGCTCAGCGCCGGGGCACGGCGATGCGCCGAATCACCGGTGCATGTCGCAGGATCGCCAGCACGCGGGCGACCTCGGCCTTGTCCTTCACACCAGCCTGCGCCGCCATGGTGGCGAACTTGGCCGCGGTTTCGGGCGCGTACAGCCAGAACGCATGCGCCGTGTATCGCGCCAGCTCCTGCGCTTCCTGCACGCGGCCGAGGAGCAGCAGCACGACAATGCGTCTGGACAGCAGGCTCGGGTCGCCCCAAGCGTGAGAGGCGCGTTCCAGGATGGCGAGGTCACCGATCAGCGTTGCCGGACTGGCGCCCGGCGAGGGGAGGATTTCGTCCGCCTGCGGAAACTCCGCCAGGGGGACGAAGAACATGCCGGTGTCGCGCATGGTCTGCGCGGCCTGTTCCGCGGCGTCGGCATCGGTTCCATAGACCTGAGAGGCCAGTACATAGTCCAGGGTGGCCTTGGCCGTGAGCACCACCGCGACTGCAGAAAGAATCATCGTGGCGCGACGCACGCGCCGGTTGTGCTGCAAATCGTGGTGAGGCGCACCGTTCGCATCCGAGGCCGCCGCTTCAGCCCAGCCCAGCAGCAGGGCGAAGGAAAACAGGAAATAGATGTACCAGAGTGGGTACTCGACCAGGCTGTGCAGGCCGATGAACGTTGCTCCCAGCAGGGCCGGAAGGAGTGCGCTGCGCCGAGCGGGAGCGTCGGCGTCGGACTTCCACGCGCGCAGCACCCGCCACGCCCAGGTCAGCGCTACCGCTGCGACCGGCAATGTCCCGACCAACCCGGTGTCGACCAACAATTGCAGGATCAGATCGTGCGCGTTGTCGATGTTGTCGAGCGGCAGCGGGTGCAGCGTCCCGGTCACGGCGCTGCGTTCGAGCGCCCAGCCGATCTGGCCCCAGCCCCATCCGGTGAACGGATGGGTGCTGAATGCCTGCCAGGCATTGGTCCATATGATTCCGCGGGCGTTGACTGGCTGCGAAAGTTCGCGCGACAACGCGTCCACGGTGCCAATGATGCCGAAGTGCCCGGCGATGTGCAACGCGCCCCACCAGGCGGCGTAGAGGACTGGAAGCGCCAGCAGGGGCCGCCACCGCGGGTCGCGCCAGGCGCGCGGGATGGCTAACAGCAACATGACGGGCAGTACCAAGGCGTGCACGGCGCCGGTACGCGACGCGCTCGCGACCAGTCCCCAGGCCAGCAGCGTCGCCGCGGTCCAGACGGCGCGCGGGCGCAGCGCAGGCGCGAGGCCGGCGAGGCCCGCAGCGCCCAGAGCCAGCGCCGTTGCGTAGTGATTGGGTTGTCGAAGGTTTCCGAATATCCGGCCGCCACCGGGGAAACTGACGACTTGGTAAACCCATCCCGCGTGCGCGCTGATCCATTGCGAAAATGCAGGCAGTTGCCAGAACAGGAACTGCAGGATTCCCACGGCGACCTGACCCAGCCCCTGGGCCAGCATCGCCGCGCACGCCAGCCGCATCCAGCGCGCGTCGCGCGCGATGCCCGCGCCGAGCCCGGCCACACACGCGGCGCCGATCAGGAGCGCCACGCTACTCCAGCCCTGCGTGGGGTAAGCCAATCGGCCGAACGCGGTCTGGGTCGCGATGACCGCGGCGAGAACGAGAAAGGCCGCACTCGCCGCGCTTGCACGCCAGCGCGTGCCGCTCCATGCGGCAACCAGCAGTGTGAGGCTCCACAGGCCGGCGGCAAGAAGCATGGTGCCGAGCTTGGCGCTGGGCCCTGGGTCCAGCGGCCAGAGGAAAGGCAGTGCCATCGCCAGGGCCAGCAGCGCGCGCGCCGCGGCGACGGACGCCGATCGGGCGTTCGGCAAGGAAAGCGTATGCGTCATGAGGGAATGAGTTTGTCCAGGGCCTTGTCGCGACGCAAGCGGTCTTGCATGACGGCGAGTCGGGCGTCGATGATCGACGCTTCGATGAAGTCGCGATCCGGTGTGCGCTGGGCGATCTTGAGCTGCATGACCGCCCCTTCGACGTTCCCCTGCAGGGCATAGGCCTCGGCGGTTGCCCGATGTTGCGCCGCCAGCGCTCCCGTGGCCGCGCTGGCTTGCGCGAGCCACTTCCACAAATCGATATCGCGGGGGTAGGTGACGGTTTGCTGCCGCAGCAAGTCGCGTGCCGCGTGCTTGTCGGGCATCGCCATGAGGGCGCGCACCTGCAGATGTCGGGCTGCGCCCGAGCTCGGGGTCAGGTTCTGCAGCCGGCGCCCGAGGGCGAGCGCTTCACCCGCCTTGTCATCAGCCAGTAGCAGGTTGCCGCGCATGAGGTCGAGCGGCAGCCGATCCGCGGAGGTGAATTCCGCCGCCAGGCGTTCCGACCGCTCCAGCGCCGCGGCTGCTTGCGCATTGCGCCCCGCCCGGAACCACGCGAGTGATTCGCCGTAGGCCCAGGCAGCGCGCTGCGCGGCAAATTCCGACGGGCGGTCTGGCGCTGGCTGCGCCAGACCCATCGCCGTGGCGCGAAGGTCGTCGGCATGCTTGACCGTCAGCACGCGGGCGCGCGCGTTCATGAGCCAAAAGCGCAGGGTGCGGTCGGGCGGCAGTGGTGCATCGCCGGCGCGCGCCTGCGCGTCAGCGATGCGCTCACTAT
>DAICZP010000057.1 GCA_027311065.1 Thiomonas sp. | reverse complement strand
CAGCGTTGGCGGGCTGGCGTTGGGTGGGGGGGTGTTCTCCACCTCGGTCTGGGTGCCCGATTTCACCCGACTCGACCCCATCCAGGGGCTGACGCGCATGTTCTCGGTGCAGGGACTGGGGGAGCTGGGCAAGGCCTTGCTCAAGGCCCTGGTCGTGGGCGGGATCGCGGGCTGGGTGGTGTGGCGGTCGCTCGCACCGACCATGCAGTTGCTCCAGATCGATCCGAGGGCGGCACCGGCCCAGCTTGGCTTGCTGTGCACCCACGCATTCGTCTGGATCGCAGCATCGACGCTGCTGGTGGCGGCGATCGACGTGCCCTGGCAGATATACCGCTTCAACAGCAAGTTGAAGATGTCGAGCCAGGATATGAAAGATGAGTCCCGCGAAAGCGAAGGCAGTCCCGAGGTCAAGCAGCGCATCCGCACGCTTCAGCGTGAACGCGCACGCAAACGCATGATGGCCGCGGTGCCCAAGGCTGACGTGGTGGTGACCAACCCGACCCACTTCGCCGTGGCGCTGGCCTACGAAGACGGGCGCAATCGGGCTCCGGTGGTCTTGGCGCTGGGGGCCGATCAGGTCGCGGCGCGCATTCGCGAGATTGCCGCCGAGCACGATATCCCCGTCGTCGAGGCACCTCCGCTGGCGCGCGCGTTGTACCGCTACGGCGAGCTGGAGCAGGAGATTCCGTCGGGACTTTACAACGCCGTGGCGCTGTTGCTGGCTTATGTCTATCAACTGCGGGCCTTGCCGCAGCGCGCCTCGCTTCCCGACGATTGGGCGATTCCCTCCGACCTGGACACCTCGGCTGAGGCGATGCCGGTGCATTGATCATGGCGACCTCGACCGCGACAACCGTATCCGGCTCCTTGATGGGGCGGCTGCGCGCCATGGATTGGCGCTTGCTGGCAGCACCGCTGCTGGTGGTGATGATCCTGATGATGTTGGTGGTGCCGTTGCCCACCTTCCTGCTGGACGTGTTGTTCACGTTCAACATCACCATATCGCTGGTGATCCTGCTGGTCACCCTGTATCTGACGCGTCCTCTCGATTTCGCATCGTTCCCAACGGCGATTCTGCTCACGACGCTGTTGCGACTGTCCTTGAACGTGGCCGCGGCGCGCGTCATCCTGTTGCATGGGCAAAGTGGCACCGGCGCCGCCGGTCAGGTCATCGAATCGTTCGGCCAGTTCGTGATTGGCGGCAATTACGCGGTTGGAATCATCATTTTCGCCATTCTCGTGGTCATCAACTTCGTGGTGATCACCAAAGGTGCCGGCCGTATTGCCGAGGTCAGTGCGCGCTTCACTCTGGATGCGATGCCAGGCAAGCAAATGGCCATCGACGCGGATCTCAACGCCGGACTGATCGACCAGGACGAAGCGCGGCGACGCCGCTCGGAAATCTCCCAGGAAGCCGATTTTTTCGGCGCCATGGACGGTGCCAGCAAGTTCGTGCGGGGAGATGCGGTCGCGGCGATCCTCATCCTGTTCATTGACCTGATTGGCGGACTGGTCATCGGCGTCGTGTCCCATGGCCTGAGTCTCGCTGACGCGGCGCAGAACTACACCTTGCTGTCGATCGGCGATGCGTTGGTGGCGCAGATTCCATCGCTGGTGATCTCGATCGCGGCCGGCATCGTGGTCAGCAACGTTGGCACCGGGGAGGATGTGGGCCTGCAACTCATCACGCAGCTGTTCCGCCACAAGCGCGTCCTGCGTATTGCCGCCGGCATTCTGGCGTTCGTGGGAATCGTGCCGGGAATGCCGCACGTGGCATTCCTCCTCGCTGCCGGAATCATCGGCTTTGCCCTGTGGGCGCGCGAAAAGCGCGAGCATAAGGCGGCCGTGGCGGCAGCGGAGCCGGATGCAGAAGCCGCCGCAGCCGCGGCCGAGCCGGAGGAGGTGAGTTGGGAGCAGATCGAGCCCGTTGATACCCTGTCGCTCGACGTCGGTTATCGCTTGATCGCGCTCGTGGATCGCAAGCAAGGCGGCGAGTTGCTGGGCCGCATTCGCGGTATTCGGAAGAAGTTTGCGCAGGAACTCGGATTCCTGGTTTCGGCGGTGCATATCCGCGACAACCTTGAGTTGCGTCCCGGTGGTTACCGGATCGCCCTCAAGGGCGTCGAAATCGGCACAGGCGAAGTGCATCCGGATCTGCTCATGGCAATCAATCCGGGCCAGGTCACGGGTGTTCTGGCGGGACAGCCCACCACCGAACCGGCGTTCGGGCTTCCCGCCGTATGGATTCAGATCGGCCAGCGGGATCAGGCGCAGATGATGGGCTACACCGTCGTCGACCCGAGTACGGTGATCGCGACCCACCTGCACCATCTCTTGCAGGAGCACGCCGCGGAACTTCTGGGGCGAGAGGAGGTAGAGGGGCTGCTGGCGCATCTGTCAAAGCGATCACCCAAACTCGTGGAGGATCTTGTTCCCAAACTCATCTCGCCGGACCGTCTTCGCAAGGTTTTGCAAAATCTGCTGCTGGAGGGGGTTCCTATCAGGGATATGCGGACAATCGCCGAAGTTTTGGCGGAAAACGCGGCGCAGGTGCAAGACGCTGACGAACTTACGTCACGCGTCCGTCAAGCTTTGGGCTCGTATATCGTCCAGACCCTGGCCGGCACCAATAAGGAGCTGGCGGCGGCAGTGCTCGACCCTCAGCTGGAACAGATCCTGCTTAACAGCCTGCGGGCAGATCCGGCGCAAGCATCGCTGGAGCCAGGCCTGGCACAACGTCTGATGGACCGCGCGCGCGACTTGATGCAACGCATGGAAGCGGAGGGCGTCAACGCGGTGTTGTTGACATCAGTGCCGTTGCGCCAGTTCCTGGCCCGGTTGCTTGCGCGCAGTGCACCGCGTCTGCGAGTATTGTCGTACGCCGAAGTGCCCGACCAACGACAAGTCAAGATCACCGCCACCTTCGGAGCCTAAGCCGTGAAGATCAAACGCTATACCGGAGCCAATACCCGCGAGGTGCTGACGCGCATCCGGAATGACCTCGGGCCCGATGCGGTGATTCTTTCCAATCGCGAGATCGTCGGCGGCGTGGAGCTCATGGCGGCGATCGATTTCGACGCCAGCGCCCTCACCACCGAGCACGAGCCGGTGCCTCAGCCGGCAGTCGCGCCGATGCAGCCACGGGTGGCGGCGCTGGCTCCCGTTCCAGCCCCCGTGCCCAGGCCGGCACCAGTGGCGGCGGTGGCGCCGACGCGATCGTCCGCGACGGCGCGTGACGATGCGCTGGCAACGTTGCTGCGCGTGCCTGTTGCGCCGGTTCCCGTGACCACCATGGCCGACGGTGATGCGCCGGCGCTTCGTGGCGTCATCGACGGATTGCGCGACGATCTGGCCGAACTGCGCCGCTGGATGCACACGGGAGCCGCTCCGGCGGGCGCGGCGGTGCCGACGCGAGTGCCAACCTCGGGTCTGGCTGCCGAGTTGCTGGGGCTGGGATTCTCCGGTACCCGTGCCGATGCGCTGGCAGCGCGCACGGGAAGCGCACCCGAGGCGCTGGAGCTGATGCTGCGGGAGTTCGAGTTTCCGCAAGAGCCGGTGGCCGCGGACGGCATTTATGCGCTGGTGGGCGCAACCGGGGTTGGCAAGACCACCACCATCGCCAAGCTTGCCGCGCGTCTGGTGTTGCGGCATGGCACGGGAGCGGTTGCGCTGGTGACCACCGACACCTACCGGATTGGCGGGGTCGAACAGCTCCGCATCTATGGTCGCATTCTGGGCGTGCCGGTGGCTGTCGCGCGCGACGGCGTGGAACTGGAGCAGGTGCTGGAGGAGTTCGCAGACCGGCGTTTTGTTCTCATTGACACCATCGGGCTGAGTCCGCGCGACGCTCGCCTGGGCGAGCAGATGCAGTGGCTGCAGAATCTCGGCCCCCGTATGACCCGCTTGCTGCTGATCAACGGCGGCATGCACGCGGCGTTCTATGCCAGGTTGTGGGGCCTGTATCGCGAACTTCCAGTCTCGGGTTGCGTGCTCACGAAACTGGACGAGACGCCGACCTTCGGTGGCGCCCTGGAGTGGCTCCACGAGCGAGGCCTGCCGCTCTGGTTCTACACCGACGGGCAACGGGTTCCCGAGGATCTGCACGTGACGACGGCGGGGAACGTGGCGTCGTTGCTGCTCGGGCATGTGTCCAACGCGTCGGCCGCGCAAGCGTCGGCCGCGCGAACCGCGACAGCGTACTGAGGACGGAGCGATGGATCAAGCCGAAGGACTGCGCCGGATGCAAAGGCCCGCGACCAAGGTCATCACAGTGGCAAGCGGGAAGGGCGGCGTCGGCAAAACCAACGTCGTCGCGAATCTGGCCATCAGCCTTGCACGCAGCGGGCATCGGGTCATGGTGTTCGACGCCGACCTGGGATTGGGGAACATCGATATTCTTCTCGGGCTGACGCCTCGGTTCAATATCTCGCATGTGCTGTCGGGGGAGAAGTCCCTGGAGCAGGTTCTGGTCCGTGGTCCACAGGATATCTGGGTGTTGCCAGCCTCGAGCGGGGTCAGCAGCATGGCGGCGCTCGACACCCGCAGCCAGGCGCGGCTGATCGATGCCGTCAGCAGCCTGGCCATTCCGCTCGACTATCTTCTGGTCGATTGCGCAGCCGGAATCGCCGGCGATGTACTGACGTTCAGCCGCGCTGCGCAAGACCTTGTCGTCGTGTTGTCCAACGAGCCCGCGTCGGTCGCTGATGCCTACGCGCTCATGAAGGTGCTGTCCCGTCAATATGGGCTGCGGCGCTTCCACCTTTTGCCCAATATGGTCCGGGACGCGCGTGAAGGCCGTGCGCTGTTCGGCAAGATCACCGGCGTGGCCGATCGTTATCTCGACGTGTCGCTCGACCTCGTCGGGAGCATTCCACTCGACCCCGCGTTGCGTGCTGCGGTGCGTGCGCAGCGGGCCGTCGTCGAGTCGGCGCCGGGAAGTCCGTCCGCGCTTGCGTTCGCCGCGGTGGCGGAGCGCGTGCGGACCTGGCCGGTGCCGAAGGGGCCCAGCGGCCAGTTGGAATTTTTCATGAGCCAGCTGCTGCAGACCGACCCGTCCGCCGCGGCGGTCTGACGTTTGCAAAGGAGCCGGAACGCCGTGATCAAGCCTGTCGCCTACGCCGTGCGCGAAAGCCGCGAGGAGCGTATCAGCCGGCACTTGCCGCTGGTGCGCCGCATCGCAGGGCAACTGGCGGCGCAGCTGCCCGCATCGGTGGATATCGCCGACCTCGAGCAGGCCGGAATGATCGGACTGTGGGATGCGTTGGAGCGGGGGCAGGATCAGTCGCCGGGTCAATTCGGTGCCTATGCGGCGATTCGTATTCGCGGCGCCATGTATGACGAACTGCGCCGGCAGGACTGGCTTCCGCGGCGCAGCCGGGCCCAGGAGCGGACGATCCAGAAGACCATCCAGGCGCTGACGCAGAGTCTCGGGCGCCCGCCCGAGGATCAGGAGATCGCCGGGCACCTCGGATGGTCCGGCGAGGAGTACCACGTCGCACTCGCGCAAAGCAGCTTGCAGCTGCTTTATCTCGAGGATCTGGGACCTGGTGATGGCCTTGATTTCACCGAGCGGCATGCTGACGCTTCGATTGCCCAGCCCGACGCCGCGTTGCAGGAAGAGCAACTCGAGCGTGATCTTCAAACCGCGATTCTGGATCTTCCCGAGCGGGAGCGACTGATTCTGTCCCTGTACTACCAGGAAGATTTGCAGTTGAAGGAAATCGGGAAAGTGCTCGAAGTCAGCGAATCACGCGTCAGCCAGTTGATGAAGCAAGCGGTGATGCGGCTTCGCGCCAGTCTGCATGCGCATGGCGCAGCACCGGCGCGCTGACGCCTCGACAACGGAACTCAACCATGGATATCCTCAGCATCGTCGGACTGTTGGTGGCGTTCGGCTCCATTCTGGCGGGGCAGTTGCTCGAGGGAGGACATCTCGGATCGATCATCCAGCCGACGGCTTTCCTCATCGTCATTGGCGGCACGACGGGTGCCGCGATGCTGCAGTATCCGTTGGTGACATTCACGCGGGCGATCAGGATGCTGCCCTGGATCATCTTCCCGCCGGCGCAGAATCCGGATCTTTACCTTCGCACGATTTTGCAATGCAGCGAAATCGCGCGCCGGAACGGTCTGCTGTCGCTGGAGGCGATGATCGACGAGATGGATGACCCCTTTCTCAAGCGCGGCCTGCAGATGTTGGTCGACGGCGCTGACCCAGCGAAGATCCGGGCCACGATGGAACAGGAAATCACCGCCGTCGAACACCATGACGGTCTGGCCGCGAGGGTGTTCGAATCTGCTGGGGGATATGCGCCCACGATCGGGATTCTGGGCGCCGTGCTCGGGCTCATCCACGTCATGGAAAACCTTGCGGACCCGGCGAAACTCGGCGAAGGCATCGCGGTGGCGTTTGTCGCAACGATCTACGGGGTGGGATCGGCGAATCTCTTTTTTCTTCCCGTGGCCAACAAAATCAAAAATCTCGTTCACGAGCGCGCCAAAGTGCAGGAATTGATCGTGGACGGCCTTGTCGCCATCGCGGAAGGCGAAAATCCACGTATGATCGAAAGCCGTATGCAGGGGCATCTTGCACGCGGATCGTGACCGCGCGAGGGAGGGGCGTTGAACCAGAGCGAGGAATCCAGCGAACCGATCGAGCCCGTGGCGCCCTCCGCGCCGATTCACCCGCTCGATGCGCGTCGCGATCAGCCCCTGCATGATCGCGCTGGCGCGGACAGCAGCAAGGGCGGACGTCGTGACAGCACACGCGGCGGTCACAAGCCTGAGGTGCCCGCGCCGGGTGGGCATCCGGCGAAGCCCGCCGATGGGCACGTCGATGAACTCGCCTGAACGTCGCCTGGCAGGCGACAATCGAACTTGTCCCGTTTGATGGAACCCGCCGAACATGATCACCATTTTGCTGGTGCTTGTCGCCTTGATCGTGCTGCTGCAGGCCGGATTGATGGCAACCCTGCGCAAGCTGGTCCAGCAACTCGATCACGCGCGCGGGCGCATTGCCGTGCTGGAGTCACGCCTCGATGAGCGCGTGGTGCTCCGTGACGCGAGCGCCGCGGCAGAGGCGGGGGTAGCACCACCTCCGGTTGTACCGGCAGCGTCACGCGTCGCGTCGGCGCCGCGGACCGCGCACAACTCGCCTCGCGCGCGCGCACCGACGCACGGGAATGCAGTCCCGCGCGATCCGGGGCCACCGCCGTTGTTCGATGGCGCCGATCCGAACTCCGATGCACGCGCTTTGCGGGAGGAAATGATCTCCCTGATGCGCCAGCTGGTCAACCAGGGCCTGAGTGTGCGGGACATCGCGGCGCGGTGCGGCTTGAGCGAGGCCGAAGCCGAGCTGATGTTGAGCCTGCAAGGCTCGCGCGCATGACCGATGCGCCGACCGCCCGATTCTGGCGAGCGGTGCGTCGCACCGGCTTGACCCGTGACGCCTGGGGGTCGCGCGCATGAGCAGTCTGCCTGGATCCCCTGCGCTCCTGCCCCCGATGCAGGCGGACAGCACCGCGGTGACCGCGCGGGTGCCGCCGCTGGCTGGAAGCCAGGCGGTACCCCTTGCTCTGCCGCCGGGCTCGCGCGTCGTTGCCGAAGTCGTGCAATCGCAGACCGACGGGCAGGTGCTTTTGCGTCTCGGGCAGACGGTACTGGCTGCCACACTTCCGGGAGACCACCCTGTCGGATCACGACTCTCGCTGGTGGTGCTGAACGAGCCGGGCGCGCCCCCGGTGCTGCTGCTTGCGCCGTCAACAGCTGGAGGACAGGGAACGAACCCGGCAGTCCAGGCGAGGCTGTCGTCCACGGCGCAATTGCTCGGGGATCTGCAACAGCCGGGCGCGACCTCGCAAGCGGTACGCGGGTCGGCACCGGTGTGGGCGACGGCGCAAGCGCCTGATGCACCGGGCCTGGCGCGCGCGCTGGCCCAGAGCGTCAAGACCAGCGGACTGTTTTACGAAAGCCACCTTGCTGCATGGGTGCAGGGACAGGCGTCCATTCCCGAGTTGTTGGCGGAGCCGCAGGGACAGCTTTCTCCGCGTTTGCTTCAGCAGGCCATTCCGCTGCCGCCGGGCCAATCGCTCCCCGGGCCCCTGGTGCAGACGGCAGGTGATGCACCTGGCACGGGTGTACCTGCTGCGCCACCGACGGAACAGCCGGAGGCCGCGGGAAATGTGCAACAAGGCACCACGATGTCGAGCGGGGCACCGGATGCCGTCCCGCACGCGGCGGCATCCGGTGCGGATGGGGCGCGCGCGATGCAGCGCGGCGCTACGCCCGCGCATGCGGGCCAGGCCAACGCGCCCGGACAAACCGCGCCCGCCTCGGCGTCAGCGTTGCGGGCGCGTCAGGCGCTCGATGCGTACGCGGGGGTGCAGGCACAAGCGGTACCGGTGCCGTCGGGTGCGCAGTTGCCGGCACAGTTGCAAGCACTTGTGCAGCAGCAGCTTGCCACCCTCGCGCAGGGTGCCGTCGCCTGGGCTGGGCAAGTGTGGCCGGGACAGGATATGCAATGGCGGATCGAGCCCGATGCAGAAGAAGAGGCTGGTGCTGGTCAGGCGACGGCGGCGCGTGGCTGGACATCGGTGCTTCGCCTCAACCTGCCACGTCTGGGGCACATGGTGGCAACCGTGCATATGAGCGCGGATCAGCATGTACGGGTGCATCTTCAGCACGCCGCCGCCGCTGCCCCCGTGCTTGCGCCTCGCCGGAATGCCCTGCGGCAGGCCGTGGAGGGCGCCGGCCTGAAGCTTGACGAGGTGGCGCTGCAGGCCGCGCGGGAGCCATCGACATGAGCACGCGCGAGTCGAGCGATCCGCAACGACAGGCAATGACGCAGGCGGTCGCGTTGCGTTACGAGGGCGCGGATGGGGGCGCCCCCGAGGTCGTGGCGAAGGGGCGCGGTCCGATCGCCGAGGCCATCATCGCCCGGGCACGCGAAGCTGGTGTTTATGTGCACGAATCGCCCCAGTTGGTGCAGTTGCTGATGAACGTGGATCTTGACGCGCAAATTCCCCCCACTCTGTATGTCGCCGTGGCCGAGTTGCTTGCCTGGATCTGGCGCATCGAGCACGAGTTGGGTGGCGCGGCGCCGCCGAGTCCAGAGGGCGGATTGGACGCTTTACGACAGAAATCGTGATGTGACGGCAACTTGCGCGTGATATTTCACGTCAGGACGTTGCTCGTATCGGTGTGTCAGCTTAAGATCGGAGCGACCACTCCCGACCCCATGGATCTGATCTCAATCAAAGCCCGCAACGCCGTCATTCTGGACGCGTTGCGCAATGGCGACCAGGAACTGCCGTCGCCGAGCGGCGTTGCGCTCGAACTCATGCGCATGGTCGAGCGTCGCGACGTGGGCGTTTTCGAGGTTTGCCGCATCGCCCGCGCGGACCCCGTGCTGGTGGCCAAATGCATCCAGATGGCGAACTCGGCCCTTTACGGCGGGTTGCGACAGACAGCGGCGATGGAAGACGCAGTCATGCGCATCGGTGTGGCGGCGCTGGCGCGCCTCGCTGTGGGGCTGAGTCTGGTGGATGGCGCGAAGGCCTGGCGCGGCGCCTATGATTTGCGGCGCGCGTGGCGGCGTGCGCTGGCGCGCGCGCTGGTGTTGCAACAATTGGCCAGACGCCTGCGCAATCTCCCCAGTTCCGAAGCGTTCAGCTTGGGTCTGCTCTGCGACATCGGCGAATTGGGGATGGTGGCCGCGTTTGGCGAGAGCGTTCTGCAATGCAACGACGCTGGCGACCGACTGGCCTGCCAGCGCGAGACCCATGGTTTCGATCAGAACCAGGTCAGCGCGGCGATGCTTGATGGTTGGGGATTTCCACCGTCGCTTTGGCTGGCCACACTGCCCCCTTCGCGGGATATCGCCCATGCCGCTGGACGCAGCGCCGACCTCGCGCAGATGGTTGAGGTGGCGCGGAGTCTGCCCGACGCGTTGAGCGAGCCGGCAGCCAAGGAGTTGCCATGCATGGTGCTTGGCGCTGCCAGGCTCGGACTCGATGGCGCCGCCATCGTCGAATTGATCGACCAGTTGCGCGCCGATTTCGACAGCATGGCCAGCATCCTCGAAATCGTGGGTACCGACGAAGATGTGCGGGCACACGCCAACCGCCTGCGCGAGGTGCTGGCAGCCACGCCGCCGCCCGAGGCAGGGCCGGGCGTTGCGCTGCTTGTGGCATCGCCCGCGCCGGCCACCGAGGCCATGCGTCGTGCTTTGCAGGAAGCAGGCCAGCGCGTGCTCGTGGCGTCCAGTGCCACGCAGGGGCTGGACCAGCTGCGTCAGGCGCGCCCGGACGTGCTGGTGCTGGACGCAGACCTGCCCGGGCTCGATGCGCTGGCGTTGTGCCGCCAATTACGCGACTACTGTGGCGCGCGCCTCTATATCCTTCTGGTGAGCGTCGATCCAGCTGCCGATGCCGTGCTGGCTGCGGTGGACGCGGGAGCGAACGACGTCTTGCGCAAGCCTGTCGAGCACAAGTTGCTTGTCGCCAAGTCACTGTTGGGTGGCCGTACGGTGCGCCTGATTTCGCTGCTGGAAAGCGAGCGCGAGCACGCATTCGGCATGCAGCGCGAGCTGGTCAAGGTCAATGCCAATCTTCGCGCCGCGGCCCACACCGACGAGCTGACCGGATTACCCAACCGGCGTGCCCTCGACGAATTCTTGCGCAAGTCGTGGAGCGAGGCGCTGCGCTCGGGCCGCCCCCTGAGTTGCGTGGTGATGGACATTGACCATTTCAAGCGGATCAACGACGGCCACGGCCATGAAGTCGGGGATCACGTGCTGTGCGGTGTGAGCCGTGTGCTGCAGGCACAAACCCGCAGCACGGACATGCTGGCCCGTTGGGGCGGGGAAGAGCTGGTGCTGGTGTGTCCCGGTGCGGACATGGCCACCGCGGCCGCGATTGCCGAGCGCATGCGGCTCGCGGTCGAGCATTTGAAGGGCGAACTGCCATCGGTGACCCTGTCGGCCGGCATCGCGCAGGCGGTGACCGAATCGGATGGGGTCGGCGAAATGCTACGGCAGGCTGACGCCGCCTTGTTGCGTGCGAAACAGGGGGGTCGCAACCGCGTGGTTGCCGCCGACGGCGCGCAGGAAAAAGCGCGTGCCTGAAGCCCGATTGGGTTTGGGATCATCATGGTGCGTCGCCATGGCGGTCGGTTCCTCGTCCGTCGCCACCGGCGCCGGCGGATGCAGCAGCGTCAGGCGGCAAGATAGGCGATATACACGCCTTCGTCCTGCCCGCCGCGCTGGCCCGGTCTGCAAAGCTTGACGCGGTATGTTCTGGGCGCGGCGGCGGCATCCGAAGCGTCGCGCACTTGAACCTCGGTTCCATGATCCAGACGGGTTTCCAGTGAAACCGTGAGGGACTCACCCTGCTCGTAGTCCTGCAACAGCGCGGCGTCGAGCCAGCCGGCGCCGGCTGTACTTACGCGGAGTTGCAATCCCACGGGCACTTTTTGGATCCATAGCGATTCAAGCAACTGATTGACGCGGCGTGCCGCATAACTCCAGGGTCCTCGGCCCGGCTTCATTGCATCTTCCACCGACACACGCTGGCCTTGATTGGCCAGGTTGATCAGTCGTGCAAACTCCTGATGCCAGTGATCGTGCCACATGCGCAGATCATCCAGCACGTTGGCCAGGCCCGGCATGTTGACGAAGCGCAGCCAGACGCCGACATCGCAGGAAAAAGAGCTCGCGGCGTGGTTGGGATCGCCGGAATCGGTCACACCATCAAGAATTTCCTGCAGGTGTTTTTTCGCCCGAATGCGCTCGCGCGCCCACATCTCGGCGACTTCGTAGTAACTCTTGCCCTGCTGGTCGCCGATCATCGGGAGGATGATCGTGCGCCGGTCTCCGGGTGCTGCGGCGGCGAACTCGCCGCGGTCCGTGGAGCCGAACCAGCGAGGAAACACGCGCGCCAGCAGCTTGCGCCAGCGCGGCGATGGGCGTTCGGACGATGCGGTCATTCCCCAAGCATAGCAAGAGCCTCCGGACGTGGGGGCGCAGGTCGGGTCGGTTCGTCAGACGAACGCGAAACGCACGGCGCCCCAGTGCCGTTCCCCGAGCATCACCGGGCGCGAAAGCTCGCGCATGATTTCCCCAGTGTCGCGGGAGTAAACCTGGAGCAGGAATTCCTGGCGATTTCGCGCTGAAGCCAATCCGACAGGGTCATTGAACAGGCGCATCGAGCGATTTCCCATCAAGTCGCGCTTGGCGTCGCCGGTGAGTGGATGGTCATAGATTGAATTGTGTGCTGCGGCATATCCATTGCGATCGACGAGCAGGACATATTTATACTGCTCGGACATCGCCAGGAAACGGTCCTCGATCGGCTGAATTTCACGTTTGACCCAGTGGGTAAACCTGGTCGTGTATTTTTTTGGATCGGTATTCGGAACATCCTCGTAGCGTTCGTCAAACAGATCCTCGGCGGAAAGCTCCCCGCTTGTGATCGCGTGTTGCAGGCGCGCCTGAATTTCGGCGACGACGTTTTCCAGGTTGCTGATGACCCGGCTCGCCGCGGAGTCCGTGCGGAACAAGGTGGATGACTCGAACAGGCGTTGGCTCTTATTGATGGCCTGATCCAACGATTCGGTGATGCGCGAAGCCGATTCCACGGCTTCGGCGGCATCCTCCTGAACCTCGATGGCCATGCCGTTGAAGTCCTGATCGAGGCCACGCAATTGCCCGGCTTGCTGCGCAAGAGCGACAGCCGCTTCGGTTGCCTGGCGCGCAACGTTGGTGACACCACCGGCGATGTCGCCGAAATGCCTCGCAATATCCTGCACCTTGGTCTGGCTCGATTCCATATGGCCAGAGAATTGCGCGGTGCCCTGGCCGACGGATTGCAGTGATTTACCAATCGTCGCAACCGCTTCGCTGATGCTGATCACCGAGCGTTCGGTCGTCTGCGCCAGCTTCCGGATCTCTTCGGCGACCACTGCGAAGCCGCGGCCGCTCTCGCCGACACGGGCAGCTTCGATGTTGGCATTCAGCGACAGCAGGTTGGTTTTCTGCGCAATATCGCGAATCACGCTCATGTGTTGCGCCACGCCACCAAACTGCTGCTGGAGCGCTTCGATTTCAGCCCTGTTGCGTGCGTTTTGCGCCACGAGTTGATCAAAAAGTTCCCGCATATTGGAGCTCTGGGTCGAGCCCTCGCTGGCGAGCTTGTCGATGCGCCGCGCCTCGGTATCGACTTGTTGAACCTTGCCAAGCACGCTCTCCGTGCCTTGAACGATGGCCTGCAGTTCCTCGCCAACCGCCTTGATGCGCGCAGCCTGCGCGCTCGCGTGGCGCTGGTTTTCAGCGAGGGCCGACTTCGACGCGAAGCGGATCCGCGCGACGGTGTAGGCCACCTCCGTCGCTCCGTCGGTGACCTGGTCGACGAACCCGCGCTGAATTTCGAGCAACTCGCGCTCGCTATCGGGAAGGCGAGCGACGGTCGCCGCACGCAGGTCGAGCGGGCGCGTGCGGATCCATTCGAGCAATGTTTTGGCGGTCGAGTATTCCATGGTCGCGGGATCCTCAGGTCGATTGGGGATGATGCGCAGCGATCGCGCGTCGCAGCGCCGTGCCGAGTTCCTCGGCGACGAACTTGGCGACATAGCCCTCGGCGCCGACGTTGCGTGCATGGTCCTCGTTGGCCTGGCCGGTGAGCGAGGAGTGAATCACCACGGGAATGCGTTTGAAACGGTCATCTTCCTTGATGCGGCGCGTGAGGGTGAAGCCGTCCATTTCCGGCATTTCCAGATCGGTGAGCACGGCGGCGACCTTGTCCTTGGCCTCCAGTCCCTCGGCACGGGCGTCGTTGGCCATGGACTGCAGCTTTTCCCATGCC
>DAICZP010000053.1 GCA_027311065.1 Thiomonas sp. | reverse complement strand
CGTGCGCCCCGCGGCGCTGGCGGCAGCCGGCGTCGCCGCCGGCTACGTCGTAGCGTCCGGCGTCGACGCAGAGAACTGCGAGGCCGCCGCGGGCGCCGCACGCCGGCTCACCTGGGTTCTGGACATGCGGCGCGACGTCATTCTCGCGGCCCTGCTGGCGCTCGCCGTGATGATCCTGTCCATGGGACCGGCGCCATGGCCGGGCCTGGCGCATGCGCTGGCGGCCGTGGCGCCGCGCCCGTGGTTCTGGGGCGCCGTGCAGGCCTCGCTCGCCAGCGTGGTGATGTTCGGGCCGGGGCGCCGCTTTTTCAGGCCTGGCTGGGCAGCTTATCGGCACCTTGCCCCGGACATGAATTCCCTGGTGGCAACCGGCGCAGCCGCGGCGTGGAGCTTCAGCATGCTGGTGTTGCTGGCGCCTGGCGTGCTGCCACCCCAGGCGCGCCACGTGTATTTCGACTCCAGTGCGGTAGTGATCGCTGCTGTGCTGCTGGGGAAATACCTGGAAGAGATTGCCAAAGGGCGTGCCTCCGCGGCGATACGCGCGCTCGCTGGCTTGCAGGCGCGCGAGGCGAGGGTGTTGCGCGATGGAATCGATGTCAGTGTGCCGATCGACGTGGTCGCGGTCGGGGACGTCGTGATCGTCCGTCCCGGCGAGCGCGTGCCCATCGATGGCGTGGTGCAGGCGGGGCGCTCCCATGTGGATGAGTCGATGCTGACCGGCGAGGCGCTGCCGGTGAATCGCGCCGCGGGCGACGTCGTGCGCGCCGGCACGGTGAATGTCCAGGGTTTGCTGCGTGTCGAGGCGACGCAGGTCGGCCACGGCACGGTGCTGGCGCAGATCATCCGTCTGGTCGAGCAGGCGCAGGTTGGCAAGCTCCCCATCCAGAGTCTGGCGGACCGCGTGATCCGGGTGTTCACGCCCCTGGTTTTACTGGTGGCGGTGACGAGTTTCGTGGGCTGGATGGTTCTGGGGCCGGCGCCAGCGATCAGCCATGCGATGCTGGCAGCGGTCGCGGTTCTGGTGGTGGCCTGGCCATGCGCCATGGGTTTGGCCACACCCGCGGCCATCATGGTGGGTACAGGGCGTGCTGCCGAGCTCGGTGTGTTGTTTCGCAAAGGAGAGGCGCTGGAGGCACTGGCCCATGTGGACACCGTGCTGCTCGACAAGACCGGTACGGTGACGCAAGGGCGGCCAAGGTTGACATCGGTATGGGCGGCGCCTGGAATCTCCGAGGAAATGATGCTGGGCTGGGCCGCGGCGGTGGAAGCTGGATCCGAACATCCGCTGGCGCGCGCCATCGGGGACGCCGCAATCGCGCGCGGACTGCAAGTCGTGGCACCGCCGGAGTTTGTCGCTGAGCCCGGGTATGGCGCGCGTGGCACGGCGGACGGCGCCATGGTGCAGGTCGGCGCGCTGCGCTGGCTGCAGCGCGATGGCATCGAGGCGGCGCTAGCGGCGGCTGCCGACGCCGCCCTGCAGGCGCAGGGGCACGGTGTCGTTTATGTGGCCCGTAACGGTGCGTTGGCTGGCGTACTGGGCGTCTCTGACCCCCCACGCGAGACGTCGGCGAGTGTGGTCGCCGCGTTGCATGGGCGCGGCATGCGCGTGGAAATGGTGACTGGCGATGGCCGACGTGCTGCGGAGTCGGTGGCGCGTGCGGTCGGCATCGAGGTCGTGCATGCGGAAGTACTGCCGCAGGCCAAGGCCGAGGTTGTGCGCGCACTGCAGGCGCAGGGCCGGCGGGTGTTGTTCGTCGGTGACGGCATCAACGACGCCCCAGCGCTGGCGCAGGCGGATGTGGGCATGGCACTGGCCAGTGGCACGGACATTGCCATGGAGGCTGCCGACGTAACCCTGGCACGCGGTGAACTCGCCGGCGTGGTCTCCGCTCTCGCATGCGCCCGGCGCACCTTGTCCACCATACGCGGCAACCTGTTCTGGGCCTTCGGCTACAACGTGCTGCTCATCCCGGTGGCGGCGGGGCTGGGCGCACCCTGGGGAATCCAGCTCAATCCCATGCTTGCTGGCGTCGCCATGGGCATGTCCTCGGTATTCGTGCTTGGCAACAGCCTGCGACTGCGCCGCTTGCGCGCCTGGCAGCCCGCATCCACCGCCCTGGTAGCCGACGTCGCTCCGGGGTTTGCGACGTCGGACGCACAACCTTCGTCGTCACCGCTTCAGGCGGTGTCACAAGCCATGCCGCACCCAGTTCCGCAAGCATCCAAGTCGGTGGAAAACGTCCACAGCACGCTGTCGCTGCAGGGCATGCGCTGCGAGCATTGCGTCGCCGCCGTGACCGAGGCATTGCAGGCGGCCCCCGGCGTGCAGTCCGCCCACGTGGATCTGGCATCCGCAACCGCGCAGGTCGAGGGTCGTGCCTCGGCGCAGTCGCTTGTGGAAGCGGTGGCCGCTGCAGGTTACGAAGCGGAGGTGATCGCGTGAGCCAGATCGCGACCAATCGCGCGGCGTGGCCGTGCCGATCGATCGCGCCGCGGTGATTCCAGCGTGAGCCTCGCCGGCTATTGCGGCCCATCAAACGCAGTCCCCGGTAAACTCCGGCCCGACTGCCCGTAGCTCAGTTGGATAGAGCAACAGCCTTCTAAGCTGTGGGTCACAGGTTCGATTCCTGTCGGGCAGGCCAGAAACGTCAATAAAAACAACGCATTGAGAGGCGAGCCCTTTCCTCAAAGTGTTGAAATTTCAGGGGGCGGCTGATTGACCTGATTGGGCCTCTTCGGATGCCCGATCTTTTTGTTGCGCGAGCCGCTTACGCGTCGCTTTCCGCGGCCTCCTTGGTCCTGCGATTGGTTTCGTCGCGTGCTTGGCCGAGCTGCTCGAACGGCCCCGACCGTCAAGTGCACGACTGCGACGAGACTGGGGGCGCATCACAACAGGAGGCGCACGTGGGCGCTCTTGAGGAAACGCCGGGCCGCCCCAAGTTTCCTCAATCCCCACGGGGGACGGGCTGGGCGCAGCCCGGCCCTGGGGCCTCTTCAATGATGCCCATCCCGAACACGAAGCGCCGAAGCCATACGCGCCGCGGTGTTCGCCGGCACCCACCGCTGAGGCGGCCGGCTCAGCGGCCGAACCACATGCGCTGCAGCTCGGGCTTGCGGTCGATGACCTGATGCTTCAGCGCCCCGAGCACGTGCAGCGCCAGCGCGCCGAGCAGGGTGTAGGCGAGCAGGCCGTGCGCCTCGCCGAGCAGGTCGTGCCAGTGATCCCGGGTGGCCGCAGCCATGTTGTTGAACAGCGGCAGCCGGAAGAACGGCAGCTCGTGGAACAGCACCAGCGGGTGCGCGGCAGCCGCGCTCCACGCCGAGTCATGCAGCCAACCGAGCAGCGGCACCAGGAACATCAGCAGGTACAGCAGATGATGCACCGCAGTCGACAGCAGGCGCTCCCAGCGCTGCAGGCCCGGCAACGGCGGCGGCGGACGGTGCGACACGCGCCACAACACCCGCATCAGCACGAGGCCGAGCAGGGTGATGCCGACGGACTTGTGCAGGTCGATGATGGAGCGCAGGTCCGGGGCCTTCGCCGCTTCCAGGCCGTCGAACTGCAGACCCCACCAGAGATTGAATCCGATGCCCAGCGCGATGGCCCAATGCAGCAGCACCGCGGGTTTGCTGTAACGAGAGGTATGCAGGTTCGAGGGCAGTGCCATGGCGGTGTGCTCGCAGGATCTGCAAATATCGTAGCTCCGGATTAAGCTCCGCGTGTGACTTCGCTCGAAACCGCTTTTCGCCGCCACTCCCCCCGCCTGTCGCCACGCCGCATCCCAGCGGCCAGCCGCGCCATGGGCTGGGTCGGGCCGCTGCTGTTCCTGGTGCTGGTGACGCAGGCCTTCGTGCGCCTGGGTCTCCTGGCCTGGGCCGTGGGAATCGTCTACGTGCTCTATGACACCGCGCTGCTTGGCTTCACAGCGTGGCAGATCCTGCCGCTGCGGCGCGCCGCGCGACAGCTGTCGGCACCGCCTGCGGCGACGCCCGGCGCGCTGCCCTCGGTCGGCGTCGTGATCGCCGCGCACAACGAGGCCGCGGTGCTCGGCGTGACCATCGACAGCTTGGCAGCACAAGTGCCGCCGCCCGAGCTGATCTTGCTCGCCGACGACGCCTCCGACGACGAAAGCGCCGAGGTGCTGGAGCAGCTCTACGGCCTGCGTGCCGCGCCGCCCGGCCAGCTGGGCGAGCCGTCGCCGCGCCTGCCCAGCCTGCGCTGGCTGCGCCTGCCGCGCGGTGGCAAGGCACGCGCCCTGAATGCCGCGCTGCCGCTGGTGCACACCGATCTGGTGCTGACGGTGGACGCCGATACCCTGCTCGTGCCGGGTGCCCTCGCCGCCATGCGCGAGGCCTTCGCCGCCGAGCCGCAGCTGGTTGCGGCAACGGGGGTGCTCGAGCCCTTCTGTCCGCCGGGAGCAGTGGGCTCGGTGTTCGCTTGGTTCCAGCGCTACGAATACGTGCGCAACTTCCTCGCCCGCTATGCCTGGATGCGGCAGCAGGGCCTGCTGCTGGTGTCGGGGGCCTTCGCAGCCTTTCGCCGCGGCCCGCTGCTGGAAGTCGGGGGCTTCGATCCGCAATGCCTGGTCGAGGACTACGAGCTGATCCACCGGCTGCATCGCCACGGCCTCGAGCGCGGGCTGGGCTGGACGGTGCAGGTGATCGGCCGCGCCCGCGCGCGCACCGACGCGCCCGCCACCCCGCTCGCTTTCCTGCGCCAACGCCGGCGCTGGTTCGGCGGCTTCCTGCAGACCCAGCGCTGGAATCGCGACATGGTGCTGAACCCGCGCTACGGCAAGCTCGGCATGCGCATGCTGACGGTCAAGGCGCTGGACACCGTGCAGCCCATCTACGGCGTCAGCGCCTTCGCCATCCTGATCTGGCTGGCGGCCAGCGGCCGCCTGGCGGTGGCCGGCCCGATCCTGCTGGTGATGCTGGCCAAGGTCGCCCTCGACCTGAGCTTCCACCTGTGGTCGATCCGGCTGTACGCGCGCTGGGTCGGCCATGACGAAGGTCTGGGCTGGGGCCAGGCGCTGCTGGCCAGCCTGCTCGAACCCTTTTCCTTCCAGCTGCTGCGCCACCTCGGCGCCTGCTGGGGCTGGCTGGCCTTCCTGTCGGGCAGCGGCAGCTGGGGCCACGCGCGCCGCCGCCGGGGATAAACCTATTTTTGCGGATGACAGCGAACAACAGGCTCGAGACCCTTGACTGGCTGCGTGGATTCGCGGCCTTGTCGATCATGGTTTACCACGTGCGGCTTTGGCATTTCAGCGCGCCGGACGCGTCGAGCTTCATCGGTCGCATGGGCATCTACGGTGTGTCGATATTCTTCGTGCTTTCGGGCTTGAGCATGGCGATGGCGTACGCGCGCTTCATCGTCGATCTGCGCACGTCCGCCCTGTTCCTTGCGCGTCGCGTGTTCCGGATCTGGCCGCTGCTCTGGGTATGCGTAGCCCTCGTGGTGCTTCCCGATATCAGCCAGTGCGACCGGTCATGCGCCGCAAGGGTCGCCTGGAATCTCACCACGGCATTCGGATTCGTCGCGCCGGGCAGTTACATCAATGCCGGGGCGTGGTCGATTGGCAACGAGGTCGTGTATTACGCGCTCACGCCATGGATCATCCTCGTGAATGAACGCAGCCGGCTGGCGGGGAACGTGCTCGCCCTCCTGGCGTTCGGGGTGGCGATGCTGTTTTCGTTTCACCTGCTCACACCGGGGGCGAGCCTTGCGTCGCAATGGAGCACGTACATCAATCCCTTTCACAACCTGGTGTTCTATCTGACCGGGGTGGTCATCTACTACAACGCCAAGGACCTGCACGTCCGCGCGGGTGTCGCGCTTGCGGCCTTGCTGCTGGCCGCGGGGGTCTTCGTGCTTTTCCCGGTCGCGGGAAACCAGATTCACCTCATCGCCGGCCCGGTACGGCTGGTGTTCATGGCGGCCACGATCGTTGTGGTGGTTGCCGTCTACAAGTTTGAGGCGGTGCAGTCTGTACCCCGGTTCGTACGGACCATCCTGCAGCGACTCGGTGACGCCACGTACGGCGTCTACTTGCTCTACCCGGTGGTGGATCTTTACGCAACTCGCGCGTTGTCGGGACTGGGATGGAGCCATCCGTGGACCCTCGCCATCGTGGCGCCGACCCTCACGCTTGCGCTGGCGAGCTTGAGCTACGAATACTTCGAGAAGCCCATCATCCGGTTTGGTCGGTCGCTGACAGCGATTGCGCCGACGGTGTCGCGCGAACGCGCTGCGGATTCCTGAGCGCGGGGCTGTCACGTTGTCTGCGGTGATCAAAAAGACATGTCAATGCGGCCTGTCATGTCGTTGTATCGGGTAACGCAAGCCTCGATCCACGCGAAGTGGCTGCCCGCGCTGTTGCGCGATGGTGCGGTGCAATATAAGAAGGTTATGATGACGTGACAGCGCCTTCGCGGTGCAGCCGGGTGTCCGCAGTCGGCGCGTGTGTCGAGACAGGCCTGTCCATCCAGTGCGGCGATCCGGATGCCACCGTCGCCGCGCGGGCGCTGCATGCGGTCGACCTCTGACGTGCCGGGGACGGCTCCGTGTGATCCCCTTTTGCAATGGGCGTGCGCGCCATGACCGATTCAATGCATCTCTGGAACTTCATGACGGATTACGGCGACTCGGCCGTGACGTTGCCTCTCGCGTTTGTCACGATGGCGATCCTGTTTGCGAGTGGCGCGACGCGGATGCTGCGCGCGTGGTTGATCGCCGTCGGCGCTTGCGGCCTGAGCCTCGCGCTGCTCAAGGTGGGCCTGGGGTGCGGCGCCAATGGACCGCTCGGACGCCCTTTCAGCCCCAGCGGGCACACGGCCATGAGCACGCTGGTGTATGGCGGATTGGCGCTGATCAGCGCGCGTGTGCTCGTGCGGCCATGGCGCGTGGCTGCCGTGGCAATCGCCGCCGCTGGGGTTGCCGCGATCGCCGTATCCAGGGTGTTGCTGCGCGACCATACGGTGGCGGAGGTAACAGTCGGATTTGCAATCGGGGTGAGCGCGCTGGGTGTGCTGGTCTGGCTGTCGCGCGCTGCGGCGTTGAGGCTTGACTGGCGCCGCCTGGCCGCCGCTGTTTTGCTCGTGATGGTGGCGATGCATGGCACCCGCTGGCCGATCGAGGAAGCCTTGCGCCGAATGTCAGACCGGATCCGCGTCATCGTGCCGGATTGCCGCTGAGGCGCACGGATCTGCGCGCGCGTTCATTCCCGGGAAAGTGCCTGCACCGGATCAAGGCTGGCCGCGTGACGCGCCGGGAATGTTCCTGAGCACAGGCCGACGAGGCACGACGCGGCCAGGGCGCCGAGCAGCGCCGGCACGTCGATGGCCAGGTGCACCGTCGACTGTAACGCGTTGGCAAGGTGCAGACACAGCCATGAGAGGGCCAGGCCGGCGGCGCCACCGCCAGCACACAACGCAATCGCTTCAATCAGGAATTGGTCGCGGATGTCGGCATCGCGCGCGCCCACGGCTTTGCGGATCCCGATTTCCCGAGTACGTTCAGCCACAGACACCAGCATGATATTCATCACTCCCACGCCGCCGACAAACAGGGAGACGCCTGCGACGCCTGTCAGCACCATGGTGAGAATGGAGGTGGTGCGCGCGAGGTTTCGGAATTCGTCGTCAAGGCTGTAGACGGTGAAATCCTGGCGGCCATGCATGAGGCGCAGTCGCTCGACGATGTGGCGTTGAACGTCCGAAGGTATCAGCGAAAGGGTGGTGTCCAGGCGCACGCTGAAGTGGTCGAGCAAGCCGCGGCTGTCGATCTTGGACGCAAATGTGGTGTCGGGGATCAGGACGCGCCCGTTCCATCCGCCGTCGATCGATGGCCCGGCTTTCGGCATCGCCAGGCCGATGACGCGAAACGGTACGCTGCCAGCAAGAATGGTCGCGCCAATGGGATTCTCAGCGGGTTTGAACAGCGCGTCACGCGCAACCGGATCAAGGACTGCGACCTGGGCTTGCGTGTCGACGTCGATCGCCGCGATGGGGCGCCCTTGGACGAGGCGCAGGCCGAGGCTGGGCAGCGCGCTCGGTCCCATGCCGTGCAGGTTCGCGGTTGCATCCCGACCGGCATGGCGTGCGCGAACCATCCGCTCGCGCTCGGGATCGACGCTGGTGATGCCGGGGAGGCGGGCCAGCGCTTCGAGTTCCTTGAGAGCAAAGCGGCGCGGCGGCCGGCCTGGGGGCTTGTCCGCATTGCCACGCCACACGAGGATGCGCCCCGCCATCTGTTCGCGCAGGGTCGACTCGACGGCATGGCGCGCCGCTCCCGACAGCGAGAGCACCATCACGACTGCGGCGATCCCGACGCAGATGCCAATCATGCACAGCAAACTGCGCAGGGGATGGGTTCGCAACGGCGTCCACGCATTGGCGGCAGCCTCGCGCAGACGGGTGATGCCGCCCCTGCCGAGGCGCGTGGCAATGCTGCTGGCGGCCTTGGGGCGCGCGCGCCCGGGCGCAGGCGGTCGGACCAGGGCCGCCGCGCGAGTGGCGGCAGCGCTGCCGGTGATCTGGTCACTGACGACGCGCCCGTCGCGCAATTCGATGCGTCTTCGCGCGCAGGCGGCCACCGCGGGATCATGCGTGACGAGGATGACCGTACGCCCCTGGGCATGGATGTCATGCAGCAGGGACAGCAGCTCCGCCGCACTGCGCCCGTCGAGGGCGCCCGTCGGCTCGTCCGCCAGAATCACCGTGGCGTCGTTGACCAGGGCACGGGCAACACTGACGCGTTGCTGCTGACCACCCGACAGCGCATGGGGGTGATGGGTCGCGCGTTCACCGAGCCCGAGCCGTTCGAGCAGCGTGTCGGCACGGTGTCGACGTTGCCATGACGCCATACCCGCATATCGAGCCGGGAGTTCGACGTTGGACCGGGCGTCGAGGTCAGGAAGAAGGTTGTAGCGTTGGAAAACAAAGCCGAACACGTTGCGACGCAGCGCCGACAGGCGCTCGGGGTCGAGCGTCGCGATGTCGATGCCATCGATCCGCACCGTCCCTCGCGTGGGCCTGTCAAGACAGCCCAGGATGTGCATCAGCGTGGACTTGCCTGAGCCGGACGCGCCGACGATGGCCACCATTTCGCCGGCCTCGATGCGCAGGCTGACGTCGTCAAGAGCCTTGACGGGAATGCCACCGCGGGCGAAATGACGGCTGACATGGGCGAACTCGAGCGTGGCCATGGGAGTCAACCTTTTGGGGGTGGATCCGGGTCTGGCGCGAGCAGCACATGTTCCCCGGCGACGAGGCCGTCGAGCACCTGCACCTTTGCGGCGTCGTGCAGGCCGACGCGAATCCATCGGGGCCTGATCGCGCCCTGGGGCCCCAGCACCCGGACCCGGTAGCGACCTGCATCGTCGCGTGCGCCCAGCGCCGCCAGCGGCGCGCAGAGCACACCATGCGCCGAGGCCGTCGCGATGCGGACCTGAACCGTCATGTCGCTGAGCAGGGTGTGCCCGGGATTGGGGACGTCGAACAGCACGTTGTAGAACAGGGCATCGTTGACGCGTTCGGGCGTCGGCTCGATCAGTCGGATGCGCCCGGTGTGGCGAGGACTGCCGGGGGCAAGGGATGTAAAGGATGCCGTCTGACCCGTATGCACGTCCTGGATGTCGGCTTCGGAGACGCGGGTTCGTACCGTCAGCATGTCAAGCTGGGCCAGCGTCAGCATGACTGGCGTCGCCTGGGTGGCGAGCACGGTTTGCCCCTTCTCGACGGCGATGCGCGTCACCTCACCGTCGATTGGGGCCTGGATGGATGTGTAGGCCAGCGCAAGGCGGCGTTTCTCAAGTTCGGCCTGGAGTTGCAACCGGTTGGCCTGCAGGCCAAGGCGCTCGGCCCGCAGGCGCGCCACCGCACTTTGCGCGGTATCGAGGTCGGCTTCCGAGGTCGCGTGCGCTGCATGCATGCTGCGCTGGCGTATCAGCGCGCGGTTCGCCGCGGCGATGGCGATGTCCTTCGCCTGCAGCTCGGCGTCTTGTTGCGTGAGTCGCGCTTCAGCATTACGCAGGTCGGCGGTGGCCATGTCGGGGTCGAGACTGACGAGGAGTTGCCCAGCGCGAACCGTGTCTCCGAGCGCGACGTGCAGCTGCCGGACCTGGCCGCTGACCTGGGCACCGACGTCGACGTTCAGGCGTGGACGCAAGGTTCCTGCGGCATCGACGTGGGAGGCGATATCGCTGATGCGGATTTCCTCGGTTGGCGCTTGCGGGCCGGGATTGGATGCTTGGCGCCCGCGCAAGAACAGGAAGCCACCCAGGGCGGCGGCGAGCGCCAGCGCGAGCACGACAAGCCGGCGTCGGCGGGAAAGAATTGGCAATGGCACTTGGAGCGTGAGGCGCGGGGAGGATGGAGGCGAACGCCCTGAATCAGCTTTGGATTCGTGGTTGCCTCGCGAGTTCCCGCCGGTGTTCCGGTGCACACACAACGGGTGACAACGGCTGACAACGGTTGGGTTTTTGAAACATCAAGAAACGTACTTATAAACATACTTTCCACAATTGCCCACAACAACATATTCAATTCAAACAGTGCATCAATGTTTTGTGAGGCAGCCGCGGAGTCAAGGATGTTCAAGTCCTTCTTGCTGAACAAGGCCACGGCCTGTGTGGTGTTGTTTGTGTCGACGCTCGCGACGGGTTCGGCATGGATCTATGCCTACCAGGTCGTCGAGCTGGGTCGGCGTCAATCAGGCGCCGGCCTCGCTGGGGGCAGCGCCTGGCCAGCTCCTCTGACGCCTGCCCTGCTCGGTGTGGCGGGTGTACTCGCGACGTTTCTTCTGTTCACTGCCCTGCTCGGTGCAGCCCGGCGCGCCGAGCAGGGCCTGCGCGAAAAGGAGCGCCTCGAAGGTGTCATCGAAGCGCTTCCGTTCGCGATGGTGATGACCGATGCGGAGGGGTTGATTCGCCAGATGAACGCGGCGTGCGAGCGGCTTTTCGGGTTTTCGCGCAAGGAATTGATCGGTCACCCGGTCGAGACACTGCTGCCCGACTGGGTGACGCATCGTGCGTTGGCGCTACGCAGCCAGTTCATCGATCC
Organism: Thiomonas sp.; assembly: GCA_027311065.1. GTDB lineage: Bacteria > Pseudomonadota > Gammaproteobacteria > Burkholderiales > Burkholderiaceae_C > Thiomonas_A. The sequence goes on along the minus strand of DAICZP010000053.1, from coordinate 22,122 downwards.
TGGCGCCGGCGAAACGCTGGCTCCGGAGCCGACCGTCACGGCTGTGCGCAAGGACGGTACGAGCTTTCAGGCCGAGGTCAGTCTGGTGCCGGTCTGGATTGGGGGACAGCGCTTCATGATTGCGGGTCTGCTGGATCTGAGCCGGCGCAACCGTCTGGAGTTTCAGTCAAAGCTGTGCGAGGCCATCGTCGAATCCTCGCAAAACGCAATCATCAGCAAGACGCTCGACGGCATTGTTACCAGTTGGAACCCGAAGGCGACGGAAATGTTCGGGTATCAGGCCGCGGACATGCTCGGGCGCTCCTTGCAGGTGCTGTTTCCGCCCGATCGCGCGCTCGAGGAAATGGAAATTCTCGCCCGCCTCCGCCGCGGTGAACGGGTGAACGATTTCGAGACGGTGCGCCTGCGCCGGGATGGATCGCGGATCGATGTCGCCGTCACGATTTCCCCGATCCGTGACGAAAGCGGACGCATTGTTGGCGCGTCCAAGGTTGCGCGCGACATTTCGGTGCAGATTCGTCAGGCGCGGGAATTGCGTGAGCGAGAGCTCCGCTATCGGGGTGTGGTCGAGGCGTCACCCGATGGCTTCTGGCTCGCGAGTCGGGATGGCCGACTGATCGCCATCAATGCCGCCTATGCGCGCATGTCGGGCTACACCGAGGCTGAACTGCTCGGTCTGCGCATCAGTGATCTTGAAGCAGCGGAAAGCGTCGAGCAGACCCACGCGCACATCGAAAAGGTGTACCGCGATGGATCCGACCGATTCGAAACCCAGCACCGCCGCAAGGATGGAAGTCAATGGCCGGCTGAAATCACGGTCAGTCTGATTCCGACGCTGGGGGACATGTTCGTGTTTGTGCGCGACCTCAGCGCCATCAAGGCGCTGGAGGCCGAGCGCGCGCGCGCCGAGCAGATGATTCGTAACCTCGCGTTCGAGGACCCTCTCACCGGGCTGCCCAATCGACGGCTTCTGCTCGACCGCTTGTCGCAGGCACTGGCCGCCGCGGCGCGCAACCGGCGTCACGGCGCCGTGTTGTTCATCGACATGGACCGGTTCAAGCAGCTCAATGACGCTTATGGCCATGATGCGGGCGACCAGTTTCTGATTCAGGTCGCACGCCGGATGCAGGACTGTGTGCGAACCGAGGACACGGTGGCGCGTCTCGGCGGTGACGAGTTCGTCGTCATGCTGGTGGGGCTGTCGGACATCGTGGCGGAAAGTATCGCCCAGGTTCGGCAGATTGGTCTGAAACTGGTTGATACTCTGGGTCGTCCTTACCAGCTGGGTCCCGGAGAACACGCAAGCACGGCGAGCATCGGCGCGACCTTGTTCATGCGTGGTGATGACAACGTGCATGCGATTCTCAATCGCGCCGACACTGCCATGTACGCGGTGAAGGCAGAAGGGGGCCAGGGTTTCAGCATGTTCGAAGACGAACCGTTTCAGCCGGTGGTGCAAGACATCGAGTGACGCACCCGCATCGCGCTCCGGCTGAATCGAACGGTCGTTCGATTTTCGGCGCCATCTCCTACAATGACGCTGCGGCGGCTGCAATCCAACGCGCCTCGCGATGCGGGTAGCCCCGCGATTCGACGGAGACAGGCATGACAGAGCAGACACTGCTGCGGCAGTACGGCCCGCGCGAGGCCATGGACTACGACGTGGTGGTCGTGGGCGGAGGGCCTGCGGGACTTGCCGCAGCCATCCGGCTCAAGCAGATGGCGGCTGCGCTTGGGCGCGAAATATCCGTGTGCGTTCTCGAAAAAGGCTCCGAGCCCGGGGCGCACATCTTGTCGGGTGCCGTCATGGATCCGCGGGCGCTGACCGAGCTGCTCCCCAACTGGAAATCCGACGGTGCTCCGCTGCAGCAGGAGGTGACCGAGGACCTGTTCTGGTTCCTGAGCGAGACCGGCGCGCGTGCAGTCCCGGCGGCAATGCAGCCACCGTGTTTTCGTAACCATGGCAACTTCGCGATCAGCCTCGGCAACGTCGTGCGATGGATGGCGCAACAAGCCGAAGCCCTGGGAGTCGAGATTTTCGCGGGATTTCCGGCCGCCGAGGTGCTGTACGACGATGCCGGGCGCGTGCGGGGCGTTGCGACGGGAAATCTTGGCTGCGGGCGCGACGGCGCCCCTGGCGAAGGTTTCCAACTGGGGATGGAGTTGTTGGCGAAATACACCGTGTTTGCCGAGGGCACGCGTGGCCAGCTGGGGCGCGAACTCATCGCACGGTTTGGACTCGATGCGGGGCGTGATCCCCAGAGTTACGCTATTGGTATCAAGGAGCTCTGGGAAGTCGATGCGTCCCAGGCGCGCCCCGGGCGGGTGTTGCACACCGCCGGATGGCCACTGGATCCAGGCACCTACGGAGGATCGTTTCTCTACCATCTGCCCGGGAATCAGGTTGCCGTCGGACTCGTGGTCGGGCTTGACTACCGCAACCCCTGGCTGAGTCCGTTCGAGGAGTTCCAGCGCTTCAAGACGCATCCGCGCATTGCACCGATATTCAGCGGCGGCAAGCGATTGGGTTATGGTGCGCGCGCTCTCACAGCCGGGGGGCTGCTGGCGCTGCCAGAACTCGTGTTTCCGGGGGGCTGCCTGGTCGGGTGCGAAGCGGGCTTTCTCAATGCCTCACGCATCAAGGGCAGCCATGCGGCGATCAAGACGGGGATGCTTGCTGCCGAGGCGATCGCGCACGCACTGGCCGAGGGCCGCGCCGGGGACATGCTCGAGGCGTACCCGCAGGCATTCGAGGCGTCGTGGCTGTATGAGGAGCTGCGGCGGGCCCGGAACTTCAAGCAGTGGTTCAAGAAAGGACGCCGCGTTGGAGCAGTGATGACCGCGGTTGAGCAGTGGTTGCTGCGCGGCCGCATTCCCTGGACCGTTCACCGCACCGAGCCCGATTGGAAAGCGCTTCGCCCCGCGGAGGAAATGCCGCGTATCGACTATCCGAAGCCCGACGGCAAATTGACGTTCGACCGCTTGTCCTCCGTGTTCATCAGCAACACCAACCACGAAGAGAACCAGCCCTCGCACCTGACCTTGAAGGATGCGTCGGTGCCGGTGCGGGTGAATCTCGCCCGCTTCGCCGGTCCGGAGCAACGGTATTGTCCCGCTGGGGTGTATGAGTTCGTCAAGGACGCCGAAGGGACGGATCGTTTGCAGATCAATGCGCAGAACTGCGTGCATTGCAAGACCTGCGATATCAAGGACCCGACCCAGAACATCGTCTGGATTGCGCCGGAAGGCGGCGGCGGACCAAACTACGTCGGCATGTGAGCTTGCAGTCGGGTTTTCGACCGTTGCCTGGGTGCATTCAAGGCGACAATCGTGGCATTGGCTGCATTGGCCGTTTGATGGGGTCTGTCCATGGCGGTTGAGCGCGAACTCAAGTTTGATCTGGCTGAAGTCGATGCGGCGCGGCTGAGCATGCATCCCGCCATCGGCATGTTCGCGGGGTCCTCGGCGTCGTCCCGGCTGTCGACCCGGTATTTCGAGATCGGCGCCGGGCACCTTGCCGCAGCTGGCTTCGCACTGCGGCTTCGGCGCACTCCGGCAGGTTGCCTGCTGACGCTCAAAAGCGCGGGTGCCGACGCACTCGGTCACGCGCGCGGTGAGTGGGAGTGGGGCGTTTCCGGCGATGCCGCACTGGAGCTGAAGGATCTGGAACGTCTGCTGCGTGAGACGCCGCTTGGCGTCCTGGGCCTTGATGCCGCGACATTGCAGCGTGAGCTTCGTCCGGTCTACGCCACCGAGTTCGTGCGTCAGTCCTGGCTGGTCGAACTGGAGGGCAGTCGCATCGACGTCGCACTGGACCGCGGGCACTGCGTCGCCTCGCGCGCTGGTCGCGAAGTGCGGGCGCCGCTGCATGAGCTTGAACTTGAGCTCCTCGATGGGGATTGGCACGCGTGCTGGGAACTGGCCTGGGCGCTTGCGCAGGATATGCCACTGCGCTTGTCACCGGTGAACAAGGCCCAGCGCGCATCCGCACTGCTGCGGGGCGAGCGGGTTGCCCCGGTACACGAACCACCTGCGGTCGATGCCGATGGAACCCTCGGCGAGGCCGCCCAGCGATGGCTGTCGACGGCCACGGCGCAACTTGCGGTGTGGGGCGAGCGCATACGCGCCGCGGACCAGGTTCGGGATGTGCATCAGTTCCGGGTGGTGCTGCGACGCTTGCGGACAACCTTGCGCTGGCTGGGCCCCCATGCGTCGCCTGCGGCTGTTGAATGGTTCCGAGGCGAGCTGCGCTGGGCCATGGCATTGGCCGGCCCAGTGCGTGACAGCGACGTCTGGATGACGCGATTGCGTGCCATAAGGTCTGTCGACGTCGGGATGGAGCCGGTTCTCGATCTGCTGGGGCACCAGCGGCAGAGACACCGGGCATTGCTTTGCAGCTATCTGGAAAGCGCCCGTTTTGCGCGCCTCTTGCTGGCCATGGCGCGCTGGGCCGAAGTCTGGGGCACGGCGGTAGGCGCCGGGCACGGAGAACTCAAGCGCTTGGGGCGCCGCGCGGTCGAGGTTGAACACTGCGCCTGGGTGCGCGCGTGGGAGGCGAGCGAAGCGGCGCTGACAGGGGGTGCGGTTGGCGCATTCGACGACCCCGGTCCCGAGGCGAGTGCGCGCTTGCACGCGCTACGCATTTCCTCCAAACGCCTTCGCCTTGCCCTCGAAAGGTTGGGAGGTTTGCTGCCGCCGCGCAAGCATGCGAGATATGCGCGACTGCACGACGCGACCGAGATGATGCAGGCGCGGCTTGGTGATTGGCACGATCTGCAACGATTGCGGGAGCAGTTGGGGCGTGATGTGGAAAGACTTCCACCCGATATTGACGTGATTCTCCAGAAGCAGGCGCGCGCATCCCTGCAGGACGCGCGCGCCGCGCTGCGCAGGGACGATTGATCGAGCAGACGGGATCGCGCTGTTGCGGTCGCAATGCCCCCGGCCGCAGCAGCCGCGCATCGACCTTCATCCCGGCAGGGCCGGCTCTTCCAGCACGTGCTCGGCGCGGTGGCAGGCCACGTCGCGGCCTTCGACGTGCCGAAGCACGGGCCGCTCGGCGCGGCAGCGCGAGATGGCGTAGGCGCAGCGCGTGTGGAACGCGCAACCCGCAGGCGGGTGCAGGGGAGACGGGATTTCGCCTTGTAGCGGGGCGCGGACCGGGCGCGCAGCATGTTCGATGCGCGGGGTGGCGGCGATCAAGGCGCGTGTATAAGGGTGTGCCGCATGGCTCAGCAGCAGCGCGGCGGGGCCGTGTTCGACGCAGCGGCCCAGGTACATCACCAGCACGTCGTTGGCAATATGCCGAACCACCGACAAGTCGTGCGAAATGAACAAGTAGGCGACATGAAACGCGTCTTGAAGGTCCATCAGAAGATTGAGTACCTGCGCACGCACCGAGACGTCCAGTGCCGAGACCGGCTCATCGGCCACCACCACGTCAGGGTGCAGCATCAGTGCGCGGGCGATGGCGATGCGCTGACGCTGCCCACCTGAGAACATGTGCGGGTAGCGGGTGCGATGTTCGGGAAGCAGCCCGACGCGTGCCATCATGTCTTCAACCTGGGCGCGCCGGGCGGGTGCGTCGAGCCGCGTATGGATGCGCAGCGGCTCTTCGAGGATGGCGCCGATCTGTTTGCGGGGGTTCAGCGAACCGTACGGGTCCTGGAATACGAGCTGCACGTGGGTCCGTGCGCGACGAACGGCGGCCCGGTCCGAGGCGTCGACCAGCTCACCGCCGATCCGGATGCTGCCCCGGGTCGGCGGCTCGACCAGTGCGATCTGGCGTGCCAGGGTCGATTTGCCGCATCCGGACTCCCTGACAACGGCGAGGGTGGTAGCCGGCGCCAGCGCGAACGTCATGTCCGCCAGCGCGTGCAGGGTCTGGCGGGCACGCAGGACGCCTCGCTGGATCGCGTAATCACGGCAGAGATCCCGAACCTCCAGCGCGGCAGTCAATGGTGTCATGAGAAAGCCTCCTGGTGCAGTGGGTAGAAGCACCGGACCTTGCGTGCGGCGTCGCCGTCGAGCGCGGGCGCATCGGCGACGCAGCGTGGCGTTGCATAAGGGCAGCGTGGGCTGAGCAGGCAGCCGGCTGGACGGTCAAACTGGCCTGGCACCACCCCGGCCAGCGCGCGCAGACGCTGTGTCGCGTTCCCGTGCCGCGGCAGTGCGGCGAGCAGCGCCTCGGTGTACGGGTGGCGTGGGGTACTGAACAGTTCGTCAGCCGGTGCGGTTTCGACGATCTGGCCCGCGTACATCACGGCGATGCGTTGCGCCGCTTCGGCCACGAGTGCGAGATCGTGGGTGATCAGGATCAACCCCATGCCGCGTTCGCGCTGAAGTTCGAGCAGGAGGGCGACGATCTGCGCCTGAATGGTGACATCAAGCGCCGTGGTTGGCTCGTCGGCAATGAGCAGCTTCGGGTTGCACGCGATGGCCATCGCCACCATCACCCGCTGGCTCATGCCTCCGGAGATTTCGTGTGGGTAGGCGTGAAAGCGGCGCTGCGGATCGGCGATACCGACACGCGCCAGCAGCTCGGTGGCACGCAGGCGTCGGCTGCGTGCGCTGCCGCCTTCGTGGATGCGTAGCGCTTCATCGACTTGCCAGCCGATGGTGAAGCTCGGATTGAGGCAGCGCATCGGCTCCTGGAAAATCATGCCGATCTCGCCACCGTTGAGCGCGCGTCGCCTGCTGGCGGGAAGATCGTGCAGGTCGACACCGTTGAAACGCATGCGCGTGGCTGACACGCGGGCGTTGGCACCGAGCAGGCCCGCCAGCGCCAGCGCGCTCACGCTCTTGCCGGAGCCGGATTCACCGACGATGCCGAGGACCTCGCCGGCATCAAGCCGCAGGTCGATGCCGTCGACAGCATGAAATGGCTGCGCAACCGAGCCGAAGGCAACGCGTAGCCCTGCAATGTCCAGCAGTGCCGATGGAGAGGACGTCGAGTGCATGCGGTTACCAGCGGAGCTTGGGGTCAAGGGCGTCACGCAATCCGTCGCCCATGAGGTTGAAAGCCAGCACCGTCACAAGAATGGCGAGGCCGGGAAACGTCACCACCCACCACGCACTTTGCACGAATTGCATGGCGTCGGCGAGCATCGTCCCCCATTCCGGCGTGGGTGGCTGCGCGCCGAGACCGAGGAAGCCCAGCGCGGCCGCGTCCACCACGGCGCTTGAAAATCCGAGCGTGGCCTGGACGATCAGGGGTGCCGCGCAATTGGGCAGCAAGGTGGAGAACATCAGACGCAGATTGCTGGCGCCGGCAACGCGCGAAGCAGTGACATAATCCTTGCCGGCCTCGTTCATCACCGTCGCACGGGTCAGGCGTATGTACGCGGGGATGTTGACGATGGAAATCGCCACAATGGCGTTGTTCAGGCTGGGTCCGAGGATGGCGACGATGGCGATGGCGAACAGCAGGCTCGGAATCGCAAGCATGATGTCAACCAGGCGCATGATGACGACGTCGACCCAGCCGCGGTAAAAGCCGGCGAGCAGGCCCAGCACCACGCCCGAAAGCAGCGACACGCTCACCACCAGCACGCCGATGAACAGCGACAGCCTTGCTCCAAACATCAGGCGCGAGAGCACGTCACGTCCAACCTGGTCGGTTCCCAACGGGGTTTCCCAGATGCCGCCGGCGAGCCACGCGGGCGGGCGGAGAATGAATTGCTGGTCCTGCACGATCGGGGAATGAGGAGCCAGCCAATCGGCGCCCAGCGCGATCAGGATGAGGCCGATGCACAGCGTGAGCCCGGCCATGGCGCCTCGATTGGCGCGAAACGCCAGCCACGTTTCCAGCATGGGCGATGGTGGTACAGACCGTCCCGGGGTGGTGCGCTTCGAGATTGACGATTCAGCGTGCATGGCGGATGCGTGGGTTGATGAGCCCGTAGGTAAGATCAATCAGGAGATTCAGGGCGATGATGAGCATGGCCACGATCAGAATGCCGCCTTGCACGACGGGGTAATCGCGCTGATAAATCGCCATGACCAGCCACTGGGCGACGCCCGGCCAGGAGAAAATGGTTTCCGTCAGCAGTGCGCCTGCCAGAAGGGTGCCGATTTGCAGACCGATGACCGTCACGACGGGGATCAGGGCGTTGCGCAGGGCGTGGATCAGGACGACGCGCCAGGCCGGGACGCCTTTGGCGCGCGCGGTACGGATATAGTCTTCACCGAGGACCTCGAGCATGGCCGAGCGGGTCATGCGTGCGATCACGGCCAGAGGAATGGTCCCCAGCGCCACCGCCGGAAGAATGAGGTGGCGCAGCGCGTCGCGGAAGGCCGCGTGATCCCCCGCCAGCAGGGTGTCGACGAGCAGCAGTCCGGTGCGAGGCTCAACCGCAAACGCGGCCGCGAGTCGTCCCGAGACGGGCGTCCACCCGAGCTGGACCGAGAACAGCAGAATCAGCAGCAAGCCCCACCAGAACACCGGCATCGAGTATCCAGTGAGGCTCATCGTCATCACGGCGTGATCCGGCCAGCGGCCCCGTCGCAACGCCGCCACGATGCCAGCGGGCAGGCCAACCAGCAGCGCAAACGCGATCGCAGCCCCCCCAAGCTCCAACGTGGCGGGAAAACGCTCCAGGAATTCGTCGATGACCGGGCGGTGTGTGAACAGCGACGTCCCTAGGTCACCTCGCAGCGCGGCACCGATGTAGCGCAGGTACTGCATCCACAACGGCCCGTCGAGTCCCAGCATGCGCATCATTTGCGCGTGTTCCGCCGGGCTGAGGTTGTGCTGGCCCGCCATGACCTCCACCGGATCACCGGGAATGAGATGGATGAGGGCGAAGCTCAGCAGGGTGACGCCGATGAGCGCAGGCAGAAGCTGCATGGCCCGCCGCAAGAGGAAGATCAGCATGAAGCGTCTCGTTGGTTCATGTTCGGTGTTGCGCTGTCAGTCGACGAGGCGGACCTGCTGGAAGGATTTGATGCCAAGCGGGTTCATCACGAAGCCTTGCACCCGACGCGAGATCACCGCAGTCTGATTGACATGCGCCAGCGGCAGGAAAGGAAGGTCAGTATGGAAGCGCGCCTGGGCTTGGCGGTACAGCCGCAACCGGGTTGGGGCGTCATGGCTGGTGCGGGCGCGGGATAGCAAGGCGTCGAAGTCCGGTTGGCAGTAGGCGGAAATGTTCTGGATCGTGTGCACACCGCTGCAGCTCAGCAAGGCGCCGATGAAGTTGTCCGGGTCGCCGTTGTCGCTCCCCCAGGCGACGAGCGCCGTACTGTGCTCGCCCTGGCCAAGTCGGCGCAGATACTCACCCCACTCGTAGGTGACGACGCGCGCGCGCACCCCGACCGCGGCCCAATCAGCCTGCATCATTACTGCGATCCGACGCGGATCGCGGACGAGACCCTGGCCGACGCCGACGGCCCAGATGTCGGTATCGAAACCGTTCGCATACCCCGCCTCACGCAACAGGCGTCGCGCCTGCGCAGGATCGAAAGGCGTGTGTTCCGTCGCGGTATCCGCTGCCGGCATGCCGGGAGGCAGAGGCGCATGCGCGACCACGGCATCGTCCCGAAACACGGCATTGACGATGGCGTGCTTGTCGATGGCCATGGCCAGCGCCTGCCGTACCCGTGCATCGCCGAGCGGGGCGTGCTGCACGTTGAAGCCGAGGTAGACCAGGTTCATCCCGGGTACGGAGACGACCCGCACGTTCGGGTCGGCACGCATGGCTGGAACGTCGGTGGGGGCCGGGTAACCCATGACGTCGCATTCCCCGGCGCGCAGGCGGCTCCAGCGCACCGAGGCGTCCGGGGTGATCGCGAACACCAATCGATCAATCGCTGGGCGGCCGCGCCAATGATCCTGGAACGCCTGGTAGCGAATTTCACTGCCGGGCTGGTACGACATGAACGCGAATGGGCCGGTTCCGACGGGTTTGAGGTCGAAGTCCTCCGGGCGATGCGCCTTGAGCAGCATGGCAGCGTATTCGGCCGAGTCGATGGAAGCGAAGTCCATGGCCATGTCTTCCAAAAACGGCGCGTTGGGCTCGGCGAGGGTGAATCGAACCGTGTAGGGGTCGACCTTGTCAATCGCGCGGATCAGGCGGCCCAGTTCCATGCTGCGGAAATACGTGTACGCGCCACCGGATACCGCGTGATAGGGATGCGTCGGCAGGCGCATGCGGTCGAAGGTGAACAGCACGTCATCGGCATTGAATGAACGCGTGGGTCGAAAGCCGAAGTTGGACTGGAAGCGCACGCCGCGGCGCAGGTGGAAGGTATAGCGCAACCCATCGGCAGAAATGTCCCAGGATTCAGCCAGGGACGGCTCCAGCCGGGAGGCGTCATTGCTGAAGGCGACAAGCCTGTCGTAGATGGTGCGCGAACTGGCCTCGAAGGTCGGTTCGTCGGTGTAGAGGGAAGGTTGAAATCCGTTGGGATTGGAGACCGAGCAGTAGACCAGTGTGCGCTCACGGGCATGCGCCGGCGCCGCGAGCGCAGCGGCAAGTCCGAGCGCGAGCAAGAGCAGGGATACGAAGCGAAAAATATCGAAGGAGTTGGGCATGACGGTTCAATCCAGGTCGACATGGGTAAACACATGCACATCAACCACCGGAATCACGTAGCCGCGCACGCGCGACGACATCGGGACTTCGATGTTGGCGTGGGCCAGGGGGGCCCACGGCAGCTGCGCGCGGAAAATTTTCTGCGCCTGCATGTACAGCCGCGTCCGCGTGGCCTGATCCGGGTTGCGCTGCGCCTGCTCGATCAGTGACTGGTAGGGCTGCTGGCAGAACTCGGCCGCGTTTTGGGCTGTGTGCACGCCCCCACAACCGAGCAGGGTGGCGAGGAAGTTGTCCGGATCGCCGTTGTCGCCGGACCAGCCATACAGTGCGGTGGCGTGCTCACCCGCGCCAACGCGCTTGAGGTACTCTGCCCATTCGTAGGTGACGATCCGCGCGCGTACACCGACGCGGGCCCAGTCGGCCTGGATCATCACGGCGGCGCGGCGCGCGTCAGGCAGGTATGGACGCGACACCGTGAACGCCCACAGATCGGTGTCGAAGCCTTTGGGGTAGCCCGCCTGTGCCAACAGCTGGCGCGCGCCGGCCGGGTCGAAGGGGATGGTGCCTTGCTGCGCGTCATACGACCACAACGTCGGCGGAATGGGGCCTTCGGCGACGGTACCGTTGCCAGCATGCACGGCCCGCACCAGTGCCGCCCGGTTGATCGCCATGGTCAGGGCGCGCCGCACGCGCGCGTCGTCCAGTGGCTTGCGCTCCATGTTGTAGGCGAGATAAGCGATGTTCAACCCGGGCTTGTGCATCACCCTGACGCCAGGAGTCTGGCGCATTGCCGACAGGTCGGATGGGTTGGGGAAGGACATGATCTGACATTCCCCGGCGCGCAGCTTGGCCCAGCGCACGGATGCGTCGGGCGTGATCGCAAAGACCAGGCTGTCGATCTTGGGTTTGCCGCCCCAGTACGCGGCAAAAGCGCGATAGCGAATCTGGCTGCCCGGCTGGTAGGACACCAGCGCGAAGGGGCCGGTGCCGATGGGCTTGAGGTCAAGGTCCTGCATGCGGTGTTGCTGCTGCAGTCGGGCGGCGTATTCGGCTGAATCGATGGAAGCGAAGTCCATCGTCAGGTCGGCCAGAAACGGTGCGCTGGGGGCCGTGAGGTTGAAGCGCACGGTGCGTTCGTCGATCTTTTCGACGCTCTGGATGAGTTTTCCGAAGTCCATGCTGTCGAAATATGTGTAGGTACCGCCCGAGACAGCGTGGTACGGATGCATGGGGTCACGCATGCGCTCGAAGGTGAACACCACGTCGTCGGCGTTGAGCGGGCGCGAGGGCTTGAAGGCAGCGTTGCTCTGGAATTGCACGCCCGGACGAAGGTGAAAGGTGTAGTGGCGGCCGTCCGGAGAAATGTTCCAGGACTGTGCCAGCGCCGGCACGATCTCGGCCGTGCCCGGTCGGAGGTCGACCAGGCGGTCGTAAATGGTGCGCGAGCTGGCGTCGAAGGTGGCACTGTCGACATACAGCGCCGGCTGGAAGCCGCCGGGGCTGGCCTCCGAGCAGAACACCAGCGTTTTCCCGAACGCCGTGGTCGCGAGGATCGCGAGGGCCGCGAAGGCCAGCACGCGTCTGAACGTGGTTTGATGCATCGTGATCTCCTTCGTTGCGCCGGACCTTGTTCACCGATTCAACGGCGCGAAGGCGCGCACCTTACGCCCCGAAGCCGGCATTCCGCAACGCATAGTCCATAGACGCCAAAAGGTTGATGTCATACCCACCATTGGCCTCCGCGAAGTGGCGCGCGCAGGGCGGAACACGAGACCCATGCCTGTATGTTGAGCAGCGCTTCACCGGCGACTTCAAATGCAGACCCCTACAATCAGGGCATGTCCGAATCCCAAGCTTCGATCGCGCGCCGCCGCACGTTCGCGATCATTTCCCACCCCGACGCCGGCAAGACCACGCTCACGGAAAAGCTGCTGCTGTTCTCGGGTGCGATCCAGATCGCGGGCTCCGTGAAAGCGCGCAAGGCCAGTCGCCACGCCACGTCCGATTGGATGGAAATTGAGAAGCAGCGTGGGATTTCCGTCGCATCGTCAGTGATGCAAATGGAATGGCGAGATTGCGTCATCAACTTGTTGGATACCCCGGGTCACCAGGATTTTTCGGAAGACACGTACCGCGTGCTGACCGCGGTGGACGCGGCGCTGATGGTCATCGACGCCGCCAACGGCGTGGAGGCGCAGACCTTGCGGTTGCTGGAAGTCTGCCGCGCCCGCAACACACCCATCATCACGTTCGTGAACAAGATGGACCGCGAGGTCCGTGCGCCGCTGGATCTGATGGATGAAATCGAGCGCCATCTCGGCATGGACTCGATTCCCTTTACCTGGCCGGTGGGAATGGGCAAGAACTTTCACGGCGTTCTCGATTTGCGCGCGCAGCGCATGCGCGTGTTCCGCGCCGGCGAAGATCGCCTCGACAACACGGATGACGAATTCATCGAGGGGCTTGACAACCCCGAGCTCGCGCGGCGCTTCGGCCAGGAGCGCGTCACCGCGGCCGAGGAAATCGGTTTGTTGACCGATGCCACGCCCTTGTTCGACCGTGGGGAGTTCCTCGCTGGGCGGCAGTCTCCGCTGTTTTTTGGTTCGGCCATCAACAATTTCGGGGTCCGGGAGGTGCTCGACGCCCTGGTCGACCTCGCGCCGCCGCCTGGGCCCCGCGTCGCCGTGCAGCGGCTGGTGCAGCCCGCGGAGCCGAAGTTCACCGGGCTGGTGTTCAAGATTCAGGCCAATATGGATCCGGCGCACCGTGACCGCATTGCGTTCGTGCGGGTCTGCTCGGGCCATTTCACGCGGGGTATGCGGCTCAAGGTGTGTCGCACCGGCAAGGACATTCGTCCCAACACGGTGGTGGCGTTCATGTCGCAGCGCCGTGAGTTGCTGGAGGACGCCTGGGCTGGTGACATCATCGGTATTCCCAATCACGGCACCTTGCGACTTGGCGACACGCTCACCGAGGGTGAGAACCTGCAGTTCACCGGCTTGCCGTTTTTTGCGCCCGAGTTGTTCCAGGCCGTGGAGATTGCCGACCCCCTCCGCAGCAAGCAGCTGCGGACGGGGCTGATGCAGCTCGGCGAGGAGGGTGCGATCCAGGTGTTCCGTCCGCACTTCTCCGGCAGTCTGCTGCTTGGCGCCGTGGGTGCGTTGCAGTTCGACGTGGTGCTGCACAGGCTATCGGGGGAATACAACGTTGCGGCGCGCCTCGCGGCCACTCCCTATCGGGTTGCGCGATGGATTCACAGCAGTGACGAGCGCCAGCTCAAGCGTTTCATTGACGAGAATGCGCACCGTATCGCGTACGACGTGGTCGATGCGCCCACGATCCTGCTGGCGCACGCGGCGGAGCTCCGCGTCTTGCAGGAGCGCTGGCCCGACGTTGAGTTCCACGCCTTGCGTGAACACGCGGGGCGGGTCTTCCAGACCGACCTGGCGGCTTGACGCTCGACTGACCCCGCATGGCTACGCTGGCACGCGTTTCCACGTTGTTGCGACGCGACCTCGGCGCCGCGGAGCTGCGGCTGATGTGGTTCGCCCTGGTGCTGGCAGCCACGGTACTCTCGGGTCTGGGTTTTCTGGCCGAGCGCGTTGACGTCGGGCTGCGGCAAGACGCGGCAGCCTTGCTGGGTGGCCAGTTGGTGGTGGATTCGGATCACGCGCTGCCACCCGCATTCGGTGTCGAGGCCCGTGCCGCGGCGCTGAACATGGTGCACATCGCGGAATTCCCCACCATGGCATTGGGCGTCGGGGTGCATGCGCGGGCGCACCTGGTTTCGCTCAAGGCCGTCGATGCCGCTTACCCTTTGTTTGGCGCGGTGGCGCTGCAGGGCAGCGAGGGGGGACGGGTGCGCGATGTCCGCGGCGGACCTCAGCCGGGTACGGTGTGGGTGGCGCGGGGTTTGGGCGCCCGCCTCGGAGCGGGGCGGCTGGACCGCATCCGGCTTGGCGCCGGTACGTTCAGGATCGCGGGGGTCATCGCGTCCGAGCCGGACGGAACCGGTATCGCCTTCGCGCCGCGCGTCATGATCAACATGGCGGATCTCGACGCCACCGGTCTGCTGCAGCCGGCCAGCCGCGTGCGCTGGCGCCTGGCACTGCGTGGCGCTCCTGACGCCGTTGCACGCTATGCGGCATGGGCACGCGCGAACATCGACGCCTCCGCGATGCGCGGCGTGCATCTGCAGCGTGCGAACGACGCCGACGTTGGCGACGCCCTGCGCCGCGGCGCATCGTTTCTGCAGGTGGTTGCGCTGGGTGCGACGCTGTTGGCAGCGCTCGCCACAGCGATCGCGGCGCGTGATTTCGCGCAGCGACGCCGCGACATGGTGGCCTTGCTCAAAGCGCTTGGGCTGACACGCGGCGCCGTCATGCGCATGTTCATGGTGGAGCTTGGCGTGCTCGGAGCGGTCGCCGCGGGGGTGGGTTGCCTCGCGGGACTCGGGTTGCAGGCACTGGTGCTGCGCTTGCTCGGAGGTCTGCTTGGCGCCGTCACCCTGCCATCCGCCGGCTGGCGGCCAGTGGCCTCGGCGTTTGGGGTCGTGTGGGTGTTGCTGCTGGCGTTTGCGCTCGCGCCGCTTCACGCCTTGGCGGGCGAGCCGCCGATGCGCGTGCTGCGTCCATCCCCGGGACGACGCGTGGGGTGGTGGCAGACCTGGGCCGGTGCCTTGCTGTGCGCGGTCGTGCTGGCGTGGATGGCACGCGATCATCGTCTCGCCCTGATCGCGCTGAGCGGAGCCGTCGCGGTGGCCCTGGCGCTCGGCGCCAGCGCGGCGGGCGTGGTTTGGCTTGCGCGTCGCGCGGGGCAGCGTGGGCATGGAACAGCGGCGCTGGCCGCGCGGCAGCTGGGCGCGCGGCGCGCCCAGGCCGTGATTCAGGTCGGCGCGCTTGGATTGGCCTTGATGGCGATGCTGCTGGTGGCCATCTTGCGCGACGGACTGACCGAGGGATGGCGCCAAAGCCTTCCGCCCGATGCGCCGACGCGGTTTGCGATCAATATTCAGCCCGACCAGACCGCTGCGTTTCAGGGCGCCCTGCGCCAGGCTGGGGTGGCACGCTTCGATTGGTACTCGATGGTGCGAGCACGTCTCGTGGGGGTCAATGGTCATGCTGTCTTTGGCCGCAATTACCCGGCGGGGAGGGCGCGGGCGCTGGTGGAGCGTGAGTTCAACCTGTCGACCAGCCCCACGGTGCCCGACGGCAACACCATCGTCGCCGGAAACTGGCGCGCGCATGGCCTGTCAGTGGACGCGGGTATCGCTGACACGCTGGGCCTGAAGCTCGGGGACCGGCTCGCGTTTGACGTCGCTGGCACCCGCATCGATGCGCCGATCACCAGTCTGCGGCGCGTCGACTGGACCTCGCTGCGGGTGAACTTTTTCGTGCTGGCACCGGTCGTGCTCCTGAAGGGCCTGCCGTCAACCCGCATCACGGCGTTTTTCGAACCCCCCGGCACCACCGGCCTGGACACACGACTGGCGCAGGCATTTCCGGATGTGACAGTGATTGATATCGGTGACGTCCTGGCGCGGATCCGCGCCATGCTTGACCAGTTGGTCAACGTGGTGCAGTTGCTGTTTGCCGGGGTGCTGGGTGCTGGATTGGCCGTGGTTGTGGCCATGCTGCGGATCCAGCGGGGCGAGCGCGCGCGGGAGGCGGCGATCTGGCGCATGCTGGGCGCCCGTGCCGGCATGTTGCGCCGCGTACTGGCGCTCGAGTTGACCCTGCTCGGCGCAGTCGCGGGCGCTCTCGGTGCCACGGCGGCCTTGGTGCTGGGCACGGTACTGGCACGCGAGGTGTTCTCGTTCACGTGGACGCCAGGTGGAGGCTGGGTGCTGGGTGGGGTGATCGGTGGTGCTTCACTGGCGTTGATCACTGGCTGGATAAGCCTCGCGCCGGTCTTGCGGACGCCCCCCATGCGGCTGTTGCGCGGGGGGCGCCGATTGATCTGACGCAATGCATTGCGTCTGTGCAAAGGCAGAATATCGTCACCATGACAAATTCCATTTCGAATCAGCAGGATGCCGCTGTCGATGCGATGCCGTTCGAGGCCATCGGCGGTGAAGCCGGGGTGCGTGCGCTGGTCGATCGCTTCTATGACCTGATGGACCTGGAGCCGCGTTTCGCGGCCCTGCGTGCCATGCATCCGACGCCGTTGGACGGTACGCGCGACAAGCTGTTCTGGTTCCTGTGCGGCTGGCTCGGCGGACCGTCGCATTACGAGCAACGTTTTGGGCATCCACGTCTGCGGATGCGCCATTTTCCGTACGCCATCGGCGTCAAGGAGCGGGACGACTGGATGGCTTGCATGGAGCAGGCCATGGATGAGGCAGGCGTTGCCGGCGTCCTGCGTCAACGCCTGCAGACCTCATTCAGTGGAACCGCAGACTGGATGCGCAACAAGCCCGAAGGTGGCATGGTGTCTCCAGGCGGCGCCTGACGTCCTCCCGCGCTTCGTGACCAGCTCAACGGCGTGCGGCCCGTAGCAGCACCACCAGCGCGCCCGCTCCGCCATCGCATGGACGCGCCTGGCAGAACGCCAGCACGTCGTCCATCTGCATCAGCCAACCGAGCACCTTGCGCTTGAGAACGGGTTCACGACCCGGCGAACTCAATCCCTTGCCGTGGATCACGCGGACGCAGCGCCTGTCATGAGCGCGCGCAGCGTGGATGAACTGCTGGATGGCAACGCGGGCCTCGTCGCTGCGGAGCCCATGCAAATCGATCTCGGACTGGATCACCCAGCGGCCCCGTCGCAAGCGCCGAACCGTGTCGGGCGGGATGCCATGCCGGCGGAAGGATAGGGCGGCATCGGTTTCGAGCAGGGAGTCGACATCGATGGCATCCGACAGCGAGTCGCGCAGCGCCTCTCGTTCGTCGCGCAGGAACTGGTTGGGAATTGCCGCCGGGCGATATCGGGGCGGCTCGATTCTTCCGTGCGGAGCCAGCGGGCGCGCATCAGCGACGGCGGCGCGGAACAAGGCGCGATCGTCTTCACCGAGAAGCGCCGGCTGGATCGACTTCCGGGGCGGATTGCGTGTCACGACAGAGCCTCGCGCTTTACAGCAGCCCGTGTTCGGCAAACGAATACGCGTCGTCGACAGTGACCACCAGATGATCCACAAGCCGGATATCAACCAGCGCCAGCGCAGCCTTGATCTGCGCGGTGACGGCGCGGTCGGCTGCCGAGGGTGATCCGACGCCGGAAGGGTGGTTATGCGCGATGATGAGCGCGGCTGCATTGATGGCCAATGCGGTCTTGACGATTTCGCGCGGATAGACCCCAGCCTGCGTGAGGGAGCCGCGCGACAGCTCACGCGCCTCGATGAGTTGGTGCCGGGCGTCAAGAAACAACGCGCAAAAAACCTCCACGGTTCCAGCACCAATCCATAGGCGCAGATAGTCGCGCACCGAGCGTGGATCGTTCAGCATCCCGCGCTGGCGCATGGGTTCCGCCAGGGTGCGGCGTGCGAGCTCCATCACCGCGGCGAGCTGCGCGAACTTCGCGGGCCCCAGACCATGCACCGCGCAAACGGCGCCACCGTCGGCGTGGAGCAGGCCGCGCAGACCGCCAAAACGGTCGAGCAATTGCTGCGCCAGTGTCAGAGCACTGACCCCGCGCACGCCGCCACGCAGGACAAGTGCCACCAGCTCAGCGTCGGCGAGGGCCGCGCTGCCGCGCGCAAGGAGCTTCTCGCGCGGCCGCGCGGCAAGAGGGAGATCGGCGATGCGTGTAGCCATGAAATTACCAAAGGGGCGGACGGCAGGTCAGCTGCTTCCCTACAATGGAGAGGTTTGATTTTCCGCGCCCGACACTCTGTGTCGTGGCGTGTCCTGGATCGATTCACACAGTGTAGAGACAAGTGGCAACCGTTCGTTCCGACTCGATGCTCACCCTGCATTACCGCCTTGCCGCCCCAGACGGGCGCGACTGGATCAACACGTTCGGCCATCGCCCCGCGACGCTCACCCTTGGGACGCGCCAGTTGGCGCCTGCCCTGGAAGCCTGCCTGGTTGGCATGGAGGAGGGCGCCACCGGACATTTCGAGCTTCCGCCCGACACTGCGTTTGGCGCGCACGACCCCGGACGCGTCAAGCGCGTTCCACGCGAGGCGCTGCAGGCGCACGTGGCGGCAGACGTGGATCTCGCGGTGGGTGACGCCGTGCAGCTGGCCGGTGTCAGTTCCGCGAGTGGTGCCTCGGCGGCGGCCACGGTCACCGCCATCACAGACCACGATGTCGAACTCGATTTCAACCATCCGCTGGCGGGCCGGCCCGTCGTGTTCGACGTCCAGATTCTGGGCGTGCTCTAGAGGGAGCATCGATGCCGCTGCATGACGATTCGCGCCTGTTCTCCGGCACAGATGCTGGGGAGCTCGATGTGGTGCTCGCCAGTCCGCGTGGCTTCTGCGCGGGCGTCGACCGCGCCATCGATATCGTCGAGCGTGCGCTCGAGCGTTTCGGTGCTCCGATCTACGTCCGGCACGAGATCGTCCACAACACGACGGTGGTCCAGAGCCTGCGCACCAAAGGCGCAGTGTTCGTCGATGATCTGGCAGAGATACCTCCCGGCGCAACGGTGGTTTTCTCCGCCCACGGGGTGTCCAAAGCTGTCCGCGCAGAGGCTGATGCGCGCGGCTTCAAGGTGTTCGACGCGACGTGTCCGCTGGTGACCAAGGTTCACATCGAAGTGGCAAAAATGCGTCGAGCCGGCATGCATCTGGTGATGATCGGCCATGCCGGCCACCCGGAGGTCGAAGGCACGATGGGACAAGCCGATGGTGTGCACCTCGTGCAGACGCCGGATGACGTGGCCGGCTTGCCGTTCGCGCACGACGCCGAGGTTGCGTATGTCACCCAGACCACCTTGTCGGTTGACGACGCTGCGGCGATCGTGACCGCGCTGCGCGCCCGGTTTCCCCGTTTGCGCGAGCCGAAGAAGCAGGACATCTGCTACGCGACCCAGAACCGGCAGGACGCGGTCAAGTTCATGGCCCCGCAAGTGGATGTGGTCATCGTTGTCGGCAGCCCCAGCAGTTCGAATTCCAACCGCCTGCGGGAGGTTGCCGCCCGCCTGGGCTGTCCGGCCTACATGGTCGATACCGCAGCGGATTTGCGGGCGGCGTGGCTTGAACACGCCAGACGTGTCGGTGTCACCGCCGGTGCGTCGGCACCCGAACAACTGGTACAGCAGGTGATCGATCGACTGCGCGCGTTGGGCGCGCGGCATGTCCGCGAACTCGACGGCGTGGCTGAGCAAGTGCAATTCCCCTTACCGAAGGGGCTGGGGCGCAGACCTGGTGCAGCGGACGATGCGCATGCGCCCCCGTCAGCCGCTGTCGACCCCGCGGTTTCGGCTTGAGCGGGCCGGCATGCCGGCCCCGTTTCCCCATCTCAACACCCCTTTCACGTCGATCCATGCTTGACATCAATCTTCTGCGCAAAGACCTCGACGCGGTCCTTGCGCGGCTTGCGACGCGCAAGAATCCCCAGCCGTTCCTCGACGTGTCGCGCTTCCAGGCCCGCGAGTCCGAGCGCAAGCAGTTGCAAGCCCGTACCGAGGAGCTGCAGGCCCAGCGCAACCAGCTCTCGCGCCAGATCGGCCAGTGCAAGGGCCGGGGCGAGGATGCTGCGGGTCTGATGGAGCAGGTTGCCGCGATCAAGCACGAGCTCGAGGCTTCGGGTGCCAGGCTCGAGACTCTGCAGGCCGAGCTTGCCGAATTGCTCATGGGGGTGCCGAACCTGCCGTACCCGGAGGTGCCGGTGGGCGTCGACGAGCATGACAACGTCGAGGTGCGCCGCTGGGGCCAGCCGCGGGACTTTGACTTTCCGGTGCGCGACCACGTCGACGTGGGCGCTGCGCTGGGCCTGGACTTCGAGGCCGGTGCGAGAATGTCAGGGGCGCGGTTCACGGTGTTGCGAGGACTGGCGGCGCGTCTGCACCGTGCACTGGCACAGTTCATGCTGGACATGCATACCGAGCGCCATGGCTATGTCGAGGCTTACGTTCCCTACATCGTCAGCGCCGAGACGCTGCGCGGCACCGGTCAGTTGCCCAAGTTCGCGGCGGATCTGTTTGCCGTCCCACGCGGAGAACTCGGTGACCACTACCTCATTCCGACAGCGGAAGTGCCACTGACCAGCCTGGTGCGTGATGCCATCGTGCCGCCGGAATCGCTGCCGCTTCGCTACTGCGCGCACACACCCTGTTTTCGCTCCGAGGCCGGTTCCTACGGACGTGACGTGCGGGGCATGATCCGGCAGCACCAATTCGACAAGGTCGAGCTGGTCTGGATCACCGCGGCGGAGCAATCGCAGCAGGCGCTCGAACAACTCACCGCGCACGCCGAAGCCGTGCTGCAGGCACTGGGTCTGCCGTATCGCACCATGTTGCTGTGCTCTGGCGACATGGGGTTTGGCTCCGCGCAGACCTACGACCTGGAAGTCTGGCTCCCCGCGCAAAACACCTACCGCGAAATCTCCAGCTGTTCCAATATGGATGCTTTTCAGGCGCGACGCATGCAAGCGCGCACGCGTGATCCGCAAGGCCGCACCCAGTGGCTGCACACGCTCAACGGCTCGGGTCTCGCGGTCGGCCGCACCATGGTGGCCGTGCTGGAAAACTACCAGCGCGCCGACGGTGGCGTCGATATCCCCCCTGCATTGCGCCCCTATCTTGGCGGCGCCGTGGTCTTGCAGCCTTCCAGCATCTGAAAAAGCCTGATATAGTGGAGAGCTTACGCGCCGCGCGCACCTTCGACCACGAATGCGCCGGCAGGCTGAGGGCTTGTAGAAGAAGCCTGGCACGAGAAGCGTGGCACAAGAAGCCAAGCGCTCGGGGATGCAGCAAAGCCTGCTGAATGCGCGTGGAGAACACCCGGAAAGGTGGCAGAGTGGTCGAATGCGCCGGACTCGAAATCCGGTGTACGGTTATACCGTACCGTGGGTTCGAATCCCACCCTTTCCGCCAGGATTGATCCAAAGTAGTCCTTCGAAGCCCCGCGCAGTCTCTGCGGCGGGGCTTTTTCATTGGTGGGTGCGTCCATAATCGTCCCGTGGCATCCGGGGCGATACCACGCCAGCCAGCTGCCAATCGTGGTATCGTCCATGGCATCCAGAAGGGCGATACCATGAGTCTCACCGTGAAGGCTGTCGACGCAGCCAAGCCGCAGGAGCGGCCCTACAAACTCACCGACGGCGGCGGCCTGTACCTCTTTGTGGCGCCCACCGGGCTGAAGAGCTGGCGGGCCAACTATGCGCAGAACGGCAAACAGCGCACGCGAACCTATGGCCGCTACCCGGCCATGACTCTGGCGCAGGCCCGCGCAGCGCATGCGCAGGCCAAGAGCGCGCCGACCGACGCAGCGACCGCCTCGCCACTCGCGAAGGTCGCACCGACGTTCAAGGCGATCACGGAGCAGTGGCTCAAGATCAAGCTGCCATCTCTGTCCAACGGGAAGCACCAGGGGCAGGTTGCCGGCACGCTGGAGCGCTTCGCGTTTCCAGCGATTGGTTCGCTGCCGATCGACCAGATCCCGCGCACGAAGCTCGTCGAAATCGTGCAGGCCGTGCAGAAG
>DAICZP010000048.1 GCA_027311065.1 Thiomonas sp. | reverse complement strand
CAGCCCGGCTGGCCCGTTGCTGGCCTCGATCTGCACCGATGCACCGTTGGCGAGCTGGCTCGCCCCCCCGTTGGTGAACTGGACGTTCGGTGCCAGCGTGACGGTCGACGACGAGGTTACGCCTTCGCGGGTGTAGGTCAGCGTGAATGTCGTGCCGGTGGTGCCAGTTCCGAGGTTGCCGACGACACCGCTGTAGTCCACTGTGCCGCCGTCAGGCACGGTGCTGTTCACCGTCACCGACGTTGCGGTCACGAGGTTGGAACTGTTGACCGCGCCGTTGACGGTGACGTAGGCGCCATTGCCCAGACCCTGCGACCCGGCGCCGGTGATGGTGGCTTGCGCTGCGTCGACCGGGACGCCACGAACGAGGAAATTCGACGTGCTGACGAACCCTGTGATCGTTCCAGTCAATTGCACCTGGTTTGGAGACTGGCTTGCGTAGGATTGGAGCGACGCGGCAGTCAAGACACCAGTGGTCGGATTGACCGTGCCTTGTACCACGAGGTATTGACCGTTCTGGAGTGTGGCGGCCTGCGAGCTCAGGGCCGATGCATCGACAGGGATGCCAGAGAGCGAAAAGGTATTGCCTTGCAGTTGCATGACCAGACCGGACACTTGCGCATTTCCCGACATCCCTCGAAGGGTGCGGATGGTCACGGAGCCAGCGGCCATGGCGCCGGTCACGGTCGGTGCCTGGTTACTCCAGACCTGCACGACGTCCCCGTTCGCAAGGGTGGTTCCGGTCGGATTGACCACGGTCGCCGATTGTGTTTGCACCGTCATCGGACCGATCTGGAAGCTTCCAGTCGACGTATCGAGTCCGGAGACAATCCCCGTCACCACGGCAATGGTGTTGGTCGGCGGAAGTTGCTTGACCAGGGTTGCGCGGACGTAAGCCTGTCCCGTTGCGTCGAGGCCGAAAACACCGTGGACCTCGACCGGCATCCCGGTCGTCAGATTTCCCAGCCCCGCGAGCCCAGAATAGAACGTCGGAGGCCCGCTGGATGCACTCGATCCGACTTGAACCGGGACCCCATTCACGGTGAATCCGGTGGGCGTCACATTCGTCGCGACCCCGACCAGCTGTGGCGTGATGGTCACGACGCTGGGATTGCCGCTGGCATCGAGCTGGATTTGCAGCTGGTCGCCGAGTTCGACCGACGTGGCCGCGGTTGCGGAGCGTGCACTGGTGTCGCTGTCGACGAAATAATCGGGCGTCACGCTGTTGTATGCCGTGCCGTCGACGACGACGCTGCCAAACCCAATGACGGTGCCGAGGGAAATGCCGGTTCCGCCGGTGCCAACGCCACCGCCAATGAGTGCAACGGCGGCGCCGCCGCCGCACGAGACCAAACCCAGGCACAGGACCATGGCCATGCCAACACGCGCCACGGCTGCAACACGTTTCCTGCTTTGCTCATTCACTGTCTGGTTCTCCATGCGCGAGATCTTCTTCCGGGTCTCGGTGGGATGTCTCGTCGGTCCAAAAATACGTTCCGAGCCGGACGCGATGCGTCGCGTCGGGTCGGCCCTGATCGGCCTCATAGCGTCGCAACGCCTCGGTGATCATCTCGGCCCTGACGTGACTCCACAAGCGCCGGGCAATCTCACCGAGTTCGCGCGCCGATTCCGGCGTCATGCCGTCGGCGAACACACTTTGCTCCAGCAGCGCGGGTTGGCCCAGCAGGTTGCCCACAGCAGCCTGCGCATGATCCGCCAGATTGGCACCAAAGAGTTCGACGAGTTCGCGCGAGCCCGCAGGAGGGACGTAGCCGGCAGCTTCGGGCACGACCATTTCCTGACCCCGGATCTGCCTGATCTCGACGAGCCCCAGACGAATCAGTTCGGTGAGCACGGTATAGGCGTGAACATCCTGCGTCACCGTACGTGCCAGTGTCTCGAACGACGGCGCGGGACCGCTTCGAGGCAGCGCCTTGGGGCGCCTGGAGCGATCGCGATACAGCGGATCGTGCACCCAGCGCGCAAACACCTGGCTGCTGATGGACGCCTCCTTGACCTTGCGGCTTGCGAGTCGATCCTGGCGCCACGCGCGGATGTCCTTGCGGTGCACGCCGCTTAGCGCGCTGAGCGCCGAATCCGTGCATTTTTGATTCTGTTCCATCAACAGCCGACGCGCCTGCTCGAGGAAGACGAGTTTGAGCGCGCTGGTCAGTTGCGTATAGTCCGATCCGCTGGCCAGAAGCAGACGCACCAGTGGGCCAAGCACGTGCTCGAGCGCCTGCTGCACGTCCTCAGTGGGCGGTAGCGGATGCGCCAATTTCGTTGGCAGCGGTTTCGGACGTGCGCCCATGGGGGGGTGGTCGTGTCGGATGCGTCAAAGAGCCTGATCCGACGATTCTAGCGAAAAACGTAAAAATGCGAAAATTTCCCATTTTCGCGCGATCGACGGTGGCGTCGATCGCTGCACTCAGTCGTGCCCCACCCAAGCGGCCCAGGCGTCCAGAAGGGTCGGTGTTGTCGCGCACAGCGCGGAGCGCTTGTCCAGGGTCTGCGCGAACACCGGTTCGCCCGCCAGGGTTCGGCTGACGCCACCGGCCTCGCGCAGGATGAGGTGGGCGGCAGCGTAGTCCCACAAGCCTTGGGCGCCGTGGAGGTAAATATGAAAGCGGCCGGCGGCGACCCAGCACCATTCGATGGCCACCGAACCGATGGCACGTTGCGACGCATATGGTGCGTGGACTGCAAGCCGCGTCGCCAACGGCCTCGGGAGGCGCTTGAAGTCGACGCACGCCATGGCGCGCGCCAGCGTCCGGTCGTCGCCACCGGTCAGCCGCAGCGGCGCTCCGTTGAGGGTGGCGCCCTCGCCTTCGGCCGCGGCAAACAGTTCGTCGCGCATCACGTCGAACACCACGCCCAGACGTACGCGCCCGCCTTGCAGCCACGCCAATGAGGGGCCGAAGGTCGGGATGCCGGCGGCGAAGTTGCTGGTGCCGTCGAGTGGATCCAGCACCCATAGTCCGGGGCCGTCGGGGGCGGCAGCCTCGTCGCGCAGCCGGGCGACCTGGGCGTCGGTCGTCATTTCCTCGCCGAGCAGGGCGATACCCGGCCAGCGCGCTGCGAGTTCGGCCTCGAGGTGGCGCTGCATGGCGATGTCAGCGTCTGTGACGATACTGCCGTCGGTTTTCAGCCGGGCGTGTGGGTCACGCGCGCGGGAGAGAATCTGCGCGAACGCGCCAGCGCGCACCAAGGCGCCCACGGTGGCGACGTCGGGGGTGCTCACGGCACGAGAATGGTTGGGGCCGCCGGGGCGGCGGTCTGTGGCCAGTCCAGGCTGTAATGAAGACCGCGGCTTTCGTGGCGCAGACGCGCGGAGCGCACGATCAGCTCAGCCACCTGCAGCAGATTGCGCAACTCCAGAAGGTCGCGGTTGACGCGGAAATTGGCGTAGAACTCCTGGACTTCCGCGCGCAGCAATTCAATGCGGTGCGCCGCGCGCTCCAGTCGCTTGTCGGTGCGCACGATGCCGACATAATTCCACATCAGCCGCCGCAACTCGTCCCAGTTGTGGCTGACGACGACAAGCTCGTCGGCGTCGACCACGCGGCTCTCGTCCCAAGGGCGGGGAACCAGGACGGGTGGTTGCTCGGCCTCGCGCACGGCGCGCGCAGTGGCGGTGCCGAACACCACGCATTCGAGCAGGGAGTTGCTCGCGAGCCGGTTGGCGCCATGCAATCCCGTGTACGCGACCTCGCCGACCGCGTAAAGACCTGGCAGGTCGGTGCGGCCGCTCAGGTCGGTCAGCACACCGCCGCATGTGAAGTGCACGGCAGGCACCACCGGAATCGGCTCACGCGCCATGTCGATGCCGAGATCAAGGCAGCGCTGGTAGATCGTCGGGAAATGGTGGCGGATGAACGCCTCGCCCTTGTCGGTGATGTCGAGGTAGACGCAGTCCAGCCCATGCTTTTTCATCTCGAAGTCGATCGCACGCGCGACCACGTCACGTGGAGCAAGCTCGGCGCGCGCGTCGTGGGCGGGCATGAAGCGCGTGCCGTCGGGGAGGCGCAGGACGCCGCCTTCGCCACGCACGGCTTCCGAAATCAGGAAACTCTTGGCCTTGGGGTGATACAGGCAGGTGGGATGGAACTGGATGAATTCCATGTTGGCGACGCGGCAACCCGCGCGCCACGCCATTGCCAGCCCGTCGCCGCTGGCCGTATCCGGATTGGTGGTGTAACGGTAGACCTTGCCGGCGCCGCCGGTGGCCAGGACCGTATGTGCGGCGGCGAAGGTTTCGACGTGTCCGGTGAGGGTGTTCAGCGCGTATGCGCCCCAGCAGCGCGGGCTGCTGGTGATATCCATGTGGCGGTCGGTGATGAGGTCGACCGCAACGTGGTTCTCCGCCAGGGTGATGTTGGCATGCGCGCGCGCCCGTGCCAGCAGCGTCCGTTGGATGGCAGCGCCGGTGGCGTCGGCCACGTGCGCGATGCGGCGCTGACTGTGTCCGCCCTCGCGGGTGAGGTGTAGTCCACCGGCTTCGGTGTCGAAGGGTACGCCTTGATCGCGCAGCCACTGGATGGCCGCAGGGCCGTGTTCGATCACGTAGCGCGTGGCTGCCATGTCGTTGAGCTGACCACCGGCCACCATGGTGTCCTGAACATGGGCCTCGAACGTGTCGCCGTCACCGAGCACGGCGGCGATGCCGCCTTGTGCCCACTGGCTGCTGGAAATCTCAAGCTCGCGCTTGGCCAGCAGCGTGACGTGGAAGCGCTCGGCCAGTTGGAGCGCCGAAGACAGGCCGGCCAAGCCGCCGCCAATGATCAGGACATCGCAATGTTGCATGGTGATACGAGCATCAGACGGGTGCACCCCAAACCGCATATTCTCCTCCCGTTTGCCCCCGCGTGCCGCTTGGATGGGGCAGCACTGCCCTGGGTGGCCCCGGTGGCCTCAGCACTCGACGTTGTCGATCAAACGGGTGTTGCCAAGTCTGGCGGCTCCCAGCGCCACGAGCGTGTCCTCGCGCGCGAGGTCAGCAGCCGACGGCGGCTGGAGATCGACGCGGCGCCGCACGGTGAGGTAATCGGGGCTCCAGCCCAAGGCCGCGAGTTCCTCGTGGACCTGTGTTTCCAGCATGGGTAGCAGTGCCGGATCGCTCCCGGTGCGTGCGGCACGCGCCAACTCGCGCAGGGCGGCGTTCAATTGCGGGGCCTGGTCGCGCTGCGCGGCGTCGAGATAGCCATTGCGCGACGACAGTGCCAGCCCGTCATCGGCGCGCACGGTTTCCAGCCCCACGATACCAACCGGCAGGGCGAACTGTGAAGCCATGGCGCGTATCAGAAGCAGTTGCTGGTAGTCCTTCTTGCCGAACACCGCCTGGTGTGGTGCGACCATCTGAAACAATTTCATGACCACAGTACAAACGCCCGCAAAGTGCCCGGGCCGCGCAGCACCATCGAGCACCCCTGCAACCAGGGGGTCTGGGGTGATCTGGAAGGTCTGCGGCTGTGGGTACATGGTCGCTTCATCAGGGGCGAACACGATGTCGCAGCCTGCGCTCCGCAGCAGTTCGCAATCACGCTGCAGCGTGCGGGGATAGCGATCGAAATCCTCGTGTGGCCCGAACTGGAGCCGATTGACAAAAATGCTGACCACCACTGGTGCGCCGAAGGTCCGTGCGTGCGCCACCAGCGCCAGGTGACCAGCGTGGAGGTTGCCCATGGTCGGCACCAGGGTCGGGGCCGGGAGGTGGCGCAGTGCAGCGCGCAGCGCATCCTGGGAGTGCAACACCTGCATCGCGGTCATGCCTCGTATCCGTGGAGGGATTCGTCCGGGAACGCGCCGCTCTTGACATCGCGCACATACGTGGAAACCGCGTCGGCAATACTCGAGGCACCGGCCATGAAGTTGCGCACGAAGCGTGGTTTCGCGCCCGGAGTCAGCGCGAGCATGTCGTTCAGCACCAGAACCTGACCATGGGTGCGGCGCCCGGCACCGATGCCGATGGTGATGCCGGAGAATTCGGTGCTGACATCGGCCGCCAGGTTCGACGGCATCAACTCCAGCACAAGCATCGTCGCGCCGGCGTCATCGAGTTCGCGCGCATGCGCACGCAACTGCGCCGCGGCGGGTGCGTCACGCCCCTGGATACGGTAGCCGCCTAGCGCGTGCACGCTCTGCGGCGTCAGCCCGAGATGGGCGCATACCGGAATGCCGCGCTCGACCAGCGCGCGCACGATCGGCGCCGTCCAGCCGCCACCTTCGAGCTTGACCATCTGGGCACCGGCGCGCATCAGCGTGGCTGCATTGCGTACGGCCTGCTCCACGCTTTCGTGGTAGCTCCCGAACGGAAGGTCGGCGATCAGCCACGCCGCACCACGGGCGCGCGCCACGCAGGTGGTGTGATAGACCATGTGTTCCATGGTCACCGGCAGGGTCGAGTCACGCCCCTGCACCACCATGCCCAACGAGTCGCCCACGAGCAGGCAGTCGACACCCGCGGCGTCAAGCAACGCCGCGCTGCTGGCGTCGTAGGCGGTGAGGATGGCGACGTTCTCGCCGGCTTCGCGCATGGCGCGCAGGCGATGCAATGTGACGGGCTTGCGCGTTGGCACAGTCGCACCCGGGTGCACGTAGGGCGCGCCGGCGGAAGGATGATGGTTGGACATGATGTATCTGGCGTGGTGGCAAGCGGCAGTCAGTGACTGGTGGCGGCATTATCGCCGCATTGCAGCAAGATCCGCGAGCAAAAACGAACGATCGTTCGGTCATCGCGCCTCGGTATCCGGTGCAGAAGGCGTCAGTGGCTCGGCGTATATGCCAGGCGCACGTAGACAGGGGCGTAGGCCTCGGCCTGGGTGATCTGCAGCAGACCTTCCCGTGCGAGCTCGAGCAGGGCGATGAACGTGACGACTGCGTGGGTCATGCCGCGTTGGCGGTCGAACAGCTCCTGGTACTCCGCGAATCGGCGATCCTGCAGGCATCGCAGAACGCGGCTCATGATCTCCCGCACCGAAATGGTTTCGCGGGTGATGTGGTGATGGGCGTTGAGCCGGGCGCGCTGCACCAGCTGTGCCCAGGCCTCGCGCAGTTCTTCCACGGTGACGTCGGGCAGCAAGGCGCGCGCGGTTCTTTCCACCGCAACCTCGACGCGCCAGAAGTCGCGACCGCGCTGGGGCAGCCCTTCGAGTTGCTGCGCGGCCAGCTTCATGCGCTCGTATTCCAGCAGGCGACGTACCAGTTCAGCGCGCGGATCCTCGGGTTCCTGGCCTTCCGGTGCGGGCGGGCGCGGCAGCAGCATGCGCGACTTGATCTCGATGAGCATCGCCGCCATGAGCAGGTATTCCCCCGCCAGTTCGAGGTTATCGTGGCGGATCTGTTCGATGTAATCGAGGTACTGTCGCGTCACCTGGGCCATCGGAATGTCCAGGATATTGAAGTGCTGCCGCCGGATCAGGTAGAGCAGCAGGTCGAGCGGTCCCTCGAAGGCCTCCAGAAAGACTTCGAGCGCATCCGGGGGGATGTACAGGTCCTGCGGCAGCGCGAACAGGGGCTGCCCGTAAAGACGCGCGACGGCCACCCCATCAATGGTCTCCAGCGCCGTATCGGCATCTGGATTGTCAGGAAGTTCAGTCGACGCCGTAGACATACGGCTTCTGCCGCACCTGGCCGGCGTTGAAGGCGGCGCGGAGGTCTGGGTCCTGCGGACGGTCCCACAGCAGAGCGCGCCCCTGTTTCTGGCGCGCTTCGAGATCCGGTTGCTGGGCCTTGAGGTCCTGCAGGAAGCGGGTGGCTTCGGAGACGTAGGGCTTGACGGCGAGCGGCATGGCGTAGACGGATGAAGGATCGGAAAGTGGCGACACAAGTCACCGAATCCCGCCATGTTAGGACTTTTTGGCGCGTCGCTGGTCAGCGCAGCGGACGTCCCATCCGCCGTTCGAGCATGTGCAATGGCGACGTTTCCGGTGCATATTGCTGGTCGGGGTCGAGGTAGAAGGTCTGCTCCATCATGTGCTGGCCACCCATGACCGCATGCAGCACCTGATCCGAATACACGACCCATGTCGTGCCGGGAGCGAAATCCACCGCTGCCTGCGGCGCGCCGCGCTGGTATTCGAGGTCGGCCTTGGCCAGATCGTGCAACTGCAGCATGATGTGGTCGTACGCGGTGCGTCGCGACTTGGTCACGTGCAGCGTGTGCAGCAACCACGCTGACCCTGGCAAGGCCGGACGCAGCCGCGGTGCGAAACGTTCGACGAAGTCGCCAAAGGGTTCGCCAACCCGCCACGTGCGCGCACGGCCGTCGGGGTTGAGATTGTGGAACACACGCAGGAGGCGAACGCCCCGGGTCGGGTTGCTCGGGAACGCGTCGACATGCAGGCGGGTATCGTCCTTGCGCCATGATGCTGCGCGCCCCTCGACCTGGAAGGGGCGCAGCGAGGCGTTGCCAGCGCGCAGCTTGCCGCGATAGTGCGGAAACAGGCGGTCCACGAGTGCCTGCGCCGAGTCCGCGTAGCGCGCGATCATTGCCCGCAGCGCTTCCAGGTCGGTCGCGCTGCCCCGGGCGCCGCGAATCGATCCGTCGCCACGCAAGCTGAGGTTTTTGGACCGGCCGTCGCTCCAGGCGGGATCAAGGAATCGCCTCTCGTCAGGCGCGAGCAGGAAACGCAAATGAGGAAATTCCAGCACGTGCCCGCCTTCGACCAGGTGCTCCAGGTGCGTCGTCGGGCCGGTGTCCCAGGCATCATCGGGCAGGCAGCGCAGGGCGTCGGCGGGAACTGGCGTGGCGTGTGCCATGGTCGGTGGCTCCCTCAGCGAACCCGCATGCCTGGCTGCGCGCCGGGGAAGGGATCGAGCAGATAGATACCCGGATGCGCCTTCTCGTCGTCGGCGCTGGCCGCCAGCACCATGCCTTCGCTCAGGCCGAACTTCATCTTGCGCGGAGCGAGGTTGGCCACCATCACGGTGAGCCGCCCGGTGAGCTCCTCGGGCTTGTAGGCCGTGGCGATGCCGGAAAACACATTTCGCAGGCGCGGCTGGCCATCTGCACCCGACTCCCCTGCGTCGAGCGTGAGGCGCAGCAGTTTGGTCGACCCCTCGACGGCCTCGGCAAGCACGATGCGTGCGATGCGCAGGTCGACCTTCGTGAAGTCTTCGATGGTGATGGTGTCCTCGCCCGGGGCGACGGAGGTCGCAGGGGTGGGCGACATCACTGCGCCGGGCATCGGGTTCGGGGAGGTTGCCGCTTCCGGCGCGTCGAACAGACGTTCGAGGGTTTGGGGATCCACGCGCTGCATCAGGTGCTGGTATGGGCGCACCGACCGCGGCAGGCTGAAAGCGTCGTCCCACGTGAAGTCGCGGTCCATGCCGAACAGCGTACGCGCGACACGGCCGCTGGTCACTGGCAGAACCGGACTCAGCAGCACGGACAGCAGGTGAAAGCCCGCCAAGGCGCGCGAGCACGCGTCCTGGAGTTCGGCACGACGCGCCTGATCCCGGGCGAGGATCCATGGTTGGGCCGTGTCGAAGGCAGCATTGATGCGGTCGGCATGGGCCATGATCTCGCGCATGGCTCGCGCATATTCGCGCGCACCGAACGCCGCGGCCACATCGTCGGCCAGGGCGCGCGCGCCGTCCGTGAAGGCGTCAGTCGCGCCCATGTAGGCGAGTTGGCCGTCGAAATGCTGGGAGATGAACTTGGCTGCGCGGCTGGCGATATTCACATACTTGCCGACGAGATCGCTGTTGACGCGCGCGACAAAGTCGTCGGGCGTGAAATCAACATCCTCGACCCTGGCGCTCAGCTTGGCCGCCAGGTAGTAGCGCAACCATTCCGGGTTCAGGCCGATGTCCAGATACTGCAAGGGAGAGATCCCGGTTCCCCTGCTTTTGCTCATTTTTTCGCCGCCGACGGTGACGAATCCATGCACGTTGACCTGGTTTGGAACTTTGCGGCCCGAAAAATGAAGCATGGCGGGCCAGAACAGCGTGTGGAAATAGACGATGTCCTTGCCGATGAAATGCACTTGCTCGACCGCGGGGTCGCTGACGAATTCCTCATACGTCTGCGACGTGCGCGACGGCGCGTGCCAGTGGGCGGCGGCCTGGCCTTTGTCGAAGTGGTTTCTGAGGCTGGCGAGGTAGCCGATGGGGGCGTCCAGCCAGACGTAAAAATACTTGCCGGGTGCGTCCGGGATCTCGATACCGAAGTAAGGGGCGTCGCGGGAAATGTCCCAGTCGGCCAGACCGTGCCGGCCCTCGCCGTCGCGCGTGAACCATTCCCGAACCTTGTTCAGCACTTCCACCTGCAGGTGGGAGACGCCGCGCGCGTCGACGCCCTGGGTCCAGCCGCGGAGGTAGTCCTCGCAGCGCGACGAGGACAGCTGGAAAAAGTAATGCTCGCTGCGGCGCATCTCGGGCACGGCGCCCGAAAGAACCGAATAGGGCTTGCGAAGCTCGGTCGGGCTGTACACGGCACCGCAAGCCTCGCAGGCATCACCATACTGGTCCGGCGCGTCGCATTTCGGGCAATGGCCCTTGATGTAGCGGTCGGGAAGAAACATGCCCTTGACGGGATCGAAAAACTGCTCGATTTCACGGGTGAAAATCAAGCCGGCCTTGCGGAGATCCCGGTAGATGTCTTGGGCAAGCTGGTGGTTTTCCGGTGCGTCGGTGCTGTGCCAGTTGTCGAAACGGATGTGAAATCCGTCGAGATGGCGGGCGCGGCCGGCCGCGATGGCCGCGACAAACTCCTGCGGCGTCCGTCCGGCCTTCTCGGCCGCGATCATGATCGGTGCGCCGTGCGCATCGTCGGCACCGACGAAGTGCACTTCGTGGCCCCGCATGCGCTGAAAGCGCACCCAGGTGTCAGCCTGGATGTACTCCATGATGTGGCCGATGTGGAAAGGGCCGTTCGCGTAGGGAAGGGCGGTGGTGACGAACAGGCGTCGCTTGGTTTCTTGCATCATGGGGGCCGGAATCGGGGGCTTTGTTTGGCGCGCGCGCAATCAGGGAATTGTAGGCAGGCGAGGCAGGTCCGTGGCGTCGCCGGGATAGACTGGAACCATTTGCTTCAATTTCCTCCAACACCACCATGCCAAACTCAACGCCTTCCCGCGCGTCCGTCGAGGCCGCGTTCGCCGCAGTCGTCAACCCTGATAACGGCCGCACGCTGCAATCGACCAAGGCTTTGCGTGACCTCCGCGTCGACGGCGGACGGGTTTCGGTGCGGGTGGCGCTGGGTTATCCGGCGCGCAGCCAGGAGCGCGGGTTGCGCGCCGCCCTCGAGACGGCCGCGCGCGGCGTTGACGGCGTCGACGTGGTCGACGTCGCCTTTGAAACCCGGGTGGAGCCCCACGCCGTGCAAGGCGGGCTCAAGCCGCTCGAGGGTGTGCGCAACATCATCGCGGTGGCGTCTGGCAAGGGGGGCGTGGGCAAGAGCACGACCGCCGCGAATCTCGCGCTGGCGCTGGCCGCCGAGGGTGCCACCGTGGGCCTGCTCGACGCCGACATTTACGGCCCGTCCCAGCAGATGATGATGGGCTTGCAAGGCAAGCCCGACAGCACGGATGGCAAGACCATGGAGCCAATGCGCTCGCATGGGCTGCAGGTCATGTCCATCGGCGTGCTGCTCGATACTGATCAGCCGATGATCTGGCGTGGCCCGATGGCAACCCAGGCGCTCGAGCAGTTGCTGCGCCAGACCCGGTGGTCTGATCTGGATTATCTGGTGGTCGACCTTCCGCCTGGAACCGGCGATATCCAGCTGACCTTGAGCCAACGCGTGCCACTGACCGGCGCGGTCATTGTCACCACGCCACAGGACATCGCCTTGCTCGACGCCCGCAAGGGTCTCAGGATGTTCGAGAAGGTGCAGGTGCCGGTGTTCGGTGTCATTGAGAACATGGCGGTGCACGTCTGTTCGAACTGCGGTCACGCGGAGCACATCTTTGGTGCCGGCGGTGGCGCGCGCATGGCGCAGGACCATGGCGTGGACCTGCTGGGCAGCCTGCCACTCGACCTGCGCATTCGTGAGCAGGCCGACAGCGGTCGCCCCAGTGTCGTGGCCGATCCCGACGGCGCTGTGGCAACCGAGTACCGTGCCATCGCGCGGCGGCTGGCGGCCCGCGTGGCGCTGCGGGCCAAGGACTACTCGGCAAAATTCCCGACCATCCGCATCGCCGAGACCTGAGCGTCGGCCCAGGTACGGCGCTGGGCCAGGAAAGCCCGGACTGGTCAAGTGGTACGGCCGCGCGTATGCTTGCATCTGGTTATCGAACGGTCGTTCGTTTTTGACGGCCGCAGGAGTCAATCAGATGACGGACCGTCCCTGGCTCGCCCAGTACCCCGTCGGCGTTCCCGCCGACATCGACCCTGGAACCTGCGCCTCGCTGGTCGAGTTGCTGCGCGACATATTCGCAAGGTATCGAGACCGACCGGCGTTTGCCTTCATGGGGCAGGAGACCAGCTACGGTCAATGGGACGCGCAGTCCGCCGCCCTCGCGGCATGGCTGCATCATGTCGGCATGCGGGCCGGCGATCGGGTGGCGTTGATGATGCCCAACGTGCCGCAATATCCGGTTGCGGTCGCGGGAGTCCTGCGCGCAGGACTCGTGGTGGTCAATGTCAACCCGCTGTACACGCCTCGCGAGCTTGAACACCAGCTGCGCGACAGCGGTGCCGCGGCGATCATCATTCTCGAGAACTTCGCACACACGCTCGAACAGATCGATCGGGAGGTTCTGCCCCGCGTCGTCGTCGTTGCGAGCATGGGCGAAATGCTGCGGTTTCCGATGGGATCGGTGGTCGATTTCGTCGTGCGCCATCGCAAGCACCTGGTGCCGCGTTTTTCCCTCCCCGGCCATGTGCGTTTTCGTGACGCCCTGGCGCAAGGACGCGGACTGCCGTCCTGTGTTGCCCACCCGGGGCCGGAAGACGTCGCGGTGCTCCAATACACAGGTGGAACCACTGGCGTATCCAAGGGCGCCATCCTCACCCACCGCAACCTCATCGCCAACGTGCTGCAGTCGGCGGCGTGGAATGCGCCGGCGTTGCGCAAGCTGCCAGTCAACGGGTCGATCAACACCGCGTGCGTGCTCCCTCTGTATCACATCTTCGCCTTCACGGTGGTCATGCTGCTGTCAGCCTGGCAAGGGGGCATGATCATGCTGATCCCCAACCCGCGCGACCTCGCCGCCACCCTGAAGGAGCTGCGTCGCTATCCCGTCCATAGCTTTCCCGCAGTCAATACGCTGTTCAACGCCTTGTTGCACCACCCTGATTTCGACAAGGTGGACTGGAGTCACCTGCGCCTTTCGCTGGGGGGCGGCATGGCCGTACAGGAGGCGGTGGCGCGCAAGTGGCTGGAGCGCACAGGCTGCCCGATCTGCGAGGGCTACGGCCTTTCGGAGACGTCGCCATCGGCGATTGGCAATCCCACCGATACCGATCACTTTTCCGGCACCATCGGCTTGCCCATTCCCTCCACAGAGGTGGCCATCGTCGACGACCAGGGCCATCCGGTCGCGATCGGCCAGGCGGGGGAAATCGCACTGCGCGGTCCGCAGGTCATGTCCGGCTACTGGAACCGGCCGGAGGACACCGCACGCGCCTTCACATCCGATGGATTCTTCAAGACCGGGGATATCGGTGTGCTTGACGCACAGGGCTATGTGCGTGTCGTGGACCGCAAGAAGGACATGATTCTGGTGTCGGGATTCAATGTCTATCCCAACGAAATCGAGGAAGTCGCCGTCATGCATCCGGGAGTGCTCGAGGCCGCCGCGGTGGGCGTTCCTGACCCGAATTCGGGCGAAGCGGTGCGATTGTTCGTGGTGCGTCGCGACCCGTCCCTGACCGAAGACGCACTCAAGGCTTTTCTCGCCGAGCGGTTGACCAACTACAAGCGCCCCCGGCACATCGTGTTCCGTGAGGACTTGCCGAAGACCCCGGTGGGCAAGATCTTGCGGCGTGCACTCCGCGACGCGGCGCTCTGATTCAGGACATGGTGCCGTATGCTGCCGGGATGAACGCCAGCGGTACCGTTTTCGAACCCCCTTGCGAGGTGGCGTGGGCCACGCCAGGCCGGGCTTACGTGGTTGGCGGCGCCGTACGTGACGCCCTGCTGGGTCTGCCTGTCCACGACCGTGACTGGGTCGTGGTGGGCGCAACGCCGCGGCAGATGCTCGATGCCGGCTTCGTCCCGGTCGGGCGCGATTTTCCGGTCTTTCTTCACCCGATCAGTCACGCAGAGTATGCGCTTGCGCGCACGGAGCGCAAGGTCGGCCCGGGTTACCACGGTTTTGATGTGCACGCGGCACCCGACATCACGCTGGAGCAGGATCTGCTGCGACGCGACCTGACCATCAACGCGATGGCGCAGGACCGCGCGGGCGACATCATTGATCCCTGGGGGGGGCGGGAGGATCTGGCATCGCGGGTGCTGCGCCATGTGAGCCCCGCATTCGCCGAGGACCCTGTGCGCATCCTGCGCC
>DAICZP010000046.1 GCA_027311065.1 Thiomonas sp. | reverse complement strand
CGCGCAGTGTCGCCCAGCGCGGCCCCAGACCGGATGCTTCCGCGGCGTCGTCAACGGCATCCGATTCGAACAGCTCGCGCGTGTAGGGCCACAGTTCCTCGAGCGCTGCTTCGATGCGCCGGCGAGACTCTTCGGTGCCGTCTCCCAGGCGCAGCAGCCAGTCGGCGGCGTGCACCCGGTGGTAGCGAGCCTCTTTCACGGCCTTGCCCGCGATGGCAGCGAGTTCGACATCCGCGGAGCGCGTGAGCGCATCCCAGAGCAGTTCGAGCAGCGTGGCCACCATCAAGTTGCGCACCGTGGTGCGCGCGAAGTCGCCACGCGGCAGTTCGACCAGCGTTGGATTGAAATAGTCACGCTCCTCGCGCAGAAACGCGAGTCGGTCCTCGTCGAGACCGTCGCCCGCGCGCTGCCCGGCGTGGGTCAATACGCCGCGCGCCTGGCCAATGTGGTCGAGTGCGATATTGCTCAGCGCGATATCTTCTTCAAGGATTGGCGCGTGGCCGCACCACTCCGAGAGGCGTTGCGCATGGATGAGGCACAGGTCACCCAGGCGCAGCAGGTAGCGCACTGCGGGATCGTGGCCGATGGAAATGGAGGCTTGCATCGTTGCGTCTCGCTTACATGTGGTTGACTTCGTCGGGCAGCTTGTAGAAGGTCGGGTGGCGATATACCTTGTCCTCCATCGGGTCGAAGAACATATCCTTGTCTCCGGGGTCGCTGGCGACGATCTGGTCCGAGCGCACGACCCAGATGCTGGTGCCTTCCTGGCGGCGGGTGTAGACGTCGCGCGCCATTTCGAGCGCCAGCTTCGCATCGGGTGCGTGCAGGCTGCCGCTGTGCTTGTGGTCGAGGCCGGCCTTGCTGCGCACAAACACCTCCCACAAAGGCCATTCACGGGTTGGATCGGCTGGGTTGGTCGTGGCTTCACGCATTGCATTGATCTCCATTGGTGGCGTGGGGTTTATGCCGCGCGTTGCGGCATTTCAGCTTGTTTACGGGCATGGGCCAGGGCAGCATCGCGCACCCAGGCCCCATCCTCCCAGGCCTGAACGCGGGTCGACAGGCGCTCGCGGTTGCATGGTCCGTCACCGCCAATGACGCGCCAGAATTCATCCCAGTCGATAGGGCCGAAGTCGAAATGACCGCGCGCTTCGTTCCAGCGCAGGTCCGGGTCGGGCATGGTCACGCCGAGGACGTTGGCTTGTGCTGCCGTTGCGTCGACGAATTTCTGCCGAAGGTCGTCGTTGGAAATACGCTTGATACCCCAGCGCATGCTTTGCTCGCTGTGGGTGCTGTCGGCGTCGGGTGGCCCGAACATCATCAGGCACGGCCACCACCAGCGGTTCACGGCGTCCTGAACCATGGCGCGTTGCGCGTCGGTGCCCTCGCGCATCATGGTCAGCAGCGCGTCATAGCCCTGGCGCTGATGGAAACTCTCCTCGCGGCAGATGCGGATCATCGCGCGGGCGTACGGCGCGTATGAGCAGCGGCATAGCGGCACCTGATTCATGATTGCGGCGCCGTCGACCAGCCAGCCGACCACGCCGATGTCCGCCCAGTTGAGCGTCGGATAGTTGAAGATCGAGCTGTATTTGGCCCGACCGCTGTGCAGCGCCTCGAGCAAGGCGTCACGCGATACCCCAAGGGTTTCCGCGGCCGCATACAGGTACAGCCCATGCCCGCCTTCGTCCTGGATCTTGGCCAGCAGGATGGCCTTGCGCTTGAGGGTCGGCGCGCGCGTCACCCAATTGCCCTCGGGGAGCATGCCGACGATTTCCGAATGCGCGTGCTGGCTGATCTGACGCACCAGGGTCTTGCGGTAATGCTCTGGCATCCAGTCCTTGGCCTCGATGAAGCCGCCGTCGTCGATACGGGCGTTGAAGCGCGCGAGCAACTGTTGCGCATTGGCGGTCCGGGGTGCGTCAGGCGCCTCGGAACTTTGGGGTTCGATGTCCATCGCCTGGGTATACATGGCAATCCCTCCTGGTTTGTCGGTTCGATTCAGGTGTTGCGCGGCCGGTGGTCGATGACGCGGCGCGCCTTGCCGACCAGCGTGCGCTCGATCGAGTCTGGTGGCAGCACGTTGACGTGCGTGCTGATGCCGACCAGGGTCTTGATGCGGTGTGTCACCCAGTCCGCCAGGCGCGCGCGCTCCTCCTCGGAGACGTAGCCCAGGCCAGGCTGGATCTCGCAATGCACTTCGACCTTGTCGAGGTGCCCGTCGCGGCTGAGGTGAATCTGGTACTGGCCGGAGAGCTTCTCGTTTTGCAGCACGATCTCCTCGATCTGGGTCGGGAACACATTGACGCCACGCACGATGAGCATGTCGTCGCTGCGGCCGACGATCTTGCCCATGCGGCGGAAGGCACGCGCCGTCGGCGCAAGCAGCCGGGTCAGGTCGCGGGTACGGTAGCGCACGATGGGCAGACCTTGCTTGGTCAGGGTGGTGAAGACGAGTTCGCCTTCGCTGCCGTCAGGCATCACCTCGCCGGTGACGGGATCGATGATCTCGGGGTAGAAGTGATCCTCCCAGATCACGGGTCCGTCCTGGGTCTCCGCGCACTCGCAGGCGACGCCCGGACCCATGACCTCGCTGAGCCCATAAATATCCATTGCCTTGAGCGACGAGCGCGATTCGATTTCGTGGCGCATGGCCTCGGTCCATGGCTCGGCGCCGAAAATGCCGATCCGCAGCGAGCTCTCGCGGGCGTCGAGCCCTTGACGTGTGAATTCCTCGATGATGACCTGCATATAGCTGGGCGTGACCATGATGATGTCAGGTTTGAAGTCGCGGATCAGTTGCACCTGCTTTTCGGTCTGTCCTCCCGACATTGGCACCACGGTGCAGCCAAGGCGCTCGGCGCCATAGTGCGCACCCATACCACCGGTAAATAGCCCGTAGCCGTACGCCACGTGCACGATGTCACCTGGACGACCGCCGGCGGCGCGGATCGAGCGCGCCACCAGCGCCGCCCAGGTATCGATGTCGTCTCGGGTGTAGCCCACGACCGTGGGCTTGCCCGTGGTCCCCGACGAGGCGTGCACGCGCACGATCTGTTGGCGCGGGACCGCGAACATGCCGAAGGGGTAGTTGTCGCGCAGGTCGGACTTGCCGGTGAAGGGGAACTTCGCGAGGTCGGACAATGTTCTGAAGTCGTCAGGGTGGACTCCGTGGGCGTCGAAGGCCCGCCGATAGTGCGGAACATTCTCGTAGGCGTGACCCAGGCTCCAGCGCAGGCGCTGGGTTTGCAGCGCAGCGATTTCGTCGCGGCTGGCGGTCTCGATCGGATCGAGCATGGCGCGATCGGGTGCATTCATGTTGCGGAGTCTCCTCGGTGCGTGCGGGGGTTCAGGGTCGGTCTCAATTCCGGACGGAGTCGCGGGCCCCGGCATCAAAGACGGTGCGGCCCGTGAGACGGTGTGACCGTCCCCGAAACAGCGCGATTTCCTGGCCATGCTGGTTGCGCACGGTGACGTCGTAGATGCCCGTGCGTCCGCCCAGCGCCCGCTCGCGGCACTCGGCCTCGAGCCGATCGCCGATGCGCGCCGGGGCGAGAAAGTCGATGCTCACGCCAGCGGCGACCGTGACGTCGTTGTAGGCGTTGCAGGCGAATGCGAATGCGGAATCAGCCAGGGCCGTGATGAGACCGCCGTGACAGATGGCAAAGCCGTTGAGCATGTCCTGGCGCACTGTCATCGTCGCACGGCTGCTACCGGGGCCGACGGCGATGATGTCGATCCCCAGCGCGCGGCTGGCGTGGTCATCGCGCCGCATGACGTCGCGAACGCGTTCGGCGATCCGCTGGGCGGTGTCGATGTCGAGACCGGGCGTTGTGTCTTGCATGGAATGGATTCCTGGCGTTTGGATGACGATCACCGATCCGTGAAACGGGGCGGGCGCTTTTGGGTGAAGGCAGCGATACCTTCGGCGTAATCGTGGCCGCGCCCAAGTTCGCTCTGTGCCTGCGCTTCGGCGTCGAGTGCTTGCGCGAAGCTCGCATGCTGGGCATCGTCGATGAGGACGCGGGTGCGGGCAAGCGCGCGTGTCGGCAGGCCGGCAAGGCGTTCCGCTGTGCGTGTGACTTCGCTGTCAAACACCGCGTCGTCGACACATGACCAGATCAGGCCCATGTGCGCGGCGCGCTCGGCGCTAACCCTTTCACCCAGCAAAGTCATGCCAAGGGCGCGCGCGCGCCCTCCCAGGCGCGGCAGCAGCCAGGTAGCGCCGCTGTCAGGAACGAGGCCGATGGCGCCGAAGGCCTGCACGAAATTGGCGCTGCGCTTGGCGATGGCAACGTCGCACGCCAGCGCCAGCGACGCCCCGGCGCCGGCGGCGACGCCATTGACGGCAGCGACGGTGGGTACCGGCATGGCGCGCAAGCACAGCATGAGTGGTTTGTAAAACCGTGCCACCACCTCGCCGAGGTCGGCGGCAACGTCTCCGGAGGCCGCGACTGCCGGGTCTTTCAAGTCCTGGCCAGCGCAAAATGCGCGGCCGCTGCCGGTGATGACGACGCAGCGCACGGCCGGATCCGCCGCAGCTTGCTCGAGCCGGGTCCGCAAGGCGTCGATGAGCGCGGCAGTAAAACTGTTGAGGGCTTGCGGGCGCTGCAGCGTCAGGGTCAGCACGGCACCCTGAAGATTGGCGTCCAGCTGCGGCGGCGGAGAGGGGAATTGGTCGGTGGCCATGGAGAAGATCGGATCAAAACCGACCAACCGGTCGGTCATGTATAGTGCGAACGATATCTGACCTGGATCAAATCATTGATCGGGAAAACCCTTAGGAGCTACGCACATGCCTTGTTATGCAATCGATGGCGTCATCCCCGTGGTCGATCCCACGGCCTATGTGCATCCAGACGCCGTTCTCGTCGGGGACGTCATCATCGGACCCGGGTGTTACGTCGGCCCATGTGCGAGTCTGCGGGGTGATTTCGGTCGCATCGTGCTGCATGAGGGTGCGAACGTGCAGGATTGCTGCGTCATGCACGGGTTTCCGGGTCACGACACCGTGGTCGAGACAAACGGCCACATCGGCCATGGCGCGGTGCTCCATAGTTGCACTGTGCGCCGTGATGCCATGGTGGGTATGAACGCCGTGGTGATGGACGACGCCGAGATCGGCGAGCAAGCCATCGTCGCGGCATGCGCGTTTGTTCCAGCCGGGATGAAGGTCCCGGCGCGCACCCTGGTTGCCGGTCTTCCCGCCACCGTGCGTCGCGCACTGTCGCCGGAAGAAGTTGCATGGAAGCTCGAAGGCACCCGGACTTACCAGGATCTGGCATTGCGGTGCTTGCAGACCATGCGGGTGGCGGAACCGCTTCCAGCCGTGGAGCCAGGACGCCCGGCGCTGCGAGCACCGCAAGTGCAACCGTTGATTGCTCTGCGTCGACGTGGCGAAACCCCGACATGAGTGCGGCAAATGCACGTTGGATATGAGCGATCCATCAATCTTCCACAGATGGAACGCCATATTCACGTTTTACTGGCATTAGCCCTGCATGACTCTCCTCTCGGGGGCGCTGGTTAAGCACCCTTCACCCTTCGTGGGCATGGGTGTTTCGGTGCGCAATGCCCCGATAGCATCACCAGCCATGATCGGGATCTGAGGAAATGAATCATGGATACACGCAAGGGCCATGCGGTCTGCGCTGCCGTACTGGCGGTGCTCGTCGCCGCGCTGCCGGGGTGCGGCGGCGGCAAGGCGAATGCCAGTTACAGCATTGGTGGCAATGTCTACGGACTGGCACCGGGCGGCACGGTGGCAGTGCAGAACACGACGAGCGTTCCCAACGGGGCTGCGTCGACCGAACTCAAAATTCTCAATAGCAACGGCGCCTACGCTTTCACCACGCTGGTACCCAACAACACGACATTCAGCGCGACCGTGACAACCAATCCCACCGGGGAGGTGTGTCTGCTGGAAAATCCCGCGGGGACCATTGCCAACGCCAACGAGGGCAACCTCAACGTCATCTGCGCAGCGGTGATGTGACCCCGAACGCGTTGCGATGATGCGACGCGCAATGTCCACAAGCGTAATAATGGTTCTAATGAGAACTAAAATCGCGGCATGCAAACCATGTTCGTGTCCCACGGATCTCCCATGCTCCCGCTTGAGCCTGGAACGGCCGCTCCGGTGTTGCGTGCACTGGGGAATGCATCGCCACGGCCGGCCGGTATCGTCGCATTTTCGCCGCACTGGATGGCCCGCCGCCTCTGTGTCGGAGCGCATCCGCGGCCAGCAACAGTGCATGATTTCGCGGGTTTCGATCCGGCGCTGAATACGCTGAAATACGAGGTCCCGGGCGATCCGGCGCTTGCAACGCGGGTGGCCGATCTGCTGGGTCAGCAAGGTCTGAAAGCCGAGCTCGACCCCGCACGCGGCCTCGACCACGGAATCTGGGTTCCGCTGCTGTTCATGTATCCGCATGCCGATATCCCGGTGGTTCCGTTGGCCATGCCATGGCCATTGCTTCCGCAGCAGGCGTGGGAGCTGGGTCGCGCGTTGCGGCCACTGGCCTCGCAAGGGGTCTTGCTACTCGGCACCGGCAGCGCCACGCACAACTTGCGCGAGTTTCATCCGGCAGCGCGCACCGACGACCCGCCCGAGCCTTACGTCGAGGCGTTCGTCAACTGGATCGACGACGCTCTGCGGGCCGGCGACCTTCCGGCCTTGTTTGATTACCGGCGTCGCGCACCGCACGCCGTCCGCGCACACCCCACCGACGAGCACTTGTTGCCGCTGTTCTTTGCGCTTGGTGCGGGTGGGGGGACAGTGCGCCGTCACCGCGCCGGCGTTCACTACGGCATGCTGTCGATGGATGCGTGGACCTTCGGGGGCGAAGTCCCGGACGTCACGCTCCCCGCGTGATCGTCGAGACCAGCCACGCCTGCAACGCACGCGTATCGGCGGACCTGCCCTCCGACGCGTGAACGGCATCGTGCAGTCGCGTGCCTTCGGCATCGCCAACCTGCGCGAAATACGCGGTCAGCGGGCATTGCGCATGCGGGCCGACGCGGCGGCCGGATGCCGTGGTTCTCCAATGAAACGCCAGCGCCCCGAGCGCGGAGCGAATCGGGAAGCCGCCGCCGGCAAGGGAAAACCCGTGTGCCCATGCAACCAATGCATCAGCCGGCATCGGACGGGCAATGGCGTAACCCTGAATGCGCCGGGCGCCGATGTGCGTCGCGGCCTCCAGCATGTCAGCGTCCTCGATGCCTTCGACGACGACCTCGAGCGCGAAATCGGCGCCAATCTGGATAATGGTGCGGATCAGGCTCAAGGTCTGCATCGGCGTTGCGCGCATGCGCCGCGCCAGGCCTTGATCGACCTTGATGGTATCGAATGGAAGACTGGATAGCCGCTGCAGGCTGCTGTAGCCAGCTCCGAGGTCATCCATGGCGAGACGGACGCCGAGCGACTTGAGCGTATTGATCGCATCGTCCTGCGCGGCTTCCTCGAATTGCTGCGACTCGAGCAGTTCCAGGGTCAGCCGTTGCGGAGCCACGCCGTGACGCTGCAATGCCGTGCGAACCCACTCGGCGCAGCCGGGATCGAGCAGCGTGCTGGGAGGAAGATTGAGCGAAATTTCAGTTTCAAACCCCAGATGGTCCCAGCGTACGAGGTGTCCCAGTGCCTGATCCAGCCCCAATCGGAACAGCCGGTCG
This sequence comes from Thiomonas sp., assembly GCA_027311065.1. GTDB lineage: Bacteria > Pseudomonadota > Gammaproteobacteria > Burkholderiales > Burkholderiaceae_C > Thiomonas_A. The sequence goes on along the minus strand of DAICZP010000046.1, from coordinate 3,741 downwards.
AGTTCAACTGCACCCAGCAGGGGGAGAAAGGTGCCAGGCGGCACGATTTCCCCATTGGGCAAGGCGACCCGCGCCAGTGCTTCGGCCTTGACCACAGCGCCATTGCGCAGATCCACCACGGGTTGCACGAACATGCGCAGCCCTCCTCCGAAGATGGCATCGCGCAATGCGAGCGCGGTCTCCTGCGGCAGCACCGGTGCCAACGCGCGGCAACGCTGCCATACCGTGTTCCAGCGTTGCTGCAGACTGCTGGCAAACTGCTGCATCCATGAACTTTCGAACTGATTGGGAAAGCGTCCGAGCAGGCGCAACGCCGCAGCGGGACGCCCGTCGATGCCAATGATCGGAATCACCAGTGCGCTGCGAACGCCCAGCGGGCCAAGCAGCGAGGCAAGGGGCATGAGGGTCGGGTCGCTGGAGAGATTCGGAAACGACTGGATCGCCTGCGTGCGCCAGGCACGCGCCACCAGCCCCTGCCCCCGAGGGGTCGCCTCCGTTGATAGCGACGCCGCTGCGGGACGTCGCATCACCACTTGGATGCGCTCGGACGCCGAGCCAGCCATGGCTTCGACCTGGAAGCCACCGTCGGAGTCAGGGCGAAACACGATGGCGTCGACGATGCCGGGCAGGGTCGCCAGCGAATCCACCTCGGACTGCACCGTATCTGCCCATAGCGCGCCAAGCGGCGGATACTGGCGGGACAGAATATGGAGGTAGGCGTCGACCACTGACTGGATGCCGGCGATTTGTTCCTGCACGTCGCATTGCAGGCGCGCCTCCGCAGCGACCATCAGGCGGTAGCGTTCGCGCGCGGGGATCAGCATTGCGCCCATCACCTCGCCGAGTTCGCGACGGTATGACGCGGCGGCCTGGGTCATCCAGGCGGCGCTGACGCCAACCAGGCCATGCACGACGCCGACGGCCCGGGCGCGTGCCACGACCGCCGCATGATCGGTCGCCGGGTGCATCAGCGCTTGCAGGTGCTCGATCTGGCGTTCCTTGAGCGCGGCGATGCCACGTTCACCCATGCTGGCGAGAATGCTTGCCGGCTCGGGCTGGCGCGCCACGTCCTCAAAGAACGAGCGGCTGAAGGCGTGCGCGATCACCTCGAACTGGGATTGGGCCTTTTTGAGCAGGGCGCTCGCTTCCGCGCCGTGGTGATCGAAGCTGGAATCCACTTCCGGAAGGGCGAGGTTGCTCGTGCCCACGCTCCACCACGAAGCGCGGTCAACCTTGCGTTGCTTGCCCTGGTACATCGCGGCATCTGCTTGCCGGAGCAGGGCATCGGGGGTATCGAATTCCGCGCAAAGCAAGGCGATCCCCATGGTCATCTCGACGTGAAAATCGCTTCCCGGTACGCAGGTGAAGGGCCGCTCGACGGCCTCGTGCATGCGGTCGAGGACGCCTTGCAGTTGCACCAGCGTCTCGTTGGATACCAGGTCCTCGAACACCGCCACGAATTCGTCACCGCCAAGGCGTGCGATGAAGTCCGAGGCGCGCAGACTCTCGCGCAGGCGCTGCGCCAAATCACGTAAAAGCGCATCTCCGGTCGCGTGTCCGTGACCGTCGTTGATCATCTTGAAATCGTCAAGATCAAGCATCCCGACGGCGAGGGCGTGTCCCTGTTGCCGTGCGCGCGCGATCGCATGATCCAGGTGTTGGATCAGCCCGAGGCGGTTTGGAAGACCGGTGAGGTCGTCATGGCGGGCGCGGTGCGCCTCTTCATTCTGCAAGGCAACCAGGCGCTTCTTGAGATCAAGTTCGTCCAGTCCGTGTCCAAGCAGGGTTGCGACACGTTGACACAGGTCGATCGCAGTCGGGTCGAAGGCCCCCGATTCCGGCGACGCGAAGACAAGCGCGGCCCACGGGGCGCCGCCTCGCAGGACTGGCGTGGCCAGCGCCGCGCTGTCGGCATCGCTGATGTGTGCAATCTTGCCGTCAGCCCATGTTCGTGCCACCAGCGAGGCGGCGACGGCGTCGGCAACGCTGCAGTGGGTGCCGTCACTGTCGGCCCCGGCAAACACCCATGTCACGCTGCCGTCGCCCGGGCGGGCGATCCACACACGGTGAAACAGGGTGCCGCGCACGAGATCCACGCAGGTGCGCTGCAGCATGTCTTTTTCGTTGCGCGCCTGCAGCAGCACGTCGCCTTCGCCCATGAGTGCACGGTAGAGTTGCTGGAGCGCATCGATGCGTCGCCGGTGTGAGACCAGCGTCAGTCCGTGCTGGATCGCGCGCGCGACCTCGCACAGGCTTTGCTCGATGTCGGCATCCATGGCATGGTCACCGCCACAATGGATGGCCAGAGCCGCGGTGCCGGTGCCAACGAGATCGATCGGCACGGCCGCGAAGTCTCCGCGGGGATCGCCTGGACGGGGGAGAAAGACGGGCCGCATCTCGCGCACCGCTGTGGCGACGGCTTCCAATGCCTCGGCATCGTCAAGCGGGGATTCCGCCGCGGTGTCGTAGGCTGCATGCATGCCTGTTGCATCGTTCTGCCCGATCCAGGTCCGCATGGCGCCAACGCAGCGCAACGTGGCCTCGCAACCGCCGGCGAGCAAGGCATGGACGCTGCCGGCCTCGGATGCGACATGGTTGATCTCGGCAAGCAGGGCATTGAACGCCGCCATGCGATGGAGTCGCTCTGCCTGGAGCTCGCGCTGTGTCACGTCGTCCATGGTCCACACGGACATGCCGTCATCGGGCAGGAGGATGGCGCCGAGATCGCCGACGAACGTGCTGCCGTCGATGCGTCGAACCACGACGGCGTTGACTTGTGCCGATCCCCGTGCGCGCAGCGCCGGGTAGATCTTCCCGATGCGCGCATGCGATGCCGCAGAGAGAAAATCGCTCGTTGGGCGGCCGATCAGCAAGTCACGGGTGAGCCCGAGCATGGCAGCGGCGCGATGATTGCTCTCCACCACGCAGCGGTCATGCATCACCATGATGCCCACCAGCACGTTGTCGAGCAGTGCGCGCTGCAGTTGCTGTGCCGACAGACGATCGAGGCCACGCGAGAGGTCGAGAGTCAGTGTGTTGAGAAGTTCCTGAAACGCTGCGTCGAAGCCGACCGCGTCATTGCGGTACACCACCAGCACGGCCCAGACCGTGCCGCCGCGCCGGATCGGCACGACAGCGCTGGCAGTCAACCCCAGCGCAAGACCGCGCAAACGCCACGGTGCCAGATAGGGGGCTTGCGCAAACGACGCATTGAAATAGGCGCTTCCGTCCCGCCAGGCCCGCCCCATGCTTCCCTGGTCCTCCACCACCTCGGGGTCGATGGAGACATGGAGCCCGTCGAGGTACGAGACGCATCCGGCCGAGGCCGGGTAGTAAAAAATGCCTTGGGCATCCGGGCGCGCCACGCAAGCCAGAGCGAGATGTCCGTAGCGAATCGCCAGATCGCACACGCGTTGCAGCAGCGTCGTTTCGTCGGCCGCGTTGGCGATGATTTGGTTCGCCTGCGCAAGCAGCGTGTTGATGTCCGCCAATCGCAACAAGGACGCATCGTCGCGCGCGCGCCGCAGCATCAGGTTTTCGAAGCCGAGCAGCGTCGCCGCGATGGTCGAGCCGAAATCCAGCAACCGGTCGTCGGTCCGGGACGGCGCGCCGGGGGTACGCCCCGACAGGGAAAAGGTGCCGACCAGGCAACCTTCGTGCCAAACCGGAAAGGACCAGCATGCGCCAAGCTCCCAGGTGCACGCGACGTCACGCGTGGCATCCCACCGGCCATCGCGGCGA
>DAICZP010000038.1 GCA_027311065.1 Thiomonas sp. | reverse complement strand
GGCGCCATCGTCGGCGGCCTGGGATTGTGGTTGGTCGAGGGGCTGGCAAAGGTCGTGTACGCGCCGATCAGCAGCACCGTCGTATTTCTCTTGATGGCCTTGATTCTTACCCTGCGTCCGGCAGGATTGTTTGGCAAGGAGAAGTGAGCGTGCGCATTCCTCGACTTGCCTTCTGGGCGACGCTCGCGCTGGCAGCCGCCGCGCCTTGGCTTGGTTTGTATCCAGTGCTGGGCATGCGCATGCTTTGCTTTGCGTTGTTCGCCTGTGCGTTCAACCTGCTCGCCGGGTATGGTGGCCTGATTTCGTTCGGCCATGCCGCGTTGTTCGGCGGCGCCGGCTATGTCACCGGCCTCGCGTTGACAGGCTGGGGCTGGCCGTTTGCCGCCGGGATCCTCGCCGGAGTCGTGGCAGCTCTGGTGATCGGGTTGGCCATGGGTTTGCTGGCGGTACGTCGGCAGGGTATTTACTTTTCGATGATCACCCTTGCGCTGGCGCAGATTGCATATTTCTATTTCCTCCAAGCCAATTTCACGGGTGGGGAAGACGGCTTGCAGGCGATTCCGCGCGGCACACTGCTTGGGCTGCCCCTGCAATCCGACAAGGTCATGTACGAGTTGATCCTGACCTGTTTCGTCGCCTGCTGGTGGTTGATGCGCCGGGTGGTGGAGTCGCCGTTCGGACGCATTCTGCACGCGGTGCGCGAAAACGAGCCGCGTGCGATCTCGCTGGGCTACCGCACGGTACGCTACAAGCTCGGCGTGTTCCTGTTGTCGGCGGCTTTCGCCGGACTGGCAGGGTCGCTCAAGGCGGTGGTGATGGGTTTCGAGACCCTGACCGATGTGCACTGGAGCACCTCGGGCCTGGTCATTCTGATGACCCTGGTGGGGGGGTTGGGCACTGAGGTGGGGCCGATCGTGGGCGCCGTGCTGGTGACCTTGCTCGAAGAAAAGATGGGTGCGATTTCGCGCGGACTGGTGCATCTGACCGGCGTCGCGTGGTTCAGTCAGCTGTCTGACTCCGTCGGCATGGTCATTGGCGCGATATTCGTGGTGTGCGTTCTGGCGTTTCGGCGCGGTATCGTGGGGGAGCTCCGGGCGCGGTGGGCGGCACCCACGCGTTGACATGCCGTCGCGGACCGTGACACGCCAGCCGGTAGGCCGGCCCCGCAAGGGTGCGCAACCAGGTGCGGACACGGCAAGCCGGATACTCGATCAGGCAGAAGCGTTGTTTTCCCAGCATGGATTCCATGGTGTGACGCTGCGCGAAATTGCCGCGGGTGCGAGGGTCGATACCGCCCTTCTGCATTACTACTTCCAGCACAAGCAGGGGTTGTTCGATGCGGTTTGGGCGCGTCGCGTCGCCGTACTCAATGTCGAACGCATGGTTGCCATGGACAACTATGCCCGCGCGCATGCGGGCGCGCTGACGATCGAAGGCGCGCTCGAGGCGTTTCTCGGCCCATTGACCGACCCGGCGCGGCACCGCGATCCGGGTTGGCGCAATTTTTTCGCGCTGGCCGCGCTGGTGAGCAACTCGGCAGTCTGGGGCGGCGAGGTGATGGCGCGTTTTTTCGACCCCGTGGTCAGGCGCTTGATCGATCTGATTGCGCAGGCCATCCCCCTTGCGCGTCGCGAGGAACTGTTCTGGAGCTATCACATGCTCAGTGGCGCCTTGATGCTAACGTTGTCCAACAACGGGCGACTCGACCTTCTTTCGAACGACCTGTGCCATACATCGGATATCGAGCAAATGGCGCCGCGCCTGGTGAAATTCTGTGCAGCCGGGTTCCGAGCGCTGGTTCAACCAGCTGAGCTGCCAGGTACTTGTTGAGGCGGACGCGATTTGCGTGGGCGGGAGGTGGCGTTGGCGCGATGTGGTTGCGCGCCTTTGCGATCCGGCGTCGTCCTCGCTCGTGCCAGGGCGAAATGCGGCGCCTTGAAGGCGCCGCTGACGCTGACGGCAGCTGTCGTGCCTGCCTGGCGTGCCGTCAGGGCGAGTGCGAGCGTATGTTTTTGCAGCACAAGGCTGGCCGTGCCAGTGAGTTGCGCGGCGCCGGCACGCAGCGCGACATCTGTGCTGTCGGCGACGCCGTGGGCAATGTTGAAATGCGCGGACGCCATGGAGAACGACGTCTCGCGTGCGGGGCCGATGGCATTCGCATTGTCCGGGCGCAACGCCGCACCGAGATTGATGCCGAGGAGTTTTCCGTTGTGAACCGCCACATGTGCGCTGCCCGCGAGCTGATTTGGCGCGCCGACGTCGCTGAGCACGCATTGCAGCGTTCCGTCCAGCGTGCCGCGTAGCCACGTCCCGCCCTCGAGCGCGGACATGATTGGCGCTGCCTGAAGCCCGCGGGCGCGCAGCGCCAGGGCCGTGCGTCCAGTGCCGACATCGATGACCGCGGAGGCGGATACCACCCCGCCCACGCCGCTGGCATCGGCCGGCGCCACGATCCAGGCGCGGCCGTCGCGACGCACACGCGCTTGCGCCGCGGTCCATTGCGCGCCGAGTACCCGCAGCGTTCCAACGCCCAGACGCGCATCCACATCGAAGCCGTCGAGTGCTGGCAGAACCTGAGCAAGCACCGACTGCACAGCGTTCGAAGGCACACCGGCGGCCTCCATGTCGAGCGCATCGACATCACCGTGCAGGGTCAGCAAGCCCGCGCTGTCGGTGGCGGCGATGCGCGCGCCGGTGCCGGCGATCGATCCAGTCAGGGTTGCATTCGCGCCCGGTTTACCCGGCGCCCAGGCCATCGTTCCCTGAAAATCCAGTGGCAGGGTGTGGCCCCACGGGAGAACCCATGCGCCGTGCAACCTGGCATCATCGATGTGCGCGGTACGCGCACCCAGTCCCAGGACGAGGGTGCCGTCCAGCCGCAGCCGCGACGCCGACACGGTGCCGTTGCCCTGGTGCACGTCGAGCGTGACGCCGGCCACGCGCAACGCGGTGGCTGGACCGCTGGCCGCGGGCAGGTGGAGTGCGACCCGCGTGACGGCCGGAGATGCCCCAATTGCCGCGCGCAGGTCAATGGCAGAACTTTGCACCCGGTTGTCATTCCACGCGAGCAAGGGCAATGTCATGCCGATATCGACCGGACGGTCGTGGATGTCGCGGCCCGAAGCATGGATCGACACGCCTTGCAAGGCAAGCCTGGCGGGAGCCTCCGCCGCATAGTGCGCATTGCCAACGGCCCGGAGCAAGGCGTGTTGCAGGACGCCGACGCTGCCGTCGATCTGCAGATTGAAGTTGTCGAGACGGACGGGGCCTTTGCCCGTCCGCAGGTTTCCGCCGAGGACGATCATTGCGTTGACCGCCGGTCGGGTGAACTCGGCGCGCGCGCGCAGCTGCATCGGGCGCGGTGTGGGTTGCCCCAGGCCGTCAAGGTCGAGGTCGAGGCCGGAGAGCGTGCCTGCGAGCCCGCTGCTGGCGTCATCGAGCATGAGCCTGCCCGCACGTACACGCAGGGTCTGCAGGTCCAGCGGTCCGCGCCGCGATGGATCCGCCGGACCAGCGGGCAGCAGGTCGGAAAAGTTGAAACGGCCATCGGCGTCGCGTCGCACCACCAGGCGCGGTGCATCGAGGGTGACGCGGTCGATGACGATATGGCGGCGCAGCAATGCCAGTGGATCGACATGCAGTTGCATGCCCGCGGCCTGTGCGAAAGGGGTGATGCCATCGGGTTCGCTCAGACGCATGGGGCCGGTATCCAGCGTCAGTGGGGGTAAGAGGTGGAGCACCAGGCGCCCCTGGATGTCGAGCGCACGGTGATAGCGCTCGCGTACCGCGGCGGACAGCGCCGTCTTGTACTGATTGGGGTCAAATGACAGCAGCAGCAGGCTGACGCCACCGCCGACGAGAATCAGCAGGGCGAGAAGCGAGGTCGCCGCGATGCGAATCAGGTGTCGGACCATGCCGATGCCGATGCCGGTGCCGGTGCGCGAGGTCGTGGCGGAGCGTGTTGCAGGCTGGTCATCGGGTTCGTGCTCGCGCGCGCGCTGCGGGAAGCGCAAAATGGCAACTTTTGCATTCTAGGGTGCCTACAACATGGTCATGGGTTCCGATGACGCTGTGATCGTCGGCGCGGGTCTGGTTGGCAAGGCGCTGGCGCTGGCGCTGGCCCAAGCCGGACAGCGTGTGCGGCTTTGTGGGGTGCATCCGGCACCAGTCGAGGTCGAAGGTGGCTACGCCCAGCGCGTCTACGCCTTCAATGCCGCCTCGCGCGCGTTCCTGGAGCGTCTGCGGGCGTGGGACCCGGTCCCACTGGGGCGCGTGCAGGCGGTACAGCGTATGCACATTGCCGCCGATGGCGCTGCGCTCGAGTTCGACGCCTATCGCCAAGGCGTCGAAGCGCTGGCATGGATCGTCGAGTCTGACGCCATTGAACGCGCTCTCGACCTCGCGCTGCGTTTCGAGCGCGGTGTGCATTGCAGCGAGGCGCGGGTGGAACAGGCTCACCGCGAGGCCGGCGCATGGCATCTGCGCTTGTCGGACGGGACCGAGGTGAGCACCGCGCTGCTCCTTGGAGCGGACGGTCGGCACAGCCGCGTGCGCACCTGGGCGGGCCTTGGTCTGCGCAGCAAGCCTTATGGACAGCAGGCGGTGGTGTGCAATTTCACGTGCGCGCGAACCCACGCCGGCGCGGCATTCCAGGCCTTCGGGCCGGATGGGGTGATTGCCTTGCTGCCCCTGGCTCCGCAGCAGGCACGCGCGCAGGTGTCGCTGGTGTGGTCCGCTCCCGATGCGCTGGCCGCGGAGCTCGTCGCGCAGGGGCCCGAACGGTTGGCGCAACGCGTCTGCGAACGTTTGCCAGCGTTGGGTGCGCAAAGCCTCGGACATCTGGACCCCGCCGGCGCGGTGGGCAGCTGGCCGCTCGTGCTGCAGCGAGCCCACAGCCTGGTGGGGGACGGGGTGGCGTTGTTGGGCGACGCCGGGCATGTCCTCCATCCGATGGCAGGCCATGGATTGAACCTTGGCCTGCAGGACGTTCAGGCCCTGGCGGCGACCGTGGCGGCGCGCGGCAGCGACGCGCGTGCGCTGCGCGCCTTTGCGCGCGCCCGCGCTGAACAGGTGCTGGCCCTGGAACTGGCCACCGACGGACTGCATCGCCTGTACGCCCCTGGGCTGGCCTGGCTGGCACCGTTGCGTGCGCTCGGCATGGCAGCCACCAACAACCTCACACCGGTGAAGCGATGGCTGGCCGGCTATGCTTCCGGGGTGACAGTACTGTCGTGAGTAATCTAACAACTTATTCAGGATTTACGATGAAATTACGCTCTATCCTCGTCGCGTTGGCGCTGGTCGCCGGGTCGATGCTTGCCGCTGCCAATGCCGAGGACATGGCGCAGCTGCGGCAGGCGCTGTCGCGTGTGCTTCCTAATTTTCCGGCTTCGGCCAGAATCGTCAAGACGCCGTATGCGGGTTTGTATGAGGTCGATGTCGGCGGTCACCTTTTCTACACGGATGCGAAAGGCGCGTTCCTGTTCGCGGGGGAAATTCTTGACACCCGTACCGGCACCAACGTGACCAAGGCGCGTGTCGCCGAGCTCGAGCGTGTGGACTGGAAGACGTTTCCGATGAAGGACGCATTCACCGTCGTCTACGGCGCCGGTAAACGTCAGCTCGTCGTGTTCGAAGATCCTTATTGCCCCTACTGTCACCAGCTCGAGCAGACCCTGAAGAAAATGGGCAACATGTCAGTGCATGTCTTTCTGCTCCCGGTGATCAGTCCCAACTCTCCGGCCAAGGCGCGCGATATCTGGTGCGCCGCGGATCGCAGCCGTGCCTGGCAAGCGTGGATGGACGACCAGAAGTCTCCTCCCGCTGCCCCTTCCAAGTGTGACTCCTCCGCCATCAAGGCCAATCTGGCTCTGGGTCAGCAATTGGGTGTGCAGAGCACTCCCACCATGTTCATGCCCAATGGCGACCGTATCAGCGGCGCGGTGGATGCTGCTGAAATCGAGAAGCATTTCGGCGTGAAGTGAATGCCTGCGCATCGGTCCGCGCTGCGGGATGATCCCGCGGCGGATCCATTCTGGCGTCCACTGCGACCCGCGGCGCGCGCGGCGAGGCTGGAAGCGTGGCTGGGTGAGCGCGGCTCCCTGACAGCGCGGTTGCGGCGGCATTGCGTGGCGTTCTCGCTGCAGCGTCTCGGGCAGCGCTTCGCCCCGCCCTTGCGCGAGGAGGCGGTGCTGCTTGGTCAGCCGGCACGGCGCCGCGCCTGGGTGCGCGAGGTCATGCTCCTGGCCGACGGCGTCCCCGTCGTGTGGGCGCACAGCGTGGCACACCCGCGGGTGCTTCGCGATGCCTGGCGGTTGTTGCGCTGCATCGGCACGCGTCCGGTCGGAGACGCTGTCTTCGCACGCGCCCAGACCCGGCGCGGCGCGATCCGGGTGCGGTGCCTGCGTTCCGGACATCCCTTGCAACGCGCCGCCTGCAAGGACGCCGGCATTGATGCCGGCGTCGCGCTGTGGGCCCGGCGTTCAGCCTTCATCCACCGCGGACGCGCGCTTTGGGTGACCGAAGTGTTCCTGCCTGACATACGCCTGCTGCGCCCGCGGTTGGGCGCGGAGGCCAACCGCCGGCAACGCTGACGCGCCCGCGACGTGGTCGAGGTTTTGACGCAGGAATCAGGCGCCGACCAGGGCATGGAAGGCCGCGCGCACGGCGTCGGCGTCGCAGGCCGGCGCGGGGAAATCGATGCGCATGGAGCGGACGTCGTCGCGCACGTCGATGCCGTCGACGTCGATGCCGACCGCGCGCACCGGCGCGGTGGCGCCGTGCACACGCGCGCAGCAGCGGCGCAGGTGTTCGATCCCGTCGGCGTTGAAATGGGCGAGCAAAGCGTCTTCGGCATCGCCTAATCGATTTGGAGGCGGCGCGAATTCGGCTGCGTCAACCCAGTGAATGCGGCCGAAACCACCGATGAATCGCACCGCTTCCACCGTGATGCGGTAGAAGCTGAAGTCGCCGAGCGCGATGTTGCCGGCCGCATCCGGGAGGATCCGCAGGTAACGTGCGCCGATCGCTCTTGCCTGGTGGGGATCATCGACGCGGTCAGCGCGCCCGAGCAGCGTGACACGCCCCGCCGCCTGTGCGTCTTCCGTGCACGGGTGCGCGAGAATGCTGCAGCGTGGGTCGGCGACAAGATTCTTGGTGTGCTCGGCCAACGCGGAAATCAACACAACAGGTCTGCCGTCATGATCGAGCACGAAGGGCGCGATCGATCCAAAAGGCATGCCTTGCAGACGCTTTGACAAGGTCGAGAGGACACCGGCATGGTGCGCGCGCACGAAACGGCGGGCGGCGATGGCGTGGTCGGGGTGTTCAGTCATGGCAGCAAATCGCGACAAATGGGCAATGGGAAAGGTTGCCGGCGCTCGGGCTAGACGCAAGTGCGCTGTTCCTGGGTCAAGACAGCGTGCTCGAAGGCGTCGGCTGTTATGGGACGTCCGAAGTGAAAGCCCTGGAAGGCATCACACCCGTGGTGGGTGAGAAACGCGAGTTGTGGTTCCGTTTCGACGCCTTCGGCGATGACTTCCAGGCCGAGGCCCTTGGCCATGGCAATGATGGTCTGGGCCACCATGGCATCATTGCCAACGGCTGGGAGATTGCGCACGAAGGACTGATCGATCTTGAGTTGATCCAGCGGCAATCGCGTGAGATATGACAGCGATGAGCTTCCCGTGCCGAAATCGTCGAGGGAGATGCCGACGCCAAGCGCTTTGAGCGCTCCCATTTTCGCAAACGCGTCATCGAGATCATCCAGCACCAGGCTTTCAGTGATCTCGACCTTGAGCAAGGATGGATCCGCGCCATTGCGCATGAGGGCGTCGCGCACGCGCATCACGAAATCAGGCTGGCGGAATTGGCGAACGCTGACATTGACAGCGACCCGCAGTTGCCGCGTGGCCGGGTGTTCGGCCCACGCGCCAAGCTGGGCGCATGCGCGTTCCAGAACCCATTGGCCAAGGGGCAGAATGAGTCCCGTCTCCTCGGCCAGGGCGATGAAGGTACCAGGGTAGGTGAGACCGCGGCGGGGATGATTCCAGCGAACCAGTGCCTCGGCACCGACAATACGGTGGGCGCGATTGAGTTGCGCCTGATAGTGCAGGACGAACTGACCCTGCTCGAGCCCTTCGCGCAAGTCATTTTCCAGCGCGTTGCGCGCGTCCAGTGCCTCTTGCATCTCCGGAAGGAAAAAGCGTACGGAGTTGCGGCCCTCGGTCTTCGCCCGATACATCGCGAGTTCAGCTTGTTTGAGCACTGATTCCACGGCGGCGTCCGCGCCATCAAACATGGTCAGCCCAACGCTGACGCTGCATAGCAGGCGTTCCGACCCAACAATGTATTTCTCTGCCATCGACACACGAATTTTTTCCGCGAGGCCGCCCGCCTGTCGCACCGCGGCGGCTGCGTCACGACCGAGATCTTCCAACAGAACGATGAACTTGTCGCCACCGAAGCGGCCCACGGTATCGTCATCACGTACAGCCAGACGAAGCCGGTGGGCCCCGAGCGCGAGCAACGCATCGCCTACCTTGTGACCGAAGGAGTCGTTGATGTGCTTGAACTGGTCGAGATCGATCAACATGAGCGCACCGAATTGCAGGCTCCGGCTGCTTCCAGCCAGGGCGTGCTCGATACGGTCGTACAGCAGGCTGCGATTGGGGAGTTCGGTCAGGGCGTCGAAATTTTCCAGGTGCTCGGCCTTGGCCTGGGCCTCGCGTTCCTTCGTCACATCGTTGAGCGAGCCGACATAGTGTGTGACCTTGCCGCTCAGGTCACGTACCGCTGAAATTGCCAGGCGCTCGGTGAAGAACTCGCCATCGCGGTGGCGATTGCACAGCTCGCCATGCCAGTAGCCCTCCCGTGCAAGGTTGTCCCACATATTCGCGTAAAAAGCCTTGTCGTGGCGGCCGGACTGCAGAATGGCAGGAGTCTTGCCGACGACCTCATCGGCGCTGTAGCCGGTGATGCGACTGAATGCACCGTTGACGCGCTGGATGACACCCGAGGCATCGGTCACCAGCATGCCATCCTGGGTTTCGAACGCAATGGCGGCGACGCGCAGTTGCTCCTCGTCGTGACGCCGCGCGGTGATATCCACCGCGCTTCCCACCAGAAGGGTGAGGCGCCCTTCCGCGTCACGCAACGCGGAAGCGCTCGTTTCGGCCCAGAATGCGCTGCCATCCCTGCGCAAGTAGCGCTTCTGGAGCCGCACGGTCGACAGCTTGCCGACGAGCAGCTGGGTGTTGCGCGCTCGCGTGACGTCCAGGTCGTCGGGGTGGGTCAAGTCGTCGATATGGGCGTCCAGCATGTCCTCGGCGGTGTAGCCAAGCATTTGAAGGGCATTGCGGTTCGCGAGTCGTACCCGCAAACTTGTGGGGTCGAGCGCCAGCATCATGGTTGGAGAACCTTCGAACAGCGCCCGAAAATTCTGCTCGGACGCTGCCAGAGCCCGCTGTGCCTGTTCCAGGCTGCGCCTGCCCTGCGCCACTTCGATGGCACGACGGATCGCACCGGCCAGCCGGGCCATGTGATCCTTGAGCACGAAATCGGCGAGTCCCAAGTGCAGAAGCTCAACAGCGAGCTCTTCGCCGATGCTTCCCGAAACCAGGATGACAGGAAGAAGCGGGTCGTGCGCACGCAGTTTGGCCAGCGTGGTCTGGAACGACATGCCCGGGACCGAGTAATCGGAGAGCACGATGTCCCACGCGCATGCCAACGCCGCGTCGAGGGTGGCGTCAGAGTCGACGCGCGTGCATTGCGCCACGAGTTGGCGGCTTTGCAGATGGCGTTGAAGCAAGAGGAAATCGCCAGCTTCGTCCTCGATGACAAGAATGCGCATGGGGTTTGTCATCTCCGCCTCCGGTCAGTCATGGGGTGGCTGGTTCGTGGCCACCCAATACAGACCCAGGCGCACCACGGTGTCGGCAAATGGGGTGAAATCGAGCGGCTTGTGGACAAAGCTGTTCGCGCCATTGCCCAAGTTGATTTTGCGCAGCGCACGCGTGATCCGCATTTCGTCCTGCCGGCTGTCGTCCACAAGGAGAATTTCGCGTTGCGAGCAAGCCGGCAGGGGTGGTCGTTGGCGCATGGGTACCCGATTCGGCGAAGTCTGCCTGAAGGAAGCCGAAACAGCTTAATCCGTAACGACGACGCATTCACCGCTGACGGGTCGATCGTGACCCCGCAGATGTAACCAAAACCTGGTCCTGGCGTTCGTCAGCACCGATTTCTGACGCCTGTTGCAGGTCACCCCTTGCATGCCGGCGCTGAAGACGCGCAAAAACGTGCCTGATGCGCGCGCGCGGGCATAAGATCGTCGTCGTGCCGATGCCGCTGGCCGGGACGCGCCGACACGGCGCGCATCTGGCGCCGTTGCTGTTGGCTTGACTGACCCCGTCAACGAAGGATGACCATGTTCCATAACCTGAAAATCGGCGTTCGCCTCGGCTTGGCATTCGGGCTGTTTGCCCTGATGTTCGTGATCGGCACTGCGTTTGGCGTGTTGCAGATGGCGCGGATCAACGCGCACACCGAGACGATCGTTTCGACCGAGGTGCGCGCCGAGCGGCTCCTCGCCAGTGTTCACGGGAACGACCAGAATACTTCGCGCCAATTCCTTACCGCGTTGCTGCTGCAGAACTTCGTTCCCGCGAATCAAGCGGCGATTGCGCGCGAGCGCCATCGCGTCGACACTGCGATGAACATCCTGGACCGCATGCCGCTGCCGCCGGCGATGCGGCAGCGCTTGTCCCAAATACACGCAGTGCTGGCCCGCAACCGCGCCGCGCTGACCCAGGTTCAATCGGAGATGCAGCAAGGCAACTTCGGTTACGCGACCAGCGAGTATCTGCAGAAGTCGGCGCCGATCAGCGCTGAACTCAATGCGGTGATGGCTGCGACATCGGCGGAACAGGATGTCCGTATCAATGCGCTGTACGCGGCCAGTCAGCAGGACTTCCGTGCGGCGCTATGGCTGAGCCTGCTTGCCGGGATTCTCGCCATTTTCGTCACGATCGCGCTGGCGATCACGATCACCCGTTCAATCACCCGTCCGCTAGGCGTGGCGGTGGGCGTGGCACGGTGTGTCGCTGCCGGCGATCTCACCGTCCGGGTCGAAGCCCACGCGAGGGACGAGGCAGGTCAGTTGCTGGCGGCGCTTGCCGATATGGTCCAGCACCTCACCCGCGCCATCGGGTCCGTGCGATCTTCCGCGAACCAGCTGCTTTCGGCTTCCTCGCAAGTTTCCTCGACCTCGCAAAGCCTGTCTCAGGCGTCCTCCGAACAGGCCGCGTCGGTTGAGGAAACCTCGGCGACCGTCGAGCAGGCGGCTGCATCAGTCCGCCAGAACGCCGACAACGCCCGCCTCACCGATTCCATGGCGCAGCAGGCCGCAGCGCTGACCGCCCAGGGTGGTCAGGCCGTGCAACAGACGGTTTCGGCGATGCAGTCGATCGCGGAACGTATCTCGGTCATCGATGACATCGCGTACCAGACCAACATGCTCGCACTCAATGCCGCCATCGAGGCTGCCCGCGCCGGTGAGCACGGCAAGGGCTTCGCGGTTGTCGCGTCCGAAGTGCGCAGGCTTGCAGAGAGTAGCCAGGCCGCCGCCAAGGAAATCGGTGATCTGGCGTCTTCCACGGTCAAGCAGGCTGAGGCGGCGGGATCGCTCCTCGCCCAGGTCGTGCCTGCCATTTCCAGGACGTCTGAGCTGGTGCAGGAAATCACTGCTGCATCCGAGGAGCAGTCCACTGGCATGCAGCAGATCAACCAGGCGGTTGCACAGCTCAGCGCGGTCACCCAGCAGAATGCCTCGGCGTCCGAGCAGCTCGCCGCCACGGCCGAGGAGATGAACGCGCAGGCCCAGGGGCTGCAGCAGACCATGGCAGGATTCCGGATCGAAGAACATGCTTCCAGCCGAGCAGGCAACCTGCCCGCGGCTGGGCGGATGCGCGCTGTTGCCGATGACGGCAAGTCGGCGCGCGCCTTGCCAGGCCAGCCGGAGCCGGATTTCGTGCGCTTCTGACACGGCGTCGCTCGCTTCACCGCGGGCCGCGCACCGAAACTCAACGCATGGCGGTGCGCGCGGCGAACGCGGTGTCGTCGACGCCAAGTGCCTGCAGGAACAGCGCTGCTTCCCTCGTCGCCGTGCGAAGAATGGCTTGGCGGTGGACGATGTCTCCCCGGTAACGCAGGTGCATGTGTGCCGAGCAGAATGCATCGAATTGCTCGGGTGACTGCTCCAACCAGTCCAGCCCGTTGCGCGCGACCATCATGGCCAGCCAATCGACGTCGCGCAAAAGCGCGACCAACTTGCCGATTTCGATGTCCTGGGGTTCGTCGGCGGTGCGATGATGGTCGCGAGCCGCAATCGCCAAAGCGCGTGGTAGACCCCACTGCGTCATCGCCTCATACGCGAGTTGCGTGTGGGTG
Source organism: Thiomonas sp. (assembly GCA_027311065.1). Taxonomy (GTDB): domain Bacteria; phylum Pseudomonadota; class Gammaproteobacteria; order Burkholderiales; family Burkholderiaceae_C; genus Thiomonas_A. Next base: position 13,755 of record DAICZP010000038.1, on the reverse strand, counting down.
CAGTTGCAAGTGGCAAGCTCCGATGCGATGAGCCCCGATGGCGTGTCCCAGCCCGCATCCTCGATCGTCTCGAATGCATCAGGAAGGCGCGCAAACATCAGGAAGCGGCCGATGTCGTGCAGCAAGCCAGCCAGATAGGCCTCGTTCGCGTCCAGTCTCGCGTCGATGACCATTGGTGCCAGTCGGCGCATGTAGCTGGCGACCAGCAATGAGTGTGACCACAGGTCGCTCTGCCAGCGCTCTCGCGCCGGGAACAGGGTGACGGCCTTGTCAGCCAGCATCAGCTCGACGGCGGCGCGTGCGCCCACGCGGATGAGTGCCATGCTGATCGACGACGCTGCATTGTGTGAGCCGCTCGCCGCGGAGTTTGCCAGACGCAGCAGTCGCACCGCGAACCCCGGATCCCCTTGCACCAACTGGAGAACCTGGTCAAAGTAAGCGGGATCCTCGGAATCCAGCAAGGACAAGCGCGTCAGCATGGAAGGCAGCATCGGCAGACCAGCGAGGTCAGCTTGCAAGCTGCTGGCGATCTGGCTCGAAACTTCGATTTGGCTGGAATTCATGCGATCGACTCGGTGGTTGCTGCAACGATTCTCGACGGCTGGCGTGGTCTCAACGCTCGACCCCATGGACTGCCGTCGTGCAACCGGTCAGCGACGACGGCGAGGCGCTGGACGACGCGGAAGACGGCGGTCACGCAGTTGCAATCATGACATGAGTGGTTTGCGTGGTGCAATCCGGCTCCGACGCGCGCCGAAAAGCACTGAGCCCGAACGGGGTGTCGGGCTCAGTGCTTGATTCTGTGGTGGCCAGGGGCGGAATCGAACCGTCGACACGCGGATTTTCAATCCGCTGCTCTACCAACTGAGCTACCTGGCCTTGAGTAAGCTCGCAATCATAGCAAAGGATTCTGCCTTTCCAGAAAAATCCCGCCGCAGTCAGGACTTCCCTTCATCGTCGATCAGGCCTCCGTGCTGACCCTTGCGACCGGCGCGCCCCCAATCGACACCAAGCTGTTTGAGCTTGCGGTACAGGTGGGTGCGCTCAAGCCCGGTCTTGTCAGCGACGCGGGTCATGCTGCCGCCCTCGCGGGCGAGATGGAATTCGAAGTAAGCACGTTCGAAGTCGTCGCGGGCTTCACGCAGCGGACGATCCAGGACGAAGGATTGCTCGGCGACAACAGGGACGGGCTCGGGCAAGCCCGGGGGTGGGGTGATGATCGTGTCGACCCTGGGGCGCGGCGCGGGTTTGCTCAGGCCATGCTCGACGGCACGCAGAAGTTTTTGCAGTGCGATCGGCTTTTCCAGGAAGGCCATGGCGCCGATGCGTGTGGCCTCGACGGCGTTGTCGATGGTCCCGTGTCCCGACATCATGATGACTGGCATCGTCAGTTGGCCGGCGCCGGCCCACTCCTTGAGCAGTGTCACACCGTCGGTGTCAGGCATCCAGATGTCGAGCAGGACGAGGTCGGGCTGGAAGCGCATGCGCATCTCACGAGCCTGCTGGGCATTTTCCGCAGCTTCCACGCTATGCCCTTCGTCACTCAATATTTCGGACAGGAGATCACGGATACCGATCTCGTCGTCGACTACCAGGATGCTAGCCATACAGGGTACGTTCCGAGTTTCTCAATCATGTGGTGGCCGGCGGCGGGGCAGACGCCATAGCGGGGAATATAAGGGAAACGCAGGCGCCGCTCGAGGTTGTGCGTTGCGCATCAGCCGGTGGTGGGTTTGCAGAGGCGATGTTCTGGACGTCAACGCGGGCGTGATGCTCCTCGGCGATCTTCTTGACCACAGCCAGCCCGAGCCCGGTTCCACGCGCCTTGGTGGTGACATACGGCTCGAACGCGCGGTTGATGACCTTGTCGCTGAAGCCCGGGCCATTGTCAGTGACCGACAGGCGTACGCGCGGCGCGCCGGTACGCTGGGAGCGGTAGGTTTCGGTGCGCACGATCACTTCGCCGTCCGCGTGGCCGATCACGGCGTCCTGCGCGTTCTGAAGCAGATTGTGAATCACCTGGCGCAACCTTGCGGCGTCGCCGGCGATGGGCGGAAGCTTGTGCGCGAGCGCGGCCCGCACCACCGGTGCGGCATCACGATCACCGCCTTCGTAGAGCGTGAGCACCTCACCAACCAGGGCGTTGAGGTCCATGGGGACGAGCTGGGTCGAGGGGGTGCGCGCATAGTCGCGGAACTCATCGACCATGGCACGCATCGCGCCGACCTGGTTGACGATCGTGGTCGTGGCGCGCTGGAGCATTTCGCGTTCGCTGCCCGCGAGCTTGTCGCCGAGTTTCATTTGCAGGCGTTCCGCCGAAAGCCGGATCGGGGTGAGCGGATTCTTGATCTCATGCGCAAGGCGGCGCGCAACTTCGCCCCAGGCCAGCGACCGCTGCGCGGAAATGAGCTCGGTGATGTCGTCGAACACCACCACCGCTGCCGCGTGACCTGGCAGCGCGAGTCGGGCGCCGCGCACCAGCAGAGTGAGGGTCGACTCGCTGCCGGGAGGCTGGTAATCGATCTGCTTGAGCCAATGGTCTGCGCTGCTTCCGCCGGCGAGTTCGACGAACGAGGCCTCCACGGCGTCAGCGAAGGCGCGCAGTCCGCTGACGGTGTCGAGCGAATGTCCGATGGCGCCTTGCAACGGCGCGCGGAGGACCCGCGTGGCGCTGGGATTGGCCAAGGTCAGCCGCATGGAATCGCCCAGGACGAGCACGCCCGCGGAAAGATTGTCCAGCACGCTCTGGAGGTAGGTGCGCGAGGCCTCCAGCGCGGCGCGGCTGGCTTCGGCTTGCTGACGCGCCTCGGCGAGCTGGCCTGTCATGTCGTTGAACGAGCGCGTAAGGGTGCCGAGTTCGTCGGCGGAATGCAATGCGGGGCGCGGGCGCAGGTCGCCGCCGGCCACGGCCTTCATGCCGTCGGCGAGCAGCAGCAGTGGGCGCGCAAGTTGATTGCCCAGCAGCACCGCCATCAGCACCGCGGCAAACACCGCAAGGAAAAGCGCCAGTGTCAGGGTCGAGAGGTACATGCGCCGAAGGCCTTCGCGACCGAGCGCACGCTCCTGATATTCGGCATACGCACGCTGGACTTCAAGCGCGCTGCGCGCAATGGCAGATGGCACGTTTTGCATCAGCATCAGGTAACGCTGATGTCCGGGAAGGAGCAGGCTGCCCGATGGCAGGGGCACGACGACACGGAGTTTCAGGTTGGTGGCATCGCTTCCGTTTTCGTCGCCTCCCTCGACACTTTCAAGCTGTCCCATCAGGTGGAGCTGGCGCATCGACTCGGGCCCGGGGAGGTCGGGCACAAGCGCGAAGGGGTTTCCACCTGCCGTGGCGAGGACGTTACCGCTGGCATCGAACACGGTGGCCTGGGAAAGCCCGAGCTGCTGGACGATCAGCTGCAACTGGTTGGGGGCGATGTCGCCGCGGCCGTCGCTGACCTGGCCCGCAAGGTTGCGGCCCTTGTTCGCAAGGTCGGTCAGCAGAACATTCAGGGTGGTGCGTCCCAGGTTGAGACCCGAGTCGAGTGCTCGCTCCACCTTCACGTCGAACCAGGTCTCGATGCTTCGCGCGACGAATTGATAGGAGACCACATAGATGACAAGGCCGGGAATGATGCCGACCAGGGTGAAGACCATCGCCAGCTTGAACAGCAGGCGGCTGCCGAATCGGCGTCGTCGCAAGCGCCAGAGCAAGCGCGCCGCCAGCCCGACGATGAGCAGCAGCAGCAGCGCGGCCACTGCGATATTGGTCCAGTACAAAAATCCGAAATACGGGTTGACCGCAGCGGTGTTCTTGGTCGAAACCGCCAGCAGGAAGACCAGGAACATCAACAGTGGCAAACCCAGCGCCACCGCGCTCCAGGCCGCTACCCGGGTGATGCGGTTGTCTGTGGCGGTTTCCATGTGAAGCTGGTGGCGGGGAAATCGGCTTCGAGTTGCCAGTCGGTGCTGTTGCCGACGTTGATCTGGAACGGGCGTGGAAGCTGGGAGAGGTCGAGTTCAAACCGACCCGTGACCTGGTAGGTCTGCCCTGGGACGAGGTCCCGGGCGTCAGCGACCTTGACACGAAGGATGTGTTGTACCTGGTTGAGCGCCTCGTCGAGCGCGCCGTAGCTGCGCTGGAGGGCACCGGTGGAGACGTGGTATTTCTCGAGCAGTGGGAGGTAGGACAGGCGGGTGTGCAACTGCCCGGTACCCACGCGCTGGTCGAACCACCACCAGCGGCCGCGACGCACGTCGAGGTTGGTGAGAAAGTACAGCGGGACGCCGCGCCGCAATGCGTCTTCGAGGGCGCGTGGGAGGGCGAATACCACGGTGGAGCTGGCATAGACGCCGTCCGCCTCGAAGTCCAGTGTCGGCTGTTGCGCGTCGACCGTGGCCGCCATCACGTCCGTGAAACAGCCGAGCGCGCATGCGCCCACCACCGTGCCGGCGACGATCAACAGCGCGCGGCGCCGCGGATCATGTGCTGGCGATGAGGGGGGGGAGGGCGTCATGCGTTGGCGCGCTTGGCGAACAGGGCGTAGTGGAAGCCGTCGCGATCGGGCGTGCGTGACGGCAGCAGTTGGCCGGGTGCGGACAATGCTAGCGCATCGTTGTGTCTGTCCAGAAATGCCTGCGCTTGCGCCGAGCCTTCCTCGGGAAACACGGAACAGGTTGCGTACAGCAGCCGTCCCCCTGGCGCGAGCAGCTGCCACATGGTGTCGAGCAACGCCGTCTGGCGTGCGGATAGCGCTGCGATGTCCCGCTCCTGGCGAAGCCAGCGGATGTCGGGGTGGCGTCGCACGATGCCCGAGGCGCTGCACGGAGCGTCGAGGAGAATACGGTCGAAAGGTCGTCCATCCCACCACACGGAAGGCGCCGAGGCATCCGCCACCCGTACTTGCGCGCCGCGCAGACGCAGCCTTGCCAGGGTCTGGTCGATGCGGGCGGCGCGCCCGGGATCCTGGTCCAGCGCGATGAGGTCGCAGCGGGCGATTTCGAGCAAATGCGCGGTCTTGCCTCCCGGAGCCGCGCAGGCGTCGAGGACCCGCATGCCGTCGCGTACATCGAGCAAGGGTGCCGCGAGCTGGGCCGCGCAGTCCTGCACGCTCACCGCGCCGGCGTCAAACCCGGGAAGTTGGTCCACCGGCACGGCCCGTGCAAGTACCAGCGCCTGCGTGAGTTCAGGCGTGTCGGGGGCGTGCGCGTCCAGGCCGCGCGCGCGCAGCAGCGTCAGGTAAGCGTCGCGCGTACCCCAGCGCGCGTTGACCCGCACACTCATGGCGGGATGGGTTGCGCCGATGTCCAGCACAGACTCCCAGGCGTCGGGAAATGCAGCCCGGATGCGCCCGATCCACCATGCCGGATGATTCCAGCGCCCGACCTCATCGCCCATCGCTGCGGCGACGAGGGATTCACGCTGGGCCTGCAGGCGCCGCAGCAACGCGTTGACCAGACCGCGCGCCGCGCGCGTTCCAGGGTGCAGTGCGCAGGCTTGCACAGCCTCGTTCACCAGGGTGTGGTCAGCGTAGGGGCGCGACTGCCCCGGCATGGTCAGGAGGGCAATGCTGACCAGCAGCAATGATTCGAGCGGCGCGGGTTTGATGCGTTTGGGATGGAGCAGTGCCAGCAGCACGCGTGCGCGCCCGAGCCCGCGCAGGGTCTCGAACGCCAGGGACTGCGCCGCGCCCCTGCGTCCGGCATCCCACGCACCGGCCAGACGTGGAAGCGCGGTGGCCAGCGATTCCCCCTGGAGCACGGCACCAAGCAGATCGGCGCTGTCGCGAAGATCGCGATGCAGAGGGCGCCTGGGTTCAGGGCCGTTGGCGGAGGGTTGGAGATGTGAATCGACAGGTGGGGACAAGCGATGCGCGGCGCCGGATTGGTCGATCGACCGCGGCACGCATCATAGCGACCATGCCTGCCACTCAGGGGCAGATATACGCGTAGCCATCGCGAAACTGCAGATTTGCCACCTCGGCGACGCCCGATGGGACGATGGTGGCGTCGAGCACGACCTTGTCCTTGGAGATATTGCGACTTTGGAGGGTATTGTTGCAGGCCCGGAACGAAACGCCACGGCTGGCCAGGTCGCCGATATTGCCCGCGAACTGCGCCCCGCGCGCGTCCGTGGCGCCCTCGAGCATGAAGTCGATGCCGGCCCCGTTGCCCACCACGACGATCCTGGCCGTGGGATCTGCGCTCAGGTGGTTGCGGACGTTACCCATGGCCCGCGCTGCCTGCGGCAGTCCCTGCGTGATGTGATAGACAACCCGCACGGGGCCCTTGGTTTCAGCGCCGGCGGGGGTAGCCGAGGCGGTGCCGGCAATCGAGCCGGCACCGGCGGCAATCGAAGCTGTCAGCATGTGGCGGCGTGTGTTGATGGGGGACGTCATCGACAAATCTCCTCAGTTCCGGGGACACGCCTGACGGGATCCTGCTGCGTTGGCAAGTTTTTTGGCGCGTGCACGTGATCATGCGCGCGGCGGCGCCGCCGCGCAATCCGAGCGAACCTGCGGTGACGTCGATCCGTCTGGTTCGAGGTGGGTGTCAGCGGCGGATTTCACCGTCGCCCAGCACGACCCATTTCTGACTGGTCAGGCCTTCCAGGCCCACGGGACCGCGGGCGTGGAATTTGTCCGTTGAAATACCAATTTCCGCGCCAAGGCCGAACTCGAAACCATCCGAGAACCGGGTCGACGCATTGACCATCACGGCTGCGGAGTCCACCTCGCGCAAAAAACGCATGGCATTGCGGTGCTGGGTCGTGACGATGGCGTCGGTGTGCTGCGAGCTGTAGCGGTTGATGTGGGCGATGGCGGCGTCGATTCCGTCGACAACCTTGATCGAAATGATCGGTGCCAGGTATTCGGCGGTCCAGTCGGCGTCGGTGGCGGTGCGCACGAGGGCGGCGGCACCCGGCACGGCTTGGAGCAGGGCGTGGCTTTCGGCGCAGCAGCGCATTTCAACGCCCTTCGCCGCGAACACGGCGCCGATGCGGGGGAGAAATGCCCCGGCCGACGCGCGTGCCACGAGCAACGATTCGGCGGCGTTGCAGGGGCTGTAGCGTTGCGTCTTGGCGTTGTCGGTGACGGCCACGGCCATGTCAAGGTCGACCTCGTCATCGACATAGACGTGGCAGTTGCCGTCGAGGTGCTTGATGACGGGCACCCGCGCCTCGGCGCTGATGCGTTCGATGAGGCTCTTGCCGCCGCGCGGGATGATGACGTCGACGTATTGCGGCATGGTGATCATGGCGCCGACCGCGGCGCGGTCGGTGATGGGCACGAGCTGCACGGCATCGGTGGGGAGCCCCGCTTGCCCCAGCGCCCGTCCCACCAGGGCAGCCAGTGCCCGGTTGCTGTGCATGGCCTCCGAACCACCGCGCAGGATGACGGCGTTGCCGGACTTGAGCGCCAGACCGGCAGCTTCGATGGTGACGTTCGGGCGGCTCTCATAGATCATGCCGAACACGCCAAGGGGCACGCGCATGCGACCCACGGCGATGCCGCTCGGGCGTCGCCGCAGCTCGGTGATTTCGCCGATGGGATCCGGGAGGGAAGCCACCTGCACGCAGCTTTCGGCCATCTGCTCGATGACCTTCGGCGTGAGGGTGAGGCGGTCGACGAAAGCAGCATCAAGCCCCGCGGCGCGCGCGGCGTCGACGTCCGGTGTGTTGGCGGCCTGAAGTGCCGCTGCTTCGACGCGGATCAGGCGCGCAAGCTCGTGCAGTGCGGCGTTCTTCGATGCGGTGCTGGCGCGCGCCATCAGGCGCGAGGCTGCGCGCGCGCGCGCACCGAGATCGGTCATCAGGGCTTGGGGGTCGACGGCTTGCATGGCGGACTTTCGATCAGACCTCCGATTGTCTCAAACTTGTTGCAAGGATTGCATTGGCGCAGGCTCCGGAGGATTTTTGCACCAGTTTGGTCATGAACTGCGCCATCAACAAACGACAAGTATTTTAAAAAGGTGCATCCAGCCAGAGGCACACGTCGCATGTCGTTGCGCGCGCGATGCACCTGTAAAAAGGCGTGCGCACAGGCGACGTGCAATCGCCGTGAAACGCGCACCGAACGCGTACATTCGAACGGAGGGCAGCTTGCCTTTTGGCAACCACCGTGACTAGCATGGAAGGCTTGCCATGTCCGACACCCGCTCTTCCAATGCATCGCTGCTCGCCCTGCTCCTGCTCACGCTGATCTGGAGCGGGAACTGGATCGTCATGAAGGTGGCGACGGCGTATAGCGGACCGTTCAGTTTTTCGGCGTTGCGCTACGCCGGGGGTACGCTGGTGCTGTTCGTTCTGCTGCGGGTCCGGGGAGACAGCCTTGCGCCGCCGCCGCTTGGGCCGACCCTGTTGATCGGGCTGACACAGACGACGGCATTCACGGCGCTTGCGCAGTGGGCGCTGGTGCGTGGTGGGGCTGGCAAGACCGCGTTACTGGTCTACACGATGCCGTTCTGGACCGTCTTGTTCGCGAGAATCTGGCTCGGTGAGCGCCTGCACCCCCGGCAACGCGCCAGCTTGCTGCTCGCCGCCGCCGGTCTGGTCCTGATCCTGCAACCATGGAACGCATCGGTGGGTTTGTTCAGCGGAGCCTTGGCGCTGGCTGGTGGCGTCAGCTGGGCCGCCGGCACGGTGGCGGCCAAGCGCCTGTTCGCCGGCCAGGGAGCGGGGCTTTCGCCTCTGCGCCTCACGGCGTGGCAGATGCTCCTGGGTACGATTGCGTTGGTGCCGTTGGCCTTGTTCATACCCCAGCATCCACTCGTCTGGTCGACCCCACTGCTCGCGGCACTTGCCTACAACGTCGTGCTGGCGTCGGGGCTGGCCTGGACGCTGTGGCTGCTGGTGGTGCAAAGGCTGCCGGCGGCTGTGGCAGGTCTGTCGAGCCTGGCCATTCCTCTGGTCGGGGTGTTGCTGGCCTGGGCGCTCCTGGGCGAGCGGCCTGGGCGCGTCGAGGTCATCGGCGTCGTGGTACTGGCCGCGGGTCTGGTGCTGTTGCTGCGTGGCGCCCCGGCGCGCAGCCCCTGAGACGCGGTCACCTTGTCGCAAGGGGGGCTGAAGCTCGATCACCCCCGCGTCATGCTCCACCACTTTCGGCGGGAACGCCTTCCGCCTCGGCGGTGTCGAGTCCGAACGCATGGCGCAGCACATCCCAGGCCTCTTCTGCGCTCTCGACGAAGTGGAACAGTCGCGTATCCTGCTCCGCAATCATGCCGGTCTGCACGAGGTGATCGAAGTTGATCAGGGATGTCCAGTAGTCGCGGTCGAACAGCAGGATGGGGCGTTTGCGGATCTTGCCGGTCTGGGTCAGGGTTAGCACCTCGAATAATTCATCCAGAGTGCCGAATCCGCCTGGGAAACACACAAGCGCCACTGAGCGCATCAGGAAATGCATTTTCCGAAGGGCAAAGTAGTGGAACTGAAAGCACAACTCGGGAGTGATGTAGGGGTTCGGTCGTTCTTCATGGGGCAACACGATGTTCAGGCCGATGCTGACGCCACCGGCCTCGTGCGCGCCCCGGTTGCCGGCTTCCATCACCCCGGGACCGCCCCCTGTGACAACGAACATCGGCTGCTCGAGGCTCGCCGAGGCCTCGGTCACCAACGCGGCAAAACGGCGCGCCTCGTCGTAATGGCGCGACATCGCCATGCCATGGCGGGCCAGCCCGATTTCCTGGGGATTGCCCCCTGATTCGGCCTCGCGCAGGATGCGTGCCGCGACCTCGGGGCTCTTGATGCGCGCGCTGCCGAAAATGACGATGGTCGCTTCGACGCCGTGCTGGCGTTGGACCATTTCGGGCTTGAGCAGTTCGAGTTGCATGCGGACCGGTCGAAGATCGTCCTGCAGCAGAAAGGCGGTATCTGTAAATGCGAGGCGATAGCTGCTTTCTGGGCCGGCATAGCGTGAAGGGGCTGTGACTTTCGACGCCTCTTCCCGCGCGGACGGGAAGTTGCGCATTGCCAGTGGTTTATGCCGCCTGCTCATGGACGATTCCTTGGTTGTTGTCATTGCGGGCCGATGCCGCATGTTTGTGCCGCATTTCGATTTTGCGCGAGTGCGGTCAGATCTGGGCGCGGTCGATGCAACCCATTGTGCCCGCATATACTTGCGTGCATGCGCCGATTTGCCCTGGGCTTGCGGGCGCCATACAAATGCAGCTAAGACAGCGAATGCAACCGGCAATTTCGCTGCCACACTGCGGCGCGAAACGCCGGTTTTTTATTTGGGAATCCCCATGTCCTGCCTGTCACCAGCTACCCAGGTTTCAGCGCCTGCGCCGCAGCCGCAACGCATGGCGTTCGATACACCGCTGCCGCTGCGCAGCGGAGCCGTCATGCCGGGGTATGCGTTGATGGTGGAAACGTATGGCACCCTCAACGCCAACGCTACCAACGCGGTCCTCGTGTGTCATGCGCTCAACGCCAGTCATCATGTCGCGGGCATGTACGGCGAGGATCCCAAGACCGCCGGCTGGTGGGACAACATGGTGGGGCCGGGCAAGCCGCTGGATACCCGCCGATTCTTCGTGATCGGGGTCAACAACCTGGGGTCATGTTTCGGCTCCACCGGGCCGACCAGCATCGATCCGGCGACGGGACGCCCATGGGGGAGCCGGTTTCCCGTCATCACCGTCGAGGACTGGGTCGACGCCCAGGCGCGGGTCCTCGACCGCTTGGGGGTGACACGCCTGGCGGCGGTCATGGGTGGAAGTCTTGGTGGCATGCAGGCGCTGAGCTGGACCATGCGCCATCCCGAACGCGTTGCCCATTGCGTGGCGTGCGCGACGACACCAAGCCTGTCGGCGCAGAACATTGCCTTCAACGAAGTGGCGCGGCGTGCCATCATCACCGACCCCGAATTCCATGGTGGAGACTATTACGCGCATGGCGTGGTGCCGCGCCAGGGACTGAGCGTCGCGCGCATGATCGGGCACATCACCTATCTGAGCGACGACACCATGGCGAGCAAGTTCGGCCGCAGTCTGCGCGGAGGTGCGCTGGGTTACGGCTATGACGTCGATTTCCAGATTGAAAGTTATTTGCGCCATCAGGGTGAGAAATTCAGCGGGTATTTCGACGCAAACACCTACCTCCTGCTGACCCGGGTGCTCGATTACTTCGACCCGGCGGCCGAGCACGGCGGGGACCTGGCAGCCGCGCTGGCCTCCGCGCGCGCGCGGTTCCTGCTGGTGAGCTTCACCACCGACTGGCGCTTCTCGCCTGAGCGCTCGCGTGAAATCGTCCGGGCACTGCTCGCCAACCGGCGTGAAGTCAGCTATGCCGAGATCGCGTCGCCCCACGGCCACGATGCTTTTCTCATGGATGAACCGCACTACCACGACGTGATCCGGGCTTATTTTGAGCGCATCACCCGCGATCTCGCACTGGAGGACGTGGCATGAATGCGCGTCTCGACATCATTGCCTCCCGCGTGCCGCCGGGCAGCCGGGTGCTCGACCTTGGGTGCGGTGCCGGGGCATTGCTGGCGCACCTGCGCGACAAGCGCGGGTGCTCGGTGCAAGGGGTGGAAATCGATCCTGACAAAGTCGTCGCCTGCGCTCGGCGGGGCGTGGATGTCTTGCAGCTCGATCTCGACCAAGGCTTGTCGATGTTCGCCGATGGTAGCTTCGATGTGGTGCTATTGATCGACTCGCTCCCCAACCTGCGTAACACCGAGTCGGCACTCCGTGAGGCCGCCAGGGTCGGACGTATGGGCATCGCCACCTTCGCCAATTTCGCTTACTGGCGCATCCGTATGCAGGTCGCGTCTGGACGGCTGCCGGTGACCAAAGAATTGCCTTACGAGTGGTACGACACACCGAATCTGCGCGTCGCCACACATGCCGATTTTGCTGTGCTGACGGCGAAATGCGCATTGCGGGTGCGCGAGGCATTCGGTCTTCACGCCGGGCGTGAGGTGCACATCCTGCCGAACTTGCTCGCATCCGAAGCGATGTTCGTGTTCGACCCGGGTTGATCCGACTGCAGCCGCCCTGGCACACGGACGCGGGAATCGGCGCTATTTGCCGATCAGGCGCATGAATTCGCTGCGGGTGCGGGGATCCTCGCGGAACGCGCCCAGCATGGTGCTTGTCACCATCGTCACCCCGTGCTTGTGCACCCCGCGGGTGCTCATGCACGCGTGCGTCGCCTCGATCACGACGCCGACGCCGCGCGGTCGCAACCCTTGCGCCACGCACTGCGCGATCTGGGCCGTGAGTTTCTCCTGTACCTGCAAGCGTCGCGCGTAGGCGTCAACCACGCGGGCAAGCTTGCTGATGCCGACGACCCGGTCACCGGGGAGATAGCCGACATGCGCGTACCCACTGATGGCCGCCAGATGGTGCTCGCAGTGGCTTTCGAACGGGATGTCTCGCAGGATGACCATTTCGTCGTAGCCGCCCACTTCCTTGAAGGTGCGCTCAAGCTCGGCCAACGGATCCGCGGCGTAACCGGAAAACCATTGCCGGTACGCCTTGACCACGCGTTTGGGCGTATCCTGGAGTCCTTCCCGCGTGGGGTCGTCGCCGGCCCAGCGCAGCAGCGTGCGCACGGCCTCCTCGGCTTGCGCAGCATCGACGGTTCGAGTGGTACTGATGGAACTTTTCATGGCGAACCAGTCTACGCGGATGCTGGTCCGCGTGGATAGCACCCCTGATTTCAGTATGGGTGACGACGGGGCCCATCCTGGTCGGAAACTCTGGAAATATTCCAGAAACAGCGCAATGCAAACATCACATTTCAAAATGCCCGCGTCGATGGGCTGCGGATGCAATCACAATGAATTGTCGGGGGGTGGTCGCGGCGCCACGCCGTATCTCGAACCGTACAAAGGAATGACGATGAATTTCACCACCCGACGCACCGTGCACGCAGGCGGCCTCGTCCTGACGGCACTGGCGGCCTTGGCCTTGGCCACGGCCGCGCATGCGGGCGGGCCGCCGGTCAGCATCCAGCTGAATATTGGTGCGCCGCCGCCGGTGTACGCACCAGCGCCCGGTTATCCACAGATGGTGGCGGCGCCGGCGCCGCCCATGGTCTGGCTGCCCCAGCTCGGCGCTTATGTCGCGCTCGGCATCCAGCAGCAGATCTTTTATCTCGGCGGCGCGTACTACTATTTTGACCGCGGCGGATGGTATTCAGGCCGCGATTATGGCGGTCCATGGCGCCGCCTGGATCGTCCGCCGGGACAACTGCGTCACTTTGACGGCCGCGACTGGGGACGATACCAGGACGAGGCGCGCAGCCACGCCAACGAGGAGCACTGGCGTCAGTTTCGTCCGGCGCCGCAACAGCGCTGGAACGGTACCGAGCACCGCCAGTTTCCTGGTCGCGGCGACGAGCAGCGTCATCCGAACGAGGGGCGCGGCCGCGGCGACGGGCATGATCACGGCGGCGGGCATGATCACGGTGACGGGCATGACGGCCGGGGCGACCCGATGCACGGCGGGGATCGGTGACGCTGCCGGCAGCGGTTGCCAGCTTGGTGGTGGCGCGTGAAACCAGCGAAGGAGATGACCATGGAGCGCATTCCGGCAGGTATTCGTCACGCCGCGATCGTCATCGCGCTGGCTGGATCGGGGGTGCTGCCAGCGCGGGCTGATGTGCATTGGAGGATCGGTGTCGGGGTGGCCCCATATGGGTGGGGGTGGAATCCCGGCTGGTATGGTGATGATCCACCCATGATCGTTGTCCCACCACCGCAGCCCGTGATCGTCATGCCGCGGCAGCCCGTCTACGTTGCCCCCCCGCCCGTGCTGGGA